>JBKJRD010000020.1:0-120355 GCA_046594885.1 Methylotenera sp. | reverse complement strand
AACCTGATGCGCCGATTACGATTGAACAGATGAACGAAGCGATTGCATTAACTGGTATGAAGTGATGATTGGTTTAGATACGAATGTATTGGTGCGTTATATCGCGCAAGATGATGTGAATCAATCTCAACAAGCAACGCAATTAATTGAATCGCTATCTGCAGAATCACCTGGATTTGTTACGTTGGTATCTGTAGTTGAACTTGTTTGGGTGATGCAAGGTTGTTATAAAGCCACAAAAGCAGAATGCGTTGCAATTTTACAGACGCTTTTACGTACCAGCGAAATATTGCTGGAAAATGCCCAGATTATTGCGCAAGCACTAGATAAATATACTAAGTCTAATGCAGATTTCGCAGATTGTTTAATTGTGAGCAGTGCTAATGATGCAAAATGTACTGGCGTGATGACTTTCGACAAAAATGCAGTGAACATGGCTGGTATGTTGTTCATTGAATAGTTCAGGAAATGCTACTTCGTGTTCCACCCGCTAACACTTCCGCACTTAACCCGCATTGCGCCAAAATAAACGCTGCTGCGCTGCTGCGGCGGCCTGTTTGGCAATACACAATGTAATCTTTGCTTTTATCTAATTCAGCCGCAATATTGCGTAGCTCGTGCAAGGGCGCGTTAATGGCGCCTTCAATATGCTCATGTTTATATTCAGATGGAAAGCGCACATCTATCCACACTGCGGTGCCGCTGGTTACTTTTTCATCTGCCGCAAGCTTATTAATGCTATTTACAATAGGCGCTTTTAATAATTCAATAAAATCTTGTTTTTGCAAACGCAATAATTGGCCGCTGGTTTTCATGGTTACGGTGGCATTGCGTTTGTTGTCCGATGCTAAAGCTTCTTCGCCAAAACCTGCGCCTATGGTGATTTCTGCCAATATCACGGCTGGTTGGCTTATATCGGTGATGCGGCTTACTATTGCTGTGCCTTGTTGAATCAGGTAATAATAATCGCCCTCTTGCCCTTGGGTGATAATGGTTCGGTTGGCTTCCACATTGACCATGGTCATTCGCGCAAACATGGCTTCAATATTGGCGGGTGGCAATTTATTAAAAATGCCATTGTGTATTTTAAAAGCATGAAAGCTACCTGCGTCTTTTTGCCAATTATGTTGTGCGACATTGGTTTGTGGCTTAGTTTGCGCAGGCGGATAACCTGATAACTGATCCCAAGTCATCATAATATCTAGCAAATCTAAATCAATACGCACAATTTCTAATGGTGTTAATGCAATGGTATCTTTAATTTTTAAGCGCTGCGTATTTATTGGGTGTTTGGCTGCACTGGTGCCTGCGCGCAAAATCAGTTTATTGCCATTTTGGTAGCGAATACCTAAATCACCCTTCAGTAGATACAAGGCTTGACTATCAATATTCATGCGTGTGGGGTCTAAATCTTTGCTCACTTGCTCTACAATACAAAGGGACGCCAGCTCTTGTAAACGATTGGGCGATAACCTTGCAATTGGCTCAAAACCAAGCAGCGCATTCACATCAATGTTGGTGCTAGCTGGTGTATTTTCTGGTTGCATCATACTTTACTTAAAGATGAAATATCTGTTGTTGCTGCAAGGCTTTGCAGTGTTGCGTGATGGGGTTGGCTGCAATTTCTTGCATAATAATAATATCTTCGCCCGGTTTTAAATGCGTAATATAAACCGCTGCTTGGTTGTGCATTTGCACTAATTCATCGGCCAACGTTGCTGGGCACAAATGTTTAGAAAGCACGGCCAGCTCAGCCTCTGCATTGCTAAATGCCGTTTCAATAATCAGCACTTTTAAGTTGTTAATCTGATTAACGACGTGCCAAAAAGCAGCGCCGCCTGCGGTATCACCGGTAAATAGCAAGCTGTTTAAACCATTATCAATTTGATAGCCGACCGCAGGGACAACATGATTGGCGGGCACGGCAGTAATCGTTTTACCTTTAACCGTTACGCCCTCACCTACACAGATTTCGTTGTATCGCAAAAACGGTGCGTCTGAATTAGGGATTGAATTAAAATTAGGCCAAATTAACCAGTTAAAAATATGTTGTTTTAAGATATTAATCACTTCAAGCGTGGCATGCACGGTAACAGGTTGTGTGCGCAAACCCATCACGGTATCTAACAACAACGGAAGTGAGGCAATGTGATCAAGATGCGAATGCGTGACAAAAATATGGTCGATTTTTAACAAAGCATCCAGCGATAAATCGCCCACGCCAGTGCCTGCATCAATAAGCACATCGTCATCTACCAACATAGAAGTGGTGCGCATATTGCCACCAATGCCACCGCTGCAACCCAGTATTTTAATTTGCATTTTATTTACATTCGTCCTATACGTCGCTGTTTATACAAAGCCTTGTAAGCTTTAAATTCAACTTAACCATTATTTCATCAGCATTTTTTGTTAAGCTTTAATGCGCTTGTAATTGACGTATAGCGGCGCATATCCAAGTAATAACATTTTACAATTATTGTGTATGTTTTGCGTCAAAGCTGTCAAAAATTCATGCATTATTGCGGTGATTGTGCAGGTTAAGTGCTGTTAAAATACTTAATAGCAATAAATCGGCCAACAATGCTTTAAAACTCATAGGTTAAACATAAAATTGATGATGATAAAATGACTGAATGTCCAATAGAAATAGTTACATCGCAAACCGTTAATGCCAGTGTGATTTGGCTGCACGGATTAGGCGCAGACGGTAATGATTTTGTGCCTGTAGTCAAAATGCTAGATTTGCCCAATATACGTTTTATTTTGCCGCATGCGCCTTACCGAAAAGTCACACTCAATAACGGCTTTGAGATGCGCGCTTGGTACGATATTGAAGCATTAACGCCGAATAGCCGCGAAGATGCCATCGGTATCCGAGAGAGTCAGTTGCAAATTGAAGCCTTGATTGCGCAAGAAATCAACCGTGGCGTGCCAGCAAATCGCATCGTATTAGCCGGTTTTTCGCAAGGCGGCGCGATTGCACTGCACACGGCACTTCGATACCAGCAAACGCTTGCTGGGGTTATTGCGCTTTCAACTTATTTGCCATTAAGCGCTGAATTAACGACGCAAAAAAGTATGGCGAATCAACAAACGCCTATATTGATGGCGCATGGCAGCGATGATACGGTGATTACCATGTCAACCTGTCGATTATCATTCAACCTGTTACAAGCAGAAAATTACGCCGTAAACTGGCACGAATACGCAATGGCGCATGCTGTTTGTGCAGAAGAGATTGAAGATATTAAACAATTTTTATTGCGTGTGTTGAATGGTTAAGTAATTGATGAGTTATTTGCAGCTTAAAGCGCGAAAAATCACTATTTAAATCCGCAACATGCTTTAGTTTTGTTAAAATCGATACATAAAACTATAAATACAAAATAGATACAAACAGTAATATTAAAGAAAACACTGTTATTAATGACTTCACCCAAAAAATCTCCTGCCAGTTCCGTCAAATCGAACATTATCGATATTGATGATATTGACTTAACTTATGAACAAGCGCTGGCTGAGCTAGAAGCGATTGTCAACCAAATGGAAATGGGCAATTTAGCGTTGGACGAATCTTTTAATGCCTACAAACGCGGCGCACAGTTGCTACAAATATGCCAAACCAGCTTAAATCAGGTTGAGCAGCAAGTGCAAATATTAACCGATGCTGGCAAATTAATTGGACACAACCCCGATAATGCATAATCTTCATTTCTTGCAAAAAACATGGGCTGTTGCCCAATGAGTGAACTTAATCTAGATCAAAAAGAATCATTCAATTTGTGGGCTAGTAGCTTGCAAGTGCGCATGGAAAATGTACTCGACAAGCACATGCCCAGCGTTGCTATGGCGCCTGCAAAACTGCATGAAGCCATGCGTTACTCAGTTTTAGATGGCGGCAAACGTGTTCGCGCGTTGCTGGCTTATGCCGCAGGTGAGTTTTGTGGCGCAAAATTAGCCGCTATCGATTTACCAGCTGCATCAGTTGAGCTCATTCACGCGTTTTCTCTGGTGCATGATGATATGCCTTGTATGGATGACGATGAATTGCGTCGCGGCAAACCTTCAACCCATAAAAAATATGGTGCGGCAGTAGCGTTGCTGGTTGGCGATGCACTACAAAGCTTGGCGTTTCAACTGATTTCGCAAGATAAATATCTTAAAAATGCCACACAAAAACTACAAATGTTGCATATGCTGGCTTTGGCAAGTGGCTCACGCGGCATGGCGGGCGGGCAAGCCATTGATTTGGAAAGTATTGGCATTCCACTCACGCGTGAAGAGTTGGAACACATGCATATTCATAAAACCGGTGCGCTGATTCGTGCGGCTGCTTTGTTGGGCGCTTATAGTGCTGAAACCCCGCAGGAAGATAAATTAAAAGCGGTCGATCATTTTGCTAAATCGATTGGCTTGGCTTTTCAGGTGGTAGATGACATTTTGGACGCTGAAGCAGATACGCAAACTTTAGGCAAAACAGCAGGAAAAGATGCGCGTTACAATAAATCTACTTACGTGACGATTTTAGGCTTATCTGCCGCCAAGCAATTGGCAAGTGAGCTGCACGCAAACGCCATGGCGGCTTTATCCTATTATGGTCGTGAGGCAGATTATTTGCGCCAACTGGCTGATTTCATCACACATCGCAGTTTTTAATCGCGCATTATTCATCATATTCGTATGTTAAGTTTGTTAAATTCGATTCAATCTCCAGCAGATTTACGTAAGCTTAATCGCGATGAATTGGCTATTTTAGCCAGCCAACTGCGTACATTTTTAATTGAAAGTGTCGCTAAAACTGGCGGTCATTTAGCCTCTAATTTGGGCGTTGTTGAGCTCACCATCGCGCTGCACTATGTATTTAATACACCAGACGACCGCTTAGTGTGGGATGTCGGCCATCAAACCTATCCGCACAAAATACTCACAGGTCGGCGCGAAGCAATGGCAAGCCTGCGTAAACCCAATGGCATTGCTGGCTTTCCACGCCGATGCGAAAGCCCGTATGACACTTTTGGCACGGGTCATTCTAGTACCTCAATTTCGGCTGCTTTAGGCATGGCGATTGCGGCACGGCAAGCTGGCTTGGATAGACGCAGCGTCGCGATTATTGGCGACGGCGCCATGACAGCGGGCATGGCGTTTGAAGCATTGAACAACGCTGGCGATATGGATGCTAATTTATTGGTGATCCTTAACGATAACGACATGAGCATTTCTAACAACGTGGGCGCATTAAATAACTATCTGGCGCGATTATTGTCAGGCCGCTTTTACGATAAAGTGCGCCGCAGCGGTAAAAAAGTATTAGATGTGATGCCGAACGTGAAAGAGTTTGCCAAACGCGCCGAAGAGCACGCTAAAGGCATGGTGACGCCAGGCACACTATTTGAAGAGTTTGGCTTTAACTATATTGGCCCGATTGATGGCCACGATTTACCTGTATTGCTAGATACCTTAAGCAATATTCGCGAACTTAAAGGCATGCAATTTTTGCATATTGTGACGCAAAAAGGCAAAGGTTTTGAACCCGCTGAAGTTGACCCGAATAAATATCATGGCGTAAGCAAGTTCGACCCTTGCAACGGCGTTTCAAGCAGTAGCTCTCATGCAAAAACCTACACCCAAGTATTTGGTGATTGGTTGGTTGATATGGCCGATACAGATAGTCAATTGGTGGCCATTACACCTGCCATGTGCGATGGTAGTGGCTTAAATGCTTTTGCCGAAAAATACCCAAATCGCTATTTTGATGTGGGCATTGCAGAACAACATGCGTTAACTTTTGCTGCTGGCTTGGCTTGCGATGGACTTAAACCCGTTATTGCAATTTATAGTACCTTTTTGCAACGCGCTTATGATCAGCTGATTCACGATATTGCCATTCAAAATTTAAATGTATTGTTTGCCATTGACCGCGCCGGTTTGGTTGGTGCCGATGGCCCAACGCATGCAGGCACGTTTGATTTAAGCTTTTTGCGTTGTATTCCCAATATCATCATTATGGCGCCAAGCGATGAGAATGAATGCCGCCAAATGCTCACCACTGGCTATGATTATAATGGCGTAGCGGCTGTGCGCTACCCGCGCGGGGCGGGGCCAAATAAAACGATTGATGCCACACTGAACACTTTGCCAATTGGTCAAGGTGAAATTGTGCATCAAATAAGGCTTAATTCTGATACTGGCGCCAATAGCAAAGTGGCTATTTTAAGCTTTGGCAGCATGTTAAGTGCCAGCTTACAAGCAGCAGAAACATTAAATGCAACGGTTGCTAATATGCGTTTTGTAAAACCGCTTGATACCGCCTTGATTGCGCAATTGGCCAACACACACGATTTAATTGTGACCGTAGAAGAAAATGCACTGATGGGCGGTGCAGGCGCCGCAGTTTTAGAGGCAATGCAAACGTTTAACTTGGCAACCCCCGCATTGTGCTTAGGCTTGCCAGACACGTTTATTGAGCATGGTGTGCATGAAACCATGCTAGCAGAATGTGGCTTAGATGCCGCTGGCATTATTCATGCCGTTGAATTGAAACTAAATACTAAAAATTAAGCCTTATGTTACTTAAAGACTATTGATTTCAAGTATTTCATCTCAATATCAAACTTATCATTTGTAATAAAAATAGTTTATTCATTTGCGCAAGCGAGTAAACTGGACGTTAAATTAATTTTAGCGTTGCGCCTATTTGGAGTGTCACTAAACAATGAATTTACCTTTACCAGACGTTGCCAGCACCAGCATCGAAGATACGCAAAATTTGCATGATGTGCGCCACTTAGATATCAACAAAGTGGGTATTAAATCGATTCGTCACCCTGTCGTTGTTAAAGACAAAAGCGGCGGCGAACAAAATACCGTTGCGGTATTTGATATGTATGTGCATTTACCGCACAACTTTAAAGGCACGCACATGTCGCGTTTTGTGGAGATTCTTAACACAAACGAACGGGCTATTTCGATTGAATCATTCGAATCAATTCTACGCGAAATGGTGCAAAGGCTTGAAGCAGATTCTGGCTATGTGGAGATGCGTTTCCCGTATTTTGTGAATAAATCTGCACCTATTTCTGGCGTAAAAAGCTTGCTCGATTACGATGTCACTTTTATTGGCGAAATTAATCACGGCAAATTTGATATCACCGTTAAAGTGCTAGTGCCTGTAACCAGCCTTTGCCCATGCAGCAAAAAAATAGCCGATTACGGCGCGCACAATCAACGCAGTCATGTCACCGTCACCGCACTGATTAACGACTTTATTTGGATTGAAGATATTATTAGCTTAGTTGAAAAACAAGCCTCTTGCGAATTGTATGGTTTGCTCAAACGCCCAGATGAAAAATTTGTCACCGAACGCGCCTACGATAACCCTAAATTTGTGGAAGATATGGTGCGCGATGTGGCCACGCAACTAAACAACGAAAAACGCATTGATAAATTTGTGGTGGAATCAGAAAATTTTGAAAGTATCCATAATCACAGCGCTTATGCTTTGATTGAGAACGATAAAAGAATGAAGTAGGCTTTCAGTAATGATAAAAAAACGGGCTTAATTGCCCGTTTTTTACTGGTTTTATAGTGTTAAGTTTATTGGTTAATATTTTTTAGTTAAGGTCATAATCGAATTATCACGTTTCATTTCAACCCGATTCAAAGCCGACATGCCCAATAAAACATAGGGTGGCGAGCCGCCTTCTTGAATCACGGCATCTACATTATTTAAAACAATAGTGCCAATTTTGAGCGTATTGAGCTTAACTAAAAAAGCGCCTACCTCGCCATTTGCGGTAGAAAGTGTGACTTTTTCGCCATTAGCATAATCAATTTTGGCAAATTTTGCGTCGCCACTATTCATGGCAACCGATGTCGCGCCTGTATCGACAACATATTTAAGCGATGCGCCATTAATATGTAAATTGCCATAAAAATGCCCGCGACTATCTGCGTATAAACTCACCGGCGAATTCACTTCAGGGCCGCTATTAGCAACCGATGCGGCCTGCCCCATTTTAAGCACTTGGCGTTTACCTTCAATTTCAAAAGTGGCCGATTCACTGGTCGCCGAAATCAGCTTAACCCCATTTTTAGTTTGCCCTGCACTTAAACCTTGTGGCGCGCCGCCGTTAATCGTAATTAAGGCTTTGTTGATAAATAATCCAACCACATTCACTTGCGTATTAGCCGATACGCTAATGCAAAATAAGCTTGAAATTAAAACCAGCAGCACATTTATTGGCCATTTGAATAATTGCCATTTTGGCCATCTAAATATCGTTAACTTAACCATTATATTCCTTCAATTTTCTACCCAAACAGGCCAGCACGTGCGTGTGTTTTTGCCAATTTTAATCCCCCAGCGATCACGATAAAACCTGCTAGCGGAAACATCGCCGCCAATAGGAATGTATGCTCACCACCTAAAAATTGCAAGGCATATCCGCCAGCCAGTCCGCCCACCGTTCCGCCTACACCATAAGCCACACTGTTATAAATGGCTTGGCCTTTTGCTTGATGCCGACCATTAAAAAATTGCGTAATCACCTCTATTGAGGCTGCATGAAAACTGCCAAAAGTGGCTGCGTGCAAGCTTTGTGCAATGATTAACAACACTAAGTTATCTACTGCAACGCCTATCATGCTAAATCGGATTACCGCCAACATAAGGCTTATGAGTAAAATATTTTTTAAGCTAAAACGCTGCATTAACTTAGGCATCAGCATAAAAATCACAATTTCACATATCACGCCAACCGCCCATAACAAGCCAATCATGCCTTTGCTGTAGCCGTGTTCTGCCAAATAGATAGAGTAAAAGTTATACAGCACGCCATGTGCGGTGACCATTAATGAACAACCAAGCAGTAGAGCGATCACTGGCGGTTGCTTGATAATCTGCCAAACCGAAAAATCATCCTGCGCGTGTGGCGCAATAATCGCCTCTGGTAATTTAAAAGTGAGTGCAAATAACACAATTTGTACGGCCAATAAAAACCACAATAAACTTTTAATGCCATAGGCATCAATCAAAAAACCTAATATCACGGCGGCGACAATAAAACCCAGCGAACCCCACATGCGAATACGGCTGTAATGGCCATTGGTTGTGGCTAAATGTGCCAACGTTAACGATTCTGACAGTGGCAAAGTGGAACTGGTGAATAGACTTAAGGATGCCATGACAAAAAATAACCAAAAGAAACTATGCGCCCAAAATACCGCCACAAAACCACAAAGCCCCAAAAATGCGGTGAGTTTTATCCACGTCACACGTTTACCAGTATGGTCTGCCAGCCAGCCCCAAAAATTGGGTGCAAAAATACGGCTAATTTGAAATAACGACATTAAAATACCAATATCGGCGGCTGAGAATTGTTCTGACTGTAAATATAAACCCCAATAAGGCACAAACGCGCCCACGAAGAAGTAATAAATAAAGTAAAAACGGGAAAGATTAGCGTGCAGGCTGTGGCTCAAAATAAAATCTCTAAAGTTACTGCAGACCACTCAATTGGTCATTTCCAAGAACGGCAATGACCTGACTTAACACTTAAAAAAGACTAAATTCAATATTGCTAAATTTATGTTTGCTAGATTTTAGGCACAGTTGAAATCACATCCGCATTTTGCGCACGATTACGTAAGGCATGATCCATCAACGTTAAAGCGAGCATGGCTTCTGCAATTGGCGTTGCGCGCACCCCGACACACGGGTCGTGGCGACCGGTGGTTTGCATAGTGACTGCGTTGCCATTTTTATCAATCGAACGGCGTTCTTGCGGAATGCTGGAAGTAGGTTTTAAGGCAATATTCACGCGGATTGTTTGGCCAGTAGAAATACCGCCCAAAATACCGCCAGCATGATTGGTGACAAAACCAAGTGGCGTCATTTCATCTGAATGCACGCTGCCACGTTGGCTGACCGCTGCAAAACCTGCGCCGATTTCAATACCTTTTACGGCGTTAATACTCATCATGGCATGCGCAATATCGGCATCTAATCGGTCAAACACTGGCTCACCCCAACCCACTGGCACGCCTTCTGCCACCACCGTAATTTGCGCGCCGACTGAATCACGTTCGGCACGAATTTTATCTAAATAGGTTTCTAATTGCGGCAGAATTTCAGTGTTTGGTGAGAAAAATGGGTTGTCGTTAACGCAATCCCAAGTTTGGAATGGAATCGCAATTTCGCCTAACTGGCTCATATAACCGCGCACGGTTACGCCAAAACGCTCTAGCAACCATTTTTTTGCAATTGTGCCTGCCGCCACGCGCACCGCGGTTTCGCGCGCGCTACTGCGCCCGCCGCCGCGATAATCGCGTACACCGTATTTCTGCGCATAGGTGTAATCTGCATGGCCCGGACGAAACGTATCCATAATTTTGCTGTAATCTTGGCTACGCTGGTCTGTGTTTCTGATGAGCAAACCAATGGGCGCGCCCGTGGTTTTACCTTCAAAAACACCCGATAGAATCTCTACTGCATCCGCCTCTTGGCGCTGCGTCACATGACGCGAGGTGCCAGGCTTACGTCTATCCAAATCCATCTGCAAATCTTCTGCACATAAACTTAAACCTGGTGGACAGCCGTCAACCACGCCGCCAATCGCTGCGCCATGCGATTCGCCGAAGCTGGTTAAGGTAAAAAGTGTGCCAAATGTGTTGCCAGACATAATGAATTCATCTAAATTAAGTTTTTTGCATTTTACCATGTTTAACTATGTCTACTAGCAGCGCGACTAAACAGCCGTCAACAACAACCAGTGCAGACCAAAAAATTGAACAAATTTACCAAGCCGGCTTAAAAGCGCATCAAAATAATGATTTTAAAAGTGCACGCCAACGCTATGTAGATGTTATTGCCCAGCACCCAACACATATTAAAGCCCATTACTTATTGGGCGCTTTATGCTGCCAAACGCAGCAATTTGCAGAAGGTATTGGCTATTTAGATAAAGCTATTTTGTTATCGCCAGACCATATTGAAGCGCACAATAGCCGCGGTAATGCGCTAAACCAACTGCAACAATTTGATGAGGCACTAAAGTGCTACATCAGGGCCACCAGCATTAATCCTGACTATGCTGAGGCCTATCATAACCAAGGTATTACACTGGTTAACCTGAAGCGTTATGGTGATGCAATTGCGAGTTTTGATGAAGCAATACGCCTAGACCCTAATCATGCGATGGCTTACTTTGAAAAAGCCAATATCTCACTTGCTCTAAATGATTTTAAGCATGCGATTACGAACTTTAAGCGATGCCTTGCCATATCACCCACATTTTCTGAGGCGAGCATCCATTTAAAATATGCACAGGATGCTTTTGCTTTATCGAAGGACACTAAAAACCTTGCAGTTAATATCACCGATTTAAGCACACAAACTTTACCTGCGCTATTAGCGCACGGCGAAAAATTAGAGCAGCTTAACTTAAGCAAATTAGCGCGAGCGCATTATCAAGAGGCGGTTAAGCGTTATCCCGATGCTACCAAGGCGCATATTCGTTTGGGCATGATATATAAATCAGATAATCAAGCCAAACAAGCCTTAGATTGCTTTAACACCGCCATTTCGCTTAATAAAAATAGTGCGTTGGCTTATCAAAAAAGAGGTGAGCTTTATACGCGCATCAACCGACCACAAGACGCCATTATTGATTATGAAAAAGCATTATCAATTGATGGGGATTTATATCAATATTATTACGCTGTTGCATTTGCCTATCGCGCTCTAGGTAGATTAGATGACGCATTGGAATATTATCGCTTATGGGGGCGGCTAAGCGAAGGCAAGCATCATAAACAAGATCGCGCCATTGCGGATTTTTCTGAAAGCATGATTTGGCTGCTAAAAGGCCATTATCAATTGGGCTGGCAATTATATGAAGGGCGCTGGGTAGCGGTTTCTGAAAAGCACTACCGCAATTTTAAACAACCTTTATGGTTGGGTGAAGATATTAGCGACAAGCATATTTTGTTGCACGCCGAACAAGGCTACGGCGATACGCTGCAAATGTTTAGATATATAGAGTTAGTGGCCAGCAAAGCCGCGCGCGTCACGTTAGAAGTCAACGGGCCAATTCTGCGTTTACTTAAAAATAACACCTTGATTGATGTGATTAGCAAAGATAGCGTGTTGCCCGATTTTGATGTGCAATGCCCGTTGATGAGCCTGCCAATGGTTTTTAAAACCACAACCGAAACGATTCCACCCGTTAAAAAATTGTTTAAAGCCGATGCAAAAACTGAGGCAAATTGGGCAGAAAAAGTCAATCAGAAAATTGTGCAAACCAAGCATAAGCCCAATATTGGCTTTGTGGCAACTGGCAATATGAAACACTCAAATGATTTAGCGCGATCATTAACTTTTGAGCAAGTAGTCAAATTTTTACCGTTTGATGCCAACCTATTTTGCCTACAAAAAGAATTCAGGCCAGATAATGCAAAATTTTTAGATAACAACCCACATGTTCATTATTTTGGTAGGCAATTGGGCGATTTTGCAGATACTGCTGCCTTGATAGCGCATATGGATTTAGTGATTACCGTGGATACTTCTGTGGCGCATTTGGCGGCCAGCATGGGCAAACCCACATGGATATTATTGCCGTTTGCGCCTGATTTTCGCTGGCTTTTAAATAGAGACGACAGCCCGTGGTACCCTTCTGCCAAATTATATCGGCAAAGCATAATAGGCGATTGGGATACAGTATTGGCGCGCGTTAAAGCCGATTTAAACGAGTTTTTATTGCAGAATTTAAAGGCTAGCGGTTAAACGTAAACTTATTAAACATAATTTCAAAAGTGCAAGCCTTTAATCCATTTTGTATAAAGCTGATGCGCCACTTTGTTTAAAAAGTAAATGTGCGGCGGCAAGTTTAGTTGCATTTCATTTGACGTTTGCAAGGCGGGGCTGTGAGTGGCCTCAAGCATCTCTTGTTCACCTTCATCACACCATTTTTGCACCATGTCAGTTGTCATTTCCACATGGCATTGCAAAGCCAAATGTTTGCCAAGCGCATAGGCTTGATTTTGGCAATATGGGCTAGCAAGCAAATGCGTTGCGCCTTTTGGTAAATTAAATGTTTCGCCATGCCAATGAAAGCTATTAAAACCTTCAATCTCGCCAAACCATTTTTTTGCTGTTTGGTTCTTGCTAACAGTGACTTCACCCCAACCGATTTCTTTAACCGGATTTTTTGTGATTGTAGCGCCTAATGCTTTGCTGATTAACTGACCGCCTAAACAATGGCCCAACAAGGGAATGTTATGTTTATCTGCTTCACGAATCAAATCCAAGATTGGCGCAATCCAGGGTAAATCATCGTTGACGCTCATTGGGCCGCCCATTAGCACCACGCCGCTGTAAGGAAGTGTAGATATTGGTAAAGACTTAGCTTGGTCTACTCTAATCAACTGCCACGTTAATTGATGGGCATCTAAAAACTCACCCAAATATCCAGGACCTTCGTGCGCGATAAACTGAAAAATAATGATTGGCTTCATCTATGTCTATTTTATTGATTAAAAGGCTTATTGATTGGCGCTACTTAACACTTTAATTTGCCCAATTTCCAAGTCTGCAATCGAATACGCGCCGATTGCATAACGAATTAAGCGCAAAGTAGGAAAGCCTATTTTAGCCGTCATACGCCGCACTTGGCGATTTTTTCCTTCCGCAATTTTAATTTCCAGCCAACTGGTGGGTATCGCTTTGCGCTCACGAATCGGTGGATTGCGCGGCCATAAATGGGCTGGCTCATCAATTTGCCTGATTTCAGCAGGTTTAGTCACAAAATCGCCTAAATCAACGCCTTTACTTAACACGTGTAAATCCTCAATTTTTGCAATACCTTCAACTTGCGCCCAATAAGTTTTGATTTGTTTGTGTTTTGGATGGCTTAATTGGTGTTGCAAAGCGCCATCATCGGTTAAAATAAGCAAACCCTCAGAATCAGTATCTAAACGCCCAGCAGGGTATACATTTGGCATATCGATAAAGTCTTTTAACGTGGGATGCTTCTCATGTGCGCTAAATTGGCACACAACGTTAAAAGGCTTATTAAATAATATAAGCATAATGAGGGTTATCTTAAATTAGGAAATATCAATGGCTTCAAAAATAGTTGACTCAAAAATAATCGTCCCTGTGGGCGAAAAAATCACTGTGAATGCAGACAACTCACTTAACGTGCCAAATCATCCCATTATCCCATTTATTGAAGGCGATGGTATAGGCATCGATATTACGCCACCGATGCAAAAAGTGGTGAATGCGGCAGTAGATAAAGCGTATAACGGCGCACGCAAAATTGCGTGGATGGAAGTGTATGCGGGTGAAAAAGCCGTTAAAATCTATGGCAAAGACAAAGATGGTAAAGATAATTGGCTGCCACCAGAAACCATGCAGACCGTACGCGATTATGTGATTTCGATTAAAGGGCCGCTCACCACGCCTGTGGGCGGCGGCATTCGCTCACTCAATGTTACGCTGCGCCAAGAGTTAGATTTATACGTGTGCTTGCGCCCCGTGCAATATTTTACGGGTGTGCCCAGCCCAGTGAAACATCCTGAAAAAACCGACATGGTGATTTTCCGTGAAAACACGGAAGATATTTATGCGGGTATTGAATGGGCGGCAGGAACGGACGAAGTAGCCAAAGTGATTCAATTTTTAAGCGATATGGGCATGCGCAAAAAAATTCGCTTCCCTGAAAATTCGGCCATCGGCATCAAACCTGTTTCAATCGATGGTAGCAAACGCTTGATTCGTAAAGCCATTCAATATGCAATCGATAATAACCGCAAATCGGTGACCATTACCCACAAAGGTAATATCATGAAATTTACTGAAGGCGGCTTTAGAGATTGGGGTTACGAGTTAGCCAAGCAAGAGTTCGGCGCGGTTGAAATGGATGGTGGCCCATGGCTGAAGCTACCGAATGGCATCGTGATTAAAGACTGTATTGCCGACGCTTTCTTACAAGAAATTTTGTTGCATCCAAGTGATTATGATGTGGTGACTGCCACCAATTTGAATGGCGATTACATGAGCGATGCTTTGGCGGCGCAAGTGGGCGGCATTGGTATTGCGCCGGGCGCCAATTTAAGCGATACGGTAGCTATGTTTGAGGCCACGCATGGCACAGCACCTAAAATCGCTGGTCAAAATTTAGCTAATCCAAGTTCACTTATTTTATCGGCCGAAATGATGTTACGGCATATGGGCTGGGTTGAAGCGGCTGATTTGATCCTACAAGGCGTGGGAAAAGCCATTCTAGCCAAGCGCGTGACGGGCGATTTTTCAAGCCAAATGATGGATGCCACGCAAGTGGGCAGCGCTGAATTTGGCGATGAGATTATTGCGCACATGTAAAATTGCAACGACTTAACGCTAAAAATGACTGCATTTTGCGTGTTAAGTTAACCATTAAAAACCAGCAAAAATGGCTCGCTATTGGCGAGCCATATTCATTTTAGCTAAATATTAAAAAGACTTAAGCCTTTTGAATATTAGAAGCTTGTTTACCTTTTGCGCCGTCAGTCACTTCAAAGCTCACGCGCTGACCTTCTTTTAAACTTTTGTAGCCAGCTTCAACAATTGCCGAGAAGTGTGCGAATAAATCGTCACCGCCATCATCTGGCGTAATAAAGCCAAAACCCTTAGAATCGTTAAACCATTTTACGGTACCTAGTGCCATTTCTACATCCTTACCTGTTACAAAGGGGCGCGCCCCGAAAAGTTTGCTTCAAAAACTTCAAATCGCTGTTAATCCTATTGGCTTCAATACAGCAACATCTTTTAAACTGGAACTAACAATTTTGAAAGCAAACACCACCACGATTTATAGGTGACCAATTGTAAATTGTCAAGCATTACGTTGTAACCGTATTTGAATCACCCTGTTTCAATGTTGTAAATAAATTAAATTTACAATAAATGCGCAGGTGAATAACACATTAACTTTACAAAAAAAAAGGAAAAGTGCATTATTGTAGACATTAAAATATTGTTTAACTACAATAGTTTAAATAGCATTAATTAAAAATTAGATTAAAAGCTTAATTCAATATTTAATCAGTACTTAAACATGAGCGGGCAATTTAAATGGCAGCAAATGCAACAACGATTAAATTAAGTGGTTTAGCGCGTATGTTGGTGCAAGAAAATTTGCTTTCTGAAACAGAAGCAAACTTAGCCCAAGCGCAAGCGAACACCTCACGCATAGCATTTATTACCCAGATTGTTGCAGGTAAACGAATTACAGCCGAAAAAATAGCCGATGTTTCATCGCGCGCTTTTGGCTTCCCCTATTTTAATTTAGATGCATTTGACGCAAGCTATTTGCCCGCCAAATCTATCGATATAAAACTGATGCAGACCAATCGCGTGATTGCGTTACAAAATCGCAATAATGTTTTATTTGTGGGTATTTCTGACCCAACTAATCTTCACTCGTTAGATAGCGTGCAATTTCAGATGGGCATGACTTTATCGCCTGTGGTGGTAGAAGATGACAAGCTGGGACGCTGGATAGATAAAGTCGTTGAATCGCAAGATACCAGCATGCAGTCATTGAATGTGGATGGCGATTTTGATTTAGACATGGGGATTGAAGATTCGGCAAAAGAAACCGAAAATACGCAAGAGGTGGATGACGCACCTGTGGTTAAATTCCTCAATAAAATGCTCATTGACGCCATCAATATGGGCGCCTCTGACTTACATTTTGAGCCTTATGAAAAGTTTTATCGCGTGCGCTATCGCGTGGATGGTATTTTAAAAGATATCACGCAACCACCGCTGGCCATTAAAGATAAATTGGCTTCTCGTATCAAAGTGATTTCCAGTATGGATATCTCTGAGAAACGTATTCCGCAAGATGGCCGCATGAAATTGGTGCTGTCTAAAACACGCACCATTGATTTTCGCGTCAGTACTTTGCCACTCATTCATGGCGAAAAAATTGTGATGCGTATTTTGGATCCGACCAGTGCCACGCTAGGAATCGAGGCATTGGGCTATGAGCCGAAACAAAAAGATGCGCTATTACATGCAGTGAGCCGTCCTTATGGCCTAGTATTGGTGACCGGGCCGACTGGTTCTGGAAAAACCGTTTCGCTATATACCTGTTTGAATATTTTGAATAATCCCAGTGTGAATATCGCTACAGCTGAAGACCCGTGCGAAATTCCATTAGCAGGCATTAATCAAGTCAATGTGAATGAGAAACAAGGGTTAACTTTTGCCGCTGCTTTAAAATCATTTTTGCGCCAAGATCCTGACATTATCATGATTGGCGAGATTCGCGATCTAGAAACCGCCGACATGGCTATTAAAGCCGCATCAACTGGCCATATGGTGCTTTCTACTTTGCACACTAACGATGCACCTTCCACACTCACGCGCTTACTCAATATGGGCGTTGCTCCGTTTAATATTGCCTCTGCTGTATCGTTAATTACCGCGCAACGTTTGGCGCGTCGCTTATGTAAGAACTGTAAAGTGCCCATTGAAGTGCCTAAAGAGGCCTTACTTGGGGTTGGGTTTATTGAAGCAGATTTTAACGAAAAATGGCAATTATACGGGCCCAGTGAAGATGGCTGTGAAATGTGTAATTCAGGTTACAAAGGCCGTGTTGGCATTTATCAGGTCATGCCTGTTACGGATGCAATTAGCCGCATTATCATGTCACAAGGCAATGCAATTGATATTGCCGATCAAGCGCGATTAGAAGGCGTGAACGACTTGAGGCGTTCTGGTATATTAAAAGTCATGCAAGGCTTAACCTCTATTGCGGAAGTAGAAGCGTGCACCAATGAATAGTGTTAACCAATAAATCAAATAAATAAGCAAGATTGTTTAAAAAAATAATGATGATTAAACAAACTGAATTTAATGAGGATACAAAATGGCTGTAACTGCTAACAAGCAATTTACCTATTTATGGGAAGGTAAAGACAAAAAAGGCAAGGTGCTTAAAGGAGAAATCCGCGCTGCGGGTGAAGCCGTGGTAAACGCCACATTGCGCCGCCAAGGTATTGTTGTGACCAAGGTAAAAAAACAAAGCGCTTTTGCCAGTAAAGGTAAAATTACCGATAAAGATATCACCTTATTTACGCGTCAATTGGCCACCATGATGAAAGCTGGCGTGCCCTTGTTGCAAGCGTTTGATATTGTGGGCAAAGGCCACAACAACCCAGCTGTTGCTAAATTACTGGGTGATATCAAAGCCGATGTCGAAACTGGCAGTAGTTTGAGTGCTTCTTTTCGTAAATATCCGCTTTATTTTGATAATTTATTTTGTAATTTGGTAGGCGCTGGCGAGCAAGCAGGTATTTTAGATACTTTATTAGACCGCCTTGCTACCTATAAAGAAAAAATTCAAGCCATTAAAGGCAAAATAAAATCGGCGCTCACCTACCCCATCTCTATTCTGGTTGTCGCATTTGGCATCACCGCCGTTATCATGATTTTCGTGATTCCTGCATTTAAAGAATTATTCAGCAGCTTTGGCGCTGATTTACCTGCACCAACCTTAGTCGTGATGGCTATCTCTGAAATTTTTGTAGATTGGTGGTGGGCGATATTTGGCTCTATTGGGTTTGGGTTATGGTTTTTCTTTTACACCTGGAAGCGTTCTGAAAAAATGCAAGCCACAATGGATAGACTGTTACTTAAAATGCCAATTTTTGGTGAGTTAATTCGAAAAGCAACCATTGCGCGTTTCGCGCGTACGTTATCCACTATGTTTGCAGCAGGCGTTCCGTTAGTAGAGGCGTTAGATTCAGTTGCTGGTGCGGCAGGCAACCGGGTGTATTACGATGCAACCAAAAAAATTCAGAGTGAAATCAGCACGGGTACCAGCTTAACCGTTGCCATGCAAAACGCGCAGGTGTTTCCCAATATGGTGTTACAAATGACTGCCATTGGCGAGGAGTCTGGTGCATTGGATTCTATGTTAAGTAAAGTTGCCGACTTTTATGAGGCCGAGGTTGATGATGCAGTTGCTGCAATTTCTAGCCTAATGGAACCTGTGATTATGGTGGTTTTAGGCACATTAATTGGTGGCTTAGTCATTGCGATGTACTTACCCATATTTAAAATGGGCCAAGTGGTTTAGCCATTTAAAAGTGGTTTAGCTATTTTTACAGATGGTTTAATGATTTTTTTATATTAAAAAAGCCGCTGACCAGCGGCTTTTTATTGCGCTAACTTGTGATCATTTTTTTGCAGCCTGCAAATATTTCTCAATTTCTTTATACGGCTGCGCACCCATCATGCGTTTTCCATCAGAAAAAATAAGTGTAGGTGTACTTGTCACGCCAATTTTGCGCGCCAATTCCCCCACACGCTCCAGTGGCACATCACAATTAGTTGCACTTGGTGGTAATTGATTATTCAAAATCCAATCATTCCAAGCTTTTGCGCGATTGCTGGCACACCAAATTGATTTAGATTTATTCGCCGCATCTGGATGCAATTGATCAATTGGATATAGGAATGTGTAAACAGTCACATCGGTAATAT
Source organism: Methylotenera sp. (assembly GCA_046594885.1). Classification (GTDB taxonomy): domain Bacteria; phylum Pseudomonadota; class Gammaproteobacteria; order Burkholderiales; family Methylophilaceae; genus Methylotenera_A. The sequence continues at coordinate 100,812 of JBKJRD010000020.1, read as the reverse complement.
TGCTCAACTCTTTACGCTCCAACTGTTTGCAATAAGGGCAATCTACATCCGAAAAAACCACCAGCTTGCGGCTACCGTTGCCTTTAACAACCTTAATTGCTTGATCTAAAGGTAAGCTAGAAAAGTCAACTTTGGTCAGCTCTTCCAAGCGTTCTCCCGTCACATCTTTCTTAGTTTTTGGATCAACTAATCTACCTTCCGCAATTAAAAAAGTCAGTTTCTCATCCGTATAGATTATTTGCCCGCCCATAAAAACCTCATACAGCCCTGCGTACGGGGTTTTAACAACGCTTTGCACCTGAAATTTAGGGTACGCCGCCTCAACCGCTTTTTTAACGCTTGCTTCGTCTGCAATTGCAAAGTGGCTTAATGCCAACATTGATAAGGTAATCAGTGATTTAATGGGTATGGTTTTTAGTTTCATGTGTGCTTTCAAAATAGGGTATATATAAATCAACTTACAGCTTGTTTAATCAATAATTTCTTCATGCTGGTTTGGCGCATGATGTGCCGCAAACCCCAATTGCTTAATTTTTTTAGCACAACTAACTCTGTTGCAAATAAATAATCCAAACCACTTGTTAAGCTATTCATACTCAACATATCGGCTTTTCTAGCACGTTCATATTGGCGCAAAAAAGTGCGCTCGCCAATATCTTGCATAGCATGTGCATTAGTCGTTAATTGTGCTAATTTCATTACATCTCTAAAACCTAGATTCACACCCTGTCCAGCCATCGGATGAATTTGATGCGCGGCATCTCCCACTAACACAATGCGCTCTGCAATCATTTTTAATGCTGTTTGTTGGTTAAGTGTTGCGCTTCTTATCTGACCAATTTGCTTTAATTGTCCCAATAAATGCTGCGATTGCGATTGCACCTGCTCACTCAATGCTTTGTTACTTAATGCTAACAATTGAGCCGCTTTTTCGGTTGACACCGACCACACCATTGAAACGTGGTCATTAGGTAAAGGCAATAAAGCCAGCACATCATGCGCATCAAACCATTGCCTTGCTGTGTCTGCATGTGGCTTTTGCGCTAAAAAATTAGCCACCACCGCCACTTGATGATATTTTTTTATATCAACCGCTATATTCGCCTGCTGCCTTAGCCATGAATGTAGGCCATCGGCTGCTACAATCAATTTTGCAGTAATTGTTGATGCAGAGTCCACGCTCAATGTCACTGCGTTTGCAGCATATTCTATTTTTGTACAATGCGCGTCTGTCACCACCGTTACACCCAAAGCTTGCACTTTTTGCCACAAAGCAGTCATTAATTGCTGATTTTCGATAATCAATCCTAAGTTGGCGATATTTGCATCCGCTGCGTTCAATATTAAATCGCTGTCAGCACCCCAAATATGCATCGCATCAATAGGGTTAACCCGCTTTTCATCGACAAAATCCCACGCGCCTATCGCTTTAAGCCAATTGACTGTGGCTGGGGTTAAGGCATATACGCGCTCATCCCAATGATCAGCAGAGTGCGTTGCAATTTTTGCGTCAAATACGGGCTTATCAGACACTAGCACCACATTTTTATGCAGTAAGGTCAACGCAATCGCAGCCGCAAGGCCTACCAGACCAGCGCCCACAACAATGATATCGGTCTGCATTTGTTTACTCATGCTTAAAATTTAAAATTGAGCGCATGCGCTATTTGCCGTAACTCATTTTGCCCACCAAAAACTGGCGCGCAGGCCGCAACAAAGCTAGCGCACCTAGCCCAAAACCACGCGCACCAGAAACACCAATTAAATCATTCGAAAATAATTCAACCAACAAATCGGTAAATTGCAGACTGCCACGTGCATCGCGCACACGCTGTTTTTGGTAAGTCTGTAACATTTTTTGACTGCCCCATTGTGTACTTGGCGCATCAATCAACAGTTTCGCCAACGTTTCTGCATCGCGCAAACCCACATTAAATCCTTGCCCTGCCACGGGGTGCATGGTTTGCGCCGCGTTACCAATAACCGCCAAATGCGGCGTTACAGCTTGCTTTAAGCTACTGAGTTTAAGTGGAAATTGATTGCGCTTTTCAATCGATAAAAACTGACCAACACGATCACCAAACGCCTCATGCAGCGCCTTTAAAAAAGCTGCGTCACTTAACGCCATTAAATCATCAATTTTCGCTTTTTCGCCCGTCCACACCAAATTAAATTCGTGTGAATCTGGACTTTGTCCATTTGGCAACAAGGCCATTGGGCCTGTTGCTGTAAAGCGCTCATAAGCAATGTTGCCGTGCGCTCGCTCGGTTTTCACTTTGCTCACCAATGCATCGTGACCGTAATCTTTTGTTTCCCGTTTAATATTTGGCATATTATCCAAACTACGACCGCCATCGGCAATCACTGCTAATGGGCTGATGATACTGATTTCACTACCTGCTTGCTTGTAAAACACTTCTGCCGCTGCTTGCTCATCACGCACTTCGGTTGCAACGGCATCATACAATACATGATTCAAATCAAGCTCTGCATCAAGCGCTTTGGTTAACGCCCCGTAAGGCAGCACATAACCTAGCGCTGGTAATTGGTGCTCGGCGGCCTCTAATTTAGTACGGCCAAACCCGCCGCGTTGCGAGATATGAATGGTTTTAATGGCCGTGGCCTGCACTTCAATTTCACACCAAATATTAAGTTTTTCTAAAATAACACGACTGCCATGCGATAAAGCCAGCGCCCGCGTATCATGATGCGAAGCGCCTCTGGCGCGCGCTTCTAGCATGCTAAAAGCAATGCCTTTTTGCTGAAGGCTAAGCGCCAAAACAGCACCGACCGGCCCGCCGCCAATAATTAAAATAGAATTTACGTGGTTCATTAAAAATGGGGTTATGGGATTAAGTGAATAAATTTGAGTGCATTTTTAGTGTTAACTTTGCATTAACTGTTCTACATCGGTAATTGTTTTAAGCGCATTTTTAGTCAGCACCTCATTACCTGTTGCAGTAATCAGCACATCATCTTCAATACGAATGCCAATATTCCAAAAATGCTCAGGCACATGATCGGCTGGGCGCACATAGCAACCTGGCTCCACAGTTAAAGTATTACCTGCTTCAAGCGTTACCCAATTGCCGGCTTTATCTTTATAGTCGCCTGGATCATGCACATCCAAACCCAACCAATGGCCTGTACGGTGCATATAAAATTGGCGATAACTGCCGTTTTCCAGCACTTCTTCAAGGCTGCCTTTACACAATTTAAAATCAATAAAGCCTTGCACTAATATATTTAAAGCGGCTTCATGCGGCGCGTTCCAACGCTTGCCTGGCTTGGCCGCATCAATTGCAGCTAACTGCGCTTGCAAAACTAATGCATATAAATCACGCTGGGCTGGGCTAAATTGGCCGTTAACCGGAAAGGTGCGCGTAATATCGCTGGCATAGCCATCCAATTCACAACCGGCGTCGATTAACAATAAATCACCATCATTTAACACGCAATTATTGGCGTTGTAATGCAGCGTACACGCATTGGCGCCACCCGCTACAATGCTGGTGTAAGCAGGCGCTTGTGCGCCGTTGCGATAAAATTCGTGCAAAAATTCGGCTTCAACCTGATTTTCTTTTAGCGCGTATGCTTTTTGATTGGATTTTACAAAGTGTCCAGCTACAAACTGCATCGCGCGATTATGCGCAGCCGCCGCAATATTGGCGCTGCGACGCATTAAGTCTATTTCATATGGCATTTTAATTAAACGTTGTTTATCAATCAATTGCCGCACATCTCTTACCACTTCTGGCGCAGAAACGCCTGTGCGCGCCAAATCTTTCACTTGATTAAGCCAATTGGTCACGCGCGAATCCCATGCGGCATCAAAACCTAAGCTAAAAAATAATTGGCTTTGATTGGCCATTAAGGCGGACATTTGCGCATCTAAGGCATGAATAGTATAAGTTTCATCAAAACCGAATTGTGCTTTTGCCGCTTGCGGACCATAGCGAAAACCATCCCAAATTTCGCGCTCCATATCTTTATCGCGACAAAACAAAATGCTTTTATTTTGTTCGCCTGCAATTAAAACCAATACCGACTCTGGCTCGGTAAAGCCCGTTAAATAATAAAAATAGCTATCAAATCGATACGGATAATGGCTGTCACGATTGCGCACCACTTCTGGCGCGGTTGGAATAATGGCGATGCCGTTGCCCATTTTAGTCAAAAGCTGGCGGCGGCGTTGCTGAAATTCATTTGCATTGAACATAAAGTAGCAATTATAAAAGTTAAAGGATTTAAAGCGTTAACTCATTCAGAGCCTGCAATCGCTCAGGCGTTCCAATATCATGCCACATGCCTTGATAATATTGGGCGGTGGCTTTATTTTCTGCAATTGCTTGGCGCAATAATGGGGCTAATTTTGCGGCATTGCCACGTTTAATTGGCGCAAATAAGCTGGGGTGATAAACGCCAACCCCCGAAAAAGTGCGCATTGGCTCACCCGTATTCTTAAGCAGCGTGTTTTCAATGGCAAAATCGCCTTGGCTATGTTGCGGCGGGTTATCCACTAACACCACATGCGCCAGCATATTCGGCGCCAGATTAATCGTTGCAAAATCGATATCGGTAAAGATATCGCCATTGACGACTAGAAATGGCGCATTACCTAACATCGGCAAAGCATTGGCAATGCCGCCAGCGGTTTCTAGCGCAACAAGCTCTGGGCTATATTGAATTTGCAGATTCCAGTTTGCACCATCACCTAGCGCAACTTCTATTTGGCTACCTAAATGCGCATGATTAATCACCACTTGTTTAAAACCTGCTTTGGCTAAATTTTCTAGATGCCAAACGATTATTGGCTTGCCACGCACTATTAATAAAGGTTTTGGCGTATGGTCGGTGAGTGGGCGCATGCGCTCACCTCGGCCGGCGGCTAGTATCATCGCTTTCATGATGCTGACTTTATTAAAACAACAAGCATTAAAACAACAAGCATTAAAAAGTGTAGCCTTGCTGCGTTTTGACGTTTTCTAACTGGTTAAGTAGCTTTAATAATGGCCGCAATTCTACATAACGCTCACATGCCTTGCGCAAATAATGCATCACTAATGGCATATCTTTTAAGTAGCCGTCTTTACCATCGCGATGATACAGTCGCGCAAAAATACCCAGCACTTTAATATGCCGTTGCGCACCCATCCATTCAAAATCGCGGTAAAACGCACTAAAATCATCTGGTACTGGTAAACCTGCTTTTTTGGCGGGCTGCCAATAGCGCACTGCCCAGTCAATCACCTGCTCTTCATCCCACTCAATATAAGCGTCTTTAAGTAGCGAGACTAAATCATAAGTAATAGCGCCGTGTACTGCATCTTGAAAATCCAGCACACCCGGATTTTGCGCTTGAGTGAGCATTAAGTTACGCGAGTGATAATCGCGATGCACGGTCACTTGCGCTTGCGCTAGAATATTTTCAATCAACACAGAAAACGTATTTTGCAACACAGCTTGTTGCTCAGCGTTTAAGGTAATGCCTAAATGTTTGCTGATATACCAATCAGGAAAAAGCTGCATTTCACGCCGCAATAAAGCAGCATCGTAATTGGGCAACACGCCATTTCGCGTGGCTAATTGCATTTTAATCAGCGCGTTTGTTGCCTCGGTATAGAGCTTTTGCGCATTATCTTGATTCAATACACTTAGGTAGGTTGCATCGCCCAAATCGCTTAGCAGCAAAAAACCTTGCTCAATATCTTGCGCCACAATTTTGGGCACGTTTAAACCAGCGCTTAACAATAATTGCGCCACTTTCACAAATGGCGTGCAATCTTCTTGCGGTGGCGGTGCATCCATCGCAATTAACGTGCTGTTATCAACGGCGCCTGCTAAATGCACTCTAAAATAGCGCCTAAAGCTCGCATCTGCAGATGCTATTGTTAAAGTAAAGGTTTGATTAAGCTGGCTTTCAAGCCAAGCGATTAATGTTGATTGTCTATCCACGCGCGCCTTTAATTGTTGTTTAAATATTCAATTTTTGAAGCATTTTTAAGTGTTAAGTCATGCAATTCAATACAGTTATATACGATATTATCATTCATCTGTAAAATAATGCTTCAAGGTTATGTTTAAACCACATTCGCCCATTAATTAGGTAGCGCTTCAAGAAATCACGATTGCAAAATTTCCATCCAATTACACTATTTACCCAGCATTTATATATGCTGCTCACCACACTTGTTATGTTTGGGGCTTGCACGTTCTCGCAGGCAGAAACTTTAACACGCGAACTGGTTAGCATGCCGCAAACTGAGTTGCCAGAAGCGTTACCCGGCGCGATTGAGATTGAAGGCGACAAAATGGATTTGTACCTAGATCGCACCATGCGCGCCAGCGGCAACGCCGTTATTAGCAGAGATGATCAAAAAATATCGGGCGATATAATTGAATATAATGTACAAAATGACGAGCTTAAAGTAAATGGAAATGTACGTATAGAACTAGGCGATGGGCAGATTACAGGCCCCGCACTTAACATGCGACTCACTGAAAACGTTGGCGAAATGCGTGATGCTTCGGTTTCACTCAATAAAACTGTTGGTGATAACACGCAGTCGTTTGTGTCACGCAGTGGTCCCAGTGTTTATACACAATCAAAACTATTAAATTCACAAACCAGCCTGACAGACGACCCGAGAATTTATCAAGACAATTACAGAGAACCTGCCACACCTATTGGCCAAGCGTCTATTGACCCTAGATTTAACTCATCACGCGGGGACGCGAAAATGGTGTTATTTGAAGGTGAAGACAAAAAACGTTTAAAAAATGCGCGCTATACAACCTGCGAAGCGGGTGTGGATGATTGGTATATTAAAGCCAAAGAAATCACATTAAATGATTACACGCAATCGGGTACAGCCACCAATGCGCATATTGAATTCAAAGGCGTGCCTTTGCTGTATATGCCATGGATGAGTTTTTCGTTTAATAACGAGCGCAAATCAGGCTTTTTGGCGCCCACAGTTGGTACTACCAGCCGCAGTGGTTTTGAAACACTGATTCCTTATTACATTAATATTGCGCCGAATATAGATGCGACAGTAGGTACGCGTTATTTAAGTAAACGCGGTTTGCAATTGCAAGGTGAGTTGCGTTATTTGGACGAAAACTATTCTGGTTTAAATAATATCGAGTTTTTAAATAACGACAGCATATCGGGTCAGCAGCGCTTTTACGCCAATATTAGTCATAATCATCAGTTAAGTGAACGTTGGTCAGCGGGCTATCACATTGAAAAAGTATCCGATGACCAATATTTTTCAGATACGTCAACACGTATTGTGAGCACCAGTCGAGTGAATTTGCCGCAAGAAGGCCGTGTTGATTACATCGGCGATGTATGGCGTTTTAATGGTTTGGCACAAAAATATCAAACACTGGACGAAATTAACTTTCCCTATCAGCGTTTGCCGCAGCTCACATTAACGGCCGATAAAGATTGGGATACGTTTAATACCGACCTTTACAGCCAATGGACGTATTTTGATCGCAATAACGATGCGCCGATTGCCCCAACCGGCAGCAGGTTAACGGTTTATCCCACTATCAGCATGCCACTTATCAGACCCTATGGTTTTATCAAACCTAAAATTGGCGTACATGCGAGCTTGTATAATTTAAATGATAATAATTACAATATTAATGGCAATACTGTGAATAACGATAACGCGTCACGCACGCTGCCAATTTTTAGTTTAGACAGTGGTTTGTATTTTGAACGCGACGTGAAGATTGTTAAAAATAGCTACACGCAAACGATCGAACCACGCATGTTTTACGTATACATTCCAGAAAAAAACCAAGACTTACTGCCTGTATTTGATTCTGGCTTAGCCGACTTGAACTTAACCACTTTATTTACCGAAAATCAGTTTACGGGAAACGATAGAGTCAATGACGCCAATCAATTGAGTTTGGCAGTGACCACACGCATGATCGATAAAGATTCTGGCATTGAACGTATTTCTGCCACGATTGGTCAACGTTATTACTTTACTGATCAAACAGTGCGTTTGCCGGGCAGCATACAATCGCAAAGCAATACATCAGACGTGATCGCAGCGGTAACGGCCAGATTATCCAACAAGTGGAATGTTGATACTTTTGGGCAATATAATACTGACGATTCAAGCATTGTCAGAGCGAACTTATTAGCGCGATATAACCCAGAACCTGGAAAATTACTCAATATGGGCTATCGTTACACACAGCAATTTTTAGAACAAATCAACGTTTCAGGGCAATGGCCGTTAGGCCGTGGCTGGTATGGCGTGGGACGTTTTAACTATTCAATACGTGAAAAAAGCTTGATTGAAAGTTTAGCTGGCTTAGAATACGATGCTGGTTGCTGGCAATTGCGCACGGTATTTCAACGTGTAGAAACCGCAACCGCTAACGCCAACTACGGATTTTTCTTACAACTTGAGCTGGGCGGACTAGCGTCAATTGGTTCTAACCCACTCAATTTATTACGTCGAGATGTTCCTGGTTACTTATCTTCCAGTGAAATTCCCAATATTTACAGGCAACAAAATTACAACCGATGAACTTAACCCACTTTAAACGCCAATTTTTTAAACTATTACTATTAAGTCTACTTTGCAACGCACCATTTTTAATGGCTGCCACTAACGATTTCAACGTAGTCAAAATGGATCGTATTATCGCGGTAGTCGATCAAAGTGTGATTACCGAGCAAGAGCTGGCCGATAGAATCAACACGGTTTCATCTCAGTTAGAAAAACAAGGCACGCCGCTACCAGCAGCAGAAGTGCTAAAAAAGCAAATTTTAGAGCGCTTAATTGTGGATAGCTTGCAACTGCAATTAGCGGCACAAACGGGTATTAAAGTTGATGATTCTCAGCTGGATAAAACCATTGAGCGCATTGCCAACCAGAATAAAATGGATGTGGCTGAATTTAAAACAGCGCTGGAAAACGATGGCCTTAGCATGCGCCGATTTCGTGAAGATATTCGTAATGAAATTACCATTTCTCGCTTGCGCGATCGCGAAGTGGATAATAAATTAACGGTGTCAGATGGCGAAATTGATAACTTTCTAACCACGCAAGCCAATAGAGGCGAGGAGCAAGATGAATTTGAAATCTCGCATATTTTAGTTCGCGCACCTGAAGATAGCTCGCCAGAAGATATACAAGCCATACGCAACAAAAGCGAAAACGCGCGTAAAGAACTTGCCCAAGGTAAAGAATTTTCGGCAGTTTCTGCCAGTTTTTCTGATGCGCCAAATGCGTTAGAGGGTGGACAATTAGGCTGGAAAAACAGCACGCAAATGCCTGCTTTATTTTTAGACGCGGTAAAAACCATGCAAGTGGGCGAGGTCTCAAAACCATTGCGCAGCCCAAACGGTTTTCATATTTTAAAACTGACCAATCGTCGTGGTGGCACTTCTACATTGGTGATCGAGCAAACTCATGCGCGTCATATTCTGATTAAATTAAACGAAGTCGTATCTGAGAAAGACGCAAAGCAAAAAATGGATGGGATTAAAGAACGCTTGGATAATGGTATTAAGTTTGAAGAAATGGCGCGTCAATATTCTGAAGATGGCAGTGCTAGCAATGGTGGTGATTTAGGCTGGGTAAACCCTGGAGACACCGTGCCACAATTTGAAAAAGCCATGAACGAGCTAGGTTTAGGCGAAATAAGTGAGCCCGTGCAATCGCCATTTGGCTGGCACATTATTCAGGTATTAGAGCGGCGCAAACAAGATATGACCAAAGAAGCGGCCAGATTAAAAGCACGCCAAGAAATTCGCGCGCGCAAATCAGATGAAGCGTATCAAGACTGGATTCGTGAATTGCGCGACCGTGCCTTTGTTGAATTACGCTTAGAAGATCGGTTTTAGCTTAAACATTAGGCTAATTCGCCTTTATTCTTTAACTGCTTAACCGTGTTGAATCATCCATTACCACGTATTGCAATCACCTCTGGCGAGCCTGCGGGCATTGGCCCTGATATTTGTGTGCTGTTAACGCAACTGAATATTGCGGCGGATATCACCATTATTGGTGATATTGACGTGTTAAGTCAGCGTGCGCAACAGCACAACTTAACGCTAGATATTGTGCAATATCAAATCACCGCTATCCCACAACAGCAGATTAAAAATCAGTTAAAAGTGCTGCATATTCCAACCGCTGCCCCCGTGCAAGCAGGGCTTTTGAACGCTGCCAATAGCCCTTATGTATTGAACACGCTTACCTGCGCAATTGATGGCACTTTAAGCCAAGCGTTCGATGCGATCGTCACCGCACCTGTGCACAAAGGCGTGATCAATGATGCGGGCATTGCGTTTACTGGGCATACCGAATTTTTAGCAGCCTACACCAATACACCGCAAGTCGTGATGATGTTAGTGGGTAACGGCTTACGCGTGGCGCTAGCAACCGTTCACCTAGCCTTAAAAGATGTGCCCGCCGCCATCACTCAATCCAGTTTAGAAGCAACCATTCGTATTTTGCATCGTGACTTAAGCACTCAATTTGGCTTAAAAAATCCACGCATTTTGGTGGCTGGGCTTAATCCACATGCGGGTGAAGATGGTTATTTGGGTCGCGAAGAGATTGAAGTGATTAACCCTGTTTTAGACCAATTGCGTGGTGAGGGCATGCAGCTTATTGGCGCATTACCCGCAGACACGCTGTTTGCCAAACACCATTTAAAAAACGCTGACGCAGTGTTGGCCATGTATCACGACCAAGGCTTACCCGTATTAAAACACTCAAGCTTTGGTGAAGGCGTTAATGTGACGCTTGGATTACCCATTATTCGCACGTCAGTTGACCACGGCACGGCGCTGGATTTAGCTGGCACGGGCAATATTGACACTGGCAGCATGTTAAGTGCCATTCAATTAGCCATTAAATTGGTCAACAATAAGCGCGCATGAAGCACCTCGCAAAAAAAAGGTTCGGTCAAAACTTTTTAACTGACCAAGCCATCATCAACAGTTTAATTCAAGCTATTTATCCGCAAGCAAACCAAACAATTGTAGAAATTGGTCCAGGATTAGGCGCACTGACCAAGCCACTACTGGCTAAAATAGACCATTTGCACGTGGTGGAAATTGACCGCGATATTGTATCTTGGATGCAAACAGAGTATGCAAAACCAGCTTACGCAAAAAACACGCTAACGATTCACAATGTGGATGCGCTTAAATTTGATTTTTCTGGCCTAAGTAGCAATTTAAGAGTGACGGGCAATTTACCTTACAACATTTCCACGCCTATTCTTTTTCACCTACTCGAAAACATTAGCCATATCGTGGATATGCACTTTATGTTGCAAAAAGAAGTGGTAGAGCGTATGGTAGCCCTTCCTTCAACGCCAGCATACGGGCGCCTTTCAGTCATGCTGCAATATCATTTAGCGATGGAATATTTAATGACCGTACCACCCGAGGCATTTGAACCTGCACCCAAAGTAGAATCCGCTTTTGTGCGTTGTGTGCCGCACGCAACGCTGCCTTTCACAGCCGCAGACACTGCGCTTTTTGGCAAAGTGGTATTAGCTGCATTTGGTCAGCGCCGCAAAACATTACGCAACACACTTAAAGCTTATTTGAACGATCATGACTTTGCACAAATAAAAATAGATTCTCAACTGCGGGCTGAGAATCTATCGGTAGAAAGCTATGTGCTAATTACTAATTATATTAGCAATCAACTATTGTAATCAAATTAAGCGTTTTTGCGGCGGCGTATAAAGCCTAAACCGACTAAGCTAGACACTAACAAGGGCAAAGCTGCTGGCACTGGCACTGGGGAAACGGGCGTAAAACCCACGTAATCTTGTTGGTATTTATTGGTATACAAAGTCAGACTGAAAAAGTTTTTCACATTCCAGTTATCCAAACTCGATAACAATCCAGCTGCATACGATTTCATCGCAGTGTTGGTATATTTAGATACTTTTATATCCCCTTTAGTGAGATTTGAATCATCCAAAAAGATTTCCCATAATGCCAAATGAAAACCTGCCGATTTAATCGCATCACCCACAATACCTGCGTACGCATTGTCAAATAACTTTTGCACATTCTCTAAACGGCTTGCACCACTATTTTTAAAGTCAAATTGATCAAGCGCAGATTCTGTATAAGTCTTGTAATCGCGGCTTGCAAATTGCAATGGCTCAACACAAAAACCAATAAATGTATCGGCTGCATTTTTTTCTCTTAAATTGTAGCTGCCAAATAGGCCTGATACATATTTATTGCCAACCAATACTTTGCTCACGATAGTGTCTTCTGGTGAATCATATTTAAGACTCACTGTTGCTGCCGCTGCGTAGGTTGAAACTGTTAACAGCGTTAAGCCTAATAGATATTTGTACATGTTACGCCCCTTGATATAATTAATTTTGTCTATGCACGTATTCTATAGATACAATTAACAACATCAATAACCCGTTCGGGCGCATTTACTTAACCATTATTTTCGCCTAACTTTTTGCCACAAAATTCTGGTTAATCGAATAGACATCCACTGTTATAATTTCGCTTTAAAAACCTTTTGAAAGTCATGCAATGCGAATCATCCTACTTGGCGCACCAGGTGCTGGCAAAGGCACACAAGCCACCCATCTACGCGAAAAATTCAATATTCCGCAAATTTCCACTGGCGATATGTTACGCGCCGCAGTAAAAGCTGGTACGCCGCTGGGCTTAGAAGCCAAAGCATTTATGGATAGCGGCGGTTTAGTGCCAGATGCGGTGATTATTGGCTTAGTGAGCGAACGTATTAAAGAAGCGGATTGTAAAAATGGTTTTTTATTCGATGGATTTCCCCGCACCATTCCGCAAGCCGAAGCCATGAAACAAGCAGGTGTTGGCATTGATTATGTCATTGAAATCGACGTGCCAGATGCAGCGATTGTAGAACGCATGAGCGGCCGCCGCAGCCACTTGTCTTCTGGCCGCACTTACCACGTAAAATTCAACCCACCAAAAGTGGCTGGCAAAGATGATGTGACCGGTGAAGATTTAGTACAACGCGATGATGACAAAGAAGAAGTCGTTAAAAACCGTTTAAACGTGTATCACAACCAAACAAAACCGCTGGTTAAATATTACGTAGATTGGGCCAATAGCGGCTTACAAGGCGCACCCAAGCATGTATTTGTGAATGGAATTGGCGACATGGAAACCATTAAGAATAATATCTTTGCGGCACTTAAGTAAAAAAACTTAGGTGTGTTTGCAAGATTAAATTATTAAATAGTAGGCGTACTAAAATTTAGTTACTAATTGATTTGATTAAAATCTGTTGTTTATATAAGAATTATCAACCTGCCCTAATAAAATATTAAGTTCTTTTTTGGGGTCTACTTTACGTTAGGTTTCAAAGGAGCTTTTAAAATGCAATATCAGCCTTCAAATTTACTTATTCGCACTGTTTACGCAATTGCGCTTATTCTTTTTGTTTTGCCTGTTTTACTTCAAATTCGTTATGCATTAGCTCTCTTCTCGCAAATGTCAACAAATCCCAACATAATTAATCCAATGACTGCAACATCTTTAGTTATATTGTGCCTAGTCATTTCGGCTGTTGTTCTGTATAGAGTCATTGGGTTAATTACAGGGAAGTTCAAACTGGAAGTGCTCTCAGATAATGGCCCCATATACTGGCTAAGAGTTATCTCGGTTATTTTTTTACTTCTAGGCTTTTTCATCTTTTTAGCTACGATACTCGGTGGCTTTATCACAGGCATATCGGCTGTTGTGCTAATCGCAGGCGAGTTCCGCATGCTTATGCCCACAGGGTTAATTCGTTTTGAGTTTTCTCGTCTTTTGGAGTTTGAAGTTGTTAGAGAGTATACCTAACCCATCCATCAAGCGGGACGGCTACGTGGCCGCTTATGTCAAAGGTTGTGACATAAATGTATAAATGGGGACAGACCACGATAAATTTGTCTTTTAAAAATTACATTATTTTGTGTGCTTATTAGAAGCAATACGTGAAACCTATCACACGCCTAATTGTTCAAGCTCTGCTTTACGAAATCGTCGCAATCGCACTCACTAGCCCAATCATTGGTTTTGCATTCGATGCGCCCGCTTCATCTGCACTGACTTTAGCGGCAATCATGTCAACAATTGCCTTAGCTTGGAATTATGTATTCAATGCGATTTTTGAGCGTTGGGAATTGCGTCAAACTGTTAAAGGGCGCTCACTTTGAGCGGCGCTTGGCGCATGGCATTGGTTTTGAAGGTGGATTGGTGACGATGTTGGTACCGTTTATGGCTTATTGGTTAAACGTTTCACTGCTAGAAGCTTTTTTTGCCGAATTGGGCTTATTGCTGATGTTTTTTATTTATGCAGTTGCCTTCACTTGGAGATTTGACAAAATACTCGGTTTGTCAGCATGTGCTATTTCGCGTCAACACAAAACCTAATTTTAATCAAAATAAGATGCTAGAACGCTGTTTAAAGTCTATTTATTGATTAAAAAATAGGGTTAAGTTTTGCTGCAAATTAGTTAAAAATTGGTTGATTAATGTTATTTACATCACTTTTTACGTTAATTTTAGTCTAAAATTTAATAAATAGTTTGTTTATAAAGCACATTTAAGCAACAATAAACTTTGTTTTCATTCTACCGTAAAATCAAAAAAGGAATTTAAAATGAAAGTCCGCGCATTAGTTTTACTAGGGGTTTTGGCATTATTTTTAGTGTTTATGGTGCTTAATTGGACCACAATTATGGCGCCAACCACACTCAATTTAGGTATTGCCGAAGTGATTGCGCCGCTTGGTTTAGTGATGCTGGGCATGATTGCTTTGCTCACCGCATTATTTCTAATTTTTATCGTTTATCTGCAAACATCGGTTTTGTTCGAGGCGCGCCGTCATGCCAAAGAATTACAAACCAATCGCGAATTAGCCGATAAAGCCGAAGCCTCTCGCTTTACCGAGTTACGTCAATTTATGGATGCTGAAATTGCAAAGCAAGCCAGTATTCAAGCCGAATCGAAATCTGCCGTTTTAACTAAAATTGAAGTGCTCAGTGCGGATATTCACCGCGCAATTGATATTTCTGGCAATTCACTTTCTGCTTACATTGGCGAGCTTGAAGACCGCCTTGAAAAAAAATTCCCTGCAAAATAATCTTTATTATTGCTTGTTTTAAAGGGTTAAGTCTTCATGCTAAAGCGTAACTTAACCCTAAAAACGCATGCATTTTTACGCATATTGCATCAATCTCTTTAGGTAAGTAATCGGCGATGCTTTGCTGAGAAGTCTTAGCACAATATAAACACTAGTCTGCTGTCAGCATTCAGTCTTACAGGTCATGCGAAAGACCATGCCTTCAAGTATAATTTCGCTATTCCTATTGAAGACAACCAACTTAAGACACAAGCCATGCAACAGCAGTATCCTTTTAAAGAAATTGAACAATCCGCACAACAATTTTGGGAAACCAACCAAACATTTGCAGCTTATGAAGATAGCGACAAACCCAAGTATTATTGCTTGTCGATGTTTCCGTATCCCAGCGGGCGTTTGCATATGGGCCATGTGCGCAACTACACCATTGGCGACGTACTAAGCCGTTTTCACAAAATGAAAGGTTTTAACGTGATGCAACCCATGGGTTGGGATGCGTTTGGTTTGCCTGCCGAAAATGCCGCCATTAAAAATAATACCGCGCCCGCCAAATGGACCTATGAAAATATTGAGCACATGAAAACTCAGCTTAAACAGCTAGGTCTAGGCGTGGATTGGAACCGCGAAATTGCCACGTGCAAGCCAGAATATTACCAATGGGAACAATGGCTTTTTACCGAGTTGTTTAAAAAAGGCCTCATTTACAAAAAAACCGCAACCGTCAATTGGGATCCAGTTGACGGTACAGTATTAGCAAACGAACAAGTGATTGATGGCCGCGGCTGGCGTAGTGGCGCGTTGGTAGAAAAGCGCGATATTCCGCAGTATTTTATGAAAATCACCGCTTATGCAGAAGAATTGCTCAATGATTTAGATAAATTAGATGGCTGGCCAGAGCAAGTCAAAACCATGCAACGCAACTGGATTGGCAAAAGCTACGGTTGCGAAGTGGAGTTTCCCATAGTTGGGCAGAATGGCAACTTAAAAGTTTACACCACACGCCCAGATACCTTGATGGGTGCCACTTATGTGGCTGTTGCGGCTGAACATCCTTTGGCAACTTTAGCGGCACAGACTAATCCCAAGCTGGCCGAATTTATCACTGAATGCAAACGCGGTAGTGTGGCGGAGGCCGATGTTGCCACGGCTGAGAAAAAAGGCATGGACACAGGCTTGTTTGTCACGCATCCTTTAAATGGCGAGCAATTGCCAGTATGGGTGGCCAATTATGTGCTGGCAAGTTACGGCGAAGGCGCTGTGATGGCGGTGCCAGCGCATGATGAGCGCGATTTTGAGTTTGCACATAAATATGATTTGCCGATTAAAGCGGTTATTAAACATTCTGATGCCGATGTTTTACCTGTAACCGAGCATGGCATTTTATTTAATTCTGCTGAATTTAATGGGTTAAGTTTTGAGCGCGCATTTGAGGCTATTTCATCTGCACTTAACACTAAAAACCTGGGTAAAAAGCGCACGCAATTCCGCTTACGCGATTGGGGCGTTTCGCGTCAACGTTATTGGGGTTGCCCTATTCCGATTATTCATTGTGCCAATTGTGGCGAAGTGCCAGTACCGGCCGAGCAATTGCCAGTGGTGTTGCCTGAAGATGTAGTGATGGATGGTGTTGGTTCGCCGATAAAAAAAGACCCGAATTTTTACGAAACCACTTGCCCTACTTGTGGTGCTAAAGCCACGCGCGAAACCGATACGCTAGATACGTTTTTTGAATCCTCTTGGTATTTTGCGCGCTATGCCAGCTTTGATGCCGATAAGATGTGTGATGAACGCGCCAACTATTGGTTGCCAGTAGATCAATACGTAGGCGGTATTGAGCATGCGATTTTACATTTGTTGTATGCGCGTTTTTTTAATAAACTCATGCGCGATGTAGGTTTGATACAACATGATGAGCCATTTACTCACTTACTCACGCAAGGCATGGTGCTTAAAGACGGCACTAAAATGAGCAAATCTAAAGGTAACACGGTTGACCCGCAAGCCTTAATTGACGCTTACGGCGCAGATACGGCGCGCCTGTTTATGATGTTTGCAGCGCCGCCCGAACAATCTCTTGAATGGGCGGATAGCGGCGTTGAAGGCGCGAATCGCTTTTTACGCAGGCTTTGGAAAGCGACTTACGATCATTTATATGGTGAGCATGTTGCACTAGGCGAAATCGCCGCTTATTCATCTGGTGAATTAAGCAATGAATTGAAAAATATTCGCCTGCAATTACACTTAACCATTGAAAAAGTAGCCGATGATTATGGCCGCCGTCATAGTTTTAATACTGCGATTTCATCGGTGATGGAGTTGATGAATGCACTAGCAAAAATTGACGCAACTGACGTGTTAAGTAGAAGCGTGCGCCAAGAAGTTTTACAAAATGTGGTGTTATTATTATCACCAATCGTGCCGCATATTTGTCAGGCATTATGGGCAGAACTATGTAATAAAAAAAATGAGCCCAATAGTCATATTCTAGAGGCGGGCTGGCCGATTGCAGATAAAGCCGCCATGGTGCAAGATGAGGTGGAATTAGTGTTGCAAGTGAATGGCAAATTGCGCGGTAGCATGGTGGTTTCTAAACAAATGGTGAAAGAAACCATTGAGCAATTGGCCATTACACAACCTTGCATTACAAAATTTTTGGTAGATAACGCAACTGTGCGTAAAATCATTGTTGTGCCAAATAAATTAGTCAATGTGGTGATCGGATAAAAATTGAATCAATTGAATATTAACCGTGCGCTGCGTGCGCTTTTTTACACGTTTTTACTGGCGGCTGTCACCAGCTGCGGTTTTCAACTGCGCGGCGCGGCCAATATCGCTTTTGACAGCATATTTGTGCAAGGTAACACCTTAATTATTTCAAAAGATTTAATTAAATCGTTAAAAGTGAACGATATTAAAGTGTTAAGTAGCGCCGATAAAGCCGACGTCTTGCTTGAATTATTGGGTGAAGAAAGCGAAAAACGCATTCTTTCGTTGAGTGGCAGAGGTTTAGTCAACGAGTTTGAGTTGTTTTACCGTGTTCATTATCGCACCAGAGAAGCTGGCGCTGCGCTTTGGAGCCCAGTACAAACCATCGAAGCGCGACGCGATTTCTCTTACAGCGATGCCAATTTGCTCGCAAAACAAGGTGAAGAGAAACAATTAAACGAGAATATGCAAGCGGATGTAATAAGTGGTTTAATTCGCAGGTTATCGACACTTAAAAAATAAGCACGCCAATGCAGTTAGATTCCAGTCAACTGAAACATCATTTAGCCAAAACGTTGGCACCACTGTATGTGTTAGTTGGCGATGAACCGCTGGCGCAGAGTGAGTGTTTGGACAGCATTCGCCATGCAGCACGCAAAGCGGGTGCGGATGAGCGCAATAGCTTTATAGTAGAACGCCATTTTAACTGGCAGCAAATTGGCCAGTTTGCGCAGGCATTATCGCTATTTTCTAGCTTACGCATCTTAGAAATTGCTATTCCCAGCGGCAGGCCTGGCGTTGATGGTGCAAAAGCGCTGGTTGAATTAAGCACAAACTTGATACCCGATTGCACCACGATTATTAGCTTGCCGAATCTTGATCGCGATGCGAAAAATAGCGCATGGTTTGGCGCTTTACAAAAGACAGCGATTGTTATTGAATTAAAAGAGATAGCGCCTAAACAACTACCACAATGGCTTGCTGCAAAGTTGGCGCTGCAAAACCAGACCACAGATGAAATTTCGCTCGCCTTTATCGCACATCAGGTAGAAGGCAATTTACTGGCAGCACACCAAGAAATTCAAAAGTTAGCGTTACTGTATCCCGCTGGCGAAATTAGCCATCAGGCCATTCGCGAGGCGGTGCTCAATGTATCGCGCTATGATGCGTTTCAATTGGGTGATGCCGTACTGGCAGGCGACACCGCGCGAGTAACGGCAATTTTGCAAGGCCTGCAAGATGAGGGCGAAAATGCAGTTGCGGTGATGAATCCATTAATGTGGGTGTTGCGCCCGTTGCTGCGTATACAGCAGGCAGTAGCACGTCATGAAAGTATCGTTTCTGCTATGTCTAGCGCCAGAATTTATGGTGATCGGCAAATTTTAGTTAAACAAGCTTTAAGCGGATTAAGCCTGCGTCAATTAGAAGCGGCATTGCAAAAACTCTGTGATATCGACAAAACGGCCAAAGGTGTGATGCAAGGTGACGCTTGGCTAGAATTATCCAGACTATGCTTTGGCCTCGCAAAAGTGCGCTCGCGCTAATGCATGCCGCTACTAAGCTCGCTAGTGTGCAGCGCAGCAAAACCGTATAATAGCCGTTATGGACATTAAAAACTACATGCAAACGGTTGGAGTGAATGCGCGTGCCGCATCACGCTTGATGGCGGCGGCTGAAACCAGCACTAAAAACCAAGCGCTAATTCATATTGCCAATGCCATTTTGCGCGAAAAATCAATCTTAATTAGCGCTAATCAGCAAGATTTAGCCGTAGCGCGCGCTAATGGTCTAGATGAGGCGATGTTGGACAGATTAACATTATCTGAAAAATCCATTCTCAATATGGCCGAAGGCTTGCAACAA
Organism: Methylotenera sp.; assembly: GCA_046594885.1. GTDB lineage: Bacteria > Pseudomonadota > Gammaproteobacteria > Burkholderiales > Methylophilaceae > Methylotenera_A. Next base: position 81,094 of record JBKJRD010000020.1, on the reverse strand, counting down.
ATTGCTAATTTAGCCGATCCAATTGGCGAAATGAGCCATTTTAAATATCTGCCAAGCGGCATTCAAGTTGGCCAAATGCGCGTGCCATTAGGCGTGATTGGTATTATTTATGAAGCACGGCCTAATGTCACAATCGATGCCGCTGGACTATGTATTAAATCAGGTAATGCCTGCATATTACGTGGCGGAAGTGAGGCGATTCATTGCAACCAAGCACTCGCAAAATTGGTGCATGAAGGGCTAGAAAAAGCGGGTTTACCCATCACCGCGGTGCAAGTGATTGAAACCACCGATCGCGCTGCTGTGGGCGAATTAATTACCATGAAACAATATGTGGATGTGATTGTGCCGCGCGGTGGCAAAGGCTTAATTGAACGTATTTCGAACGACGCGCGTATTCCTGTGATTAAACATTTGGATGGCAATTGCCATGTGTATATTGATGATGAAGCCGATTTGGCCAAAGCATTACCGATTTTAGACAACAGCAAAACGCAACGTTTAGGCACTTGTAATACGGCAGAATCGTTGCTGATTGCGCGTAGTGTTTCTAAAATAATGCTACCAAAACTTGCTGATATGTTAACAGCTAAAGGTGTTGAGATTCGTGGTTGCGCTGAAACGTTAGCCTTAGTGCCACAGGCAAAACCTGCTACCGATGAAGACTTTTACACCGAATATTTAGCGGCGATTATTTCCTGCAAAGTAGTGGATGGATTGGATGAGGCGATTACGCATATTAACCAATATTCTAGCCAACATACTGAAGCGATTGTGACTGAAAACTACACCAAAGCCAGAAGATTTCTGCGTGAGGTGGATTCTAGCAGCGTGATGGTGAATGCCTCAACCAGATTTGCAGATGGCTTTGAATATGGCTTGGGTGCAGAAATTGGCATTTCAACGGATAAATTGCATGCACGTGGCCCAGTTGGTTTAGAAGGTTTGACCTCGCTTAAGTATATTGTATTGGGCGATGGCCAAGTTCGCGCTTAATGCTTGAATATGCAGCGAATAGGTCTTTTAGGCGGCACATTTAATCCTATCCATTTTGGCCATTTACGCATGGCGCAAGAACTCGCAGAGGCGCTTAATTTAGATGAAGTGCGCTTTATTCCATCCGCCAATCCGCCACATAAAAAAATGCCTGCAGCCTCTGCTGAGCAACGTGTACAGATGACGCAACTGGCCATTGGGGATAATCCATTATTTAAAATAGATACGCGTGAGCTAGATCGTAGAGGGGCTTCTTACACGATTGATACACTGATTTCTTTACGCCAAGAAATTGGCATGCATGCATCCATTTGTTTAATCATGGGCACAGATGCTTTCAGCAAGCTTAATACCTGGCATCGCTGGCAGGAGTTATTAAACTTTTGCCATATTATTTTGGTAAAAAGATCAACACCCACTTTAATGCAAACGCCGCTGAATGAAGATTTAGCCTTATTCATGCGCAATCATTACACTGAGCATGCACAAGATTTGTTTGCTCAAGCCGCTGGTTATATTCATATGCAGGCCATCACTGAGCTAGACATATCGTCAACAGCCATTAGAGCCGCTTTTATACAAAAAACAACGCCGCGCTATTTAATGCAAGATAAGGTAATTAACTATATAAAATTGCATCAATTATATGGTTAAGTATTGGCCTTTTGCACAACAAAAAAGCCTCCAATTGGAGGCTTTTTAAACTGACTAATGATACTGACTTAATCAGTAAAATTAAGCAACTTTTGCTTTGTTACGACGACGTGCAATACCAAAAGCGCCTAATGCAGAAGCCATCAAAGGCAATGCTGCTGGCACTGGCACTGCGCTAACACCAACTACGTAATCATCGTAATCGCCATCACGTGAGCCACCATCGTTAAAGCCAATTAAAAACGCAAATGGGTTGCCAGTATTTGCATCAATGTAAGTACCATCGTTTTGAATGTAGGCGATTCTTTCATTGCTTGCATTCGTGTTAGAAGCACTTGAACCGCCATTACCTGTAAAGCCAAAATCAATTACACCTGCCATCACTTGAAAACTGAAAGTTTGACCAACAGCAACTACGTTAGTACCTGAACCAGCGACTGGCATGCCATTAGAAACCCAAAAGTTAGTGTTTGCCGCTTCTTTACCTAGAAATGTTACCAAAAAAGTGGTATCTTGCAAAGCAGAAAGCTGACCAAAAATACCGCCCATCGCGTCAGCACCACCAACATTAATCACATCATGTGTATCGCCAGAAAATACAACTGCGCCGTTTGCTTCTAATTGCAAATTACCTACTGTTGTTAAATGTGCAGCCTGTGCTGAAGCTGCAACTAATGTAAAACCTAATGCTAATAAAATCTTTTTCATTGTAATCCCTTTATAAAATGCTAACTGAACCTATTAAAATTATCGCTTACCAAACTTGATGTACGGATAGTAGGTGGCTTAAGTATGCGCATCAATAGCCCATATGGGCTAACGAATAATGCTAATCAATCTAAAATATCAAATAAACTATTTAAGTATTTGAGTATTATAGTAAATATATATATATTTATAGTTGAAGTTGTTTAATATCGTGGAGTTTTTTTGAAATTGTTAAGATATTGTTGTTATATTGCAGCATTTCTGCATCCATTCGATTAGGTAACCAAGCTTCAATATAACAATTACGTATTTTAATCGCCTCAATGGTTAACAGGGTATGGTTAATGCAACCCAACTTCATGCCAACAACCAATAATATAGGGGCATCTAAAGCCTTAACCAAATCCGCCATGCTTTCAGTATCATTAAGCGGCACTAAAAAACCACCTGCACCCTCAATGATGACGATGTCTGACAACTGAGATAACGCGTCAAACGCTTTTTTTATCACGGCTATATCTATCGTGATGCCTGCTAATTCAGCTGCAATGTGTGGCGCAATGGGTTGTTTAAAGCTGTAGGGGTTGGTTAAACTACGCGGTGCTTTTACATTGCTTGCGGCTTCCAACTTTAATACGTCATCATTGACCCATTCGCCATTCACAAAATCACACCCTGCGGCAACTGGCTTCATGCCCACTACTTTAAACCCTTGCGCCACGTATTGTTGAATCAATTTGCAGGCAATGTAAGTTTTGCCTACGCCTGTATCGGTGCCTGTGATAAAAAACGCTTTTTTCATTATTTGTAGGTTTTAAAGGTGATAGGTGAAACACCAATGCCCAAATCTAGTCTAGATTCAGCTTTCCAAGCATGTCCGTACACCACTTCAAAAGTGGCTGGCAGCTTACCTTCAACCCTAAATTGTTCGTAATTTTGTGTTAACTGTTGTAAAAAGCCACGCCCCTGCAAGCCACGCGCACGCCCTGCGGTTGCGTTGTGGGCACCAATACTTTTCAAATCTTTCATCACGCTTTTCACGTCATCATAAGTCAGCGTGTAACGCTCAACATCTAGTACCGGCGCGCTAAAACCTGCGCGCGTTAAGGCATCGCCAATATCATGCATGTCAATAAAGCGGCTAACGCTGGTGTGATTACGGCTACTTGCCACGCGCAATTCTTTTAACGTATCGGGCCCAAATGTGCTAAACATCAACAAGCCGTTAGGTAATAACACGCGGGCTATTTCACCAAAAGCGGCATCCAAATCGTTGCACCACTGCAATGCCAGATTCGACCACACCAAACCCATACTTTTACTTAACACCGGTAATCGCTCAATATCGGCACAAATCAAGTTTTTTTGACCAAATACTTTATTGAACAGTGGTTGCTGCTGATGGGTTTTTTGCAACATGGCTAATGCAATATCTAACGATACCACTTGCGAACGCCTAAACTTTTTTTGCAACGCAAAGCTGGCGTGGCCTGTGCCGCAGCCTGCATCTAAAATCACTTGTGGTTTAATTTTGACCAAATCTAAGCGGCTTAACATTTCTGTGCGCACTATTTTTTGCAAAATTGCAGCCGCATCATAGGTTTGCGCTGCGCGGTCAAACGATGCGCGTACCCGCGCTTTATCCATCAAATAATCATCTGGCTCGGTTGAATCTAGCATGCAGTGCTATCTAAATTAAGGTTCTAAAAATTGATTCAGTGTGGCGATAAATTGCGCTGAATGCGATAAAAAAGGTGCATGCGCACTGCCGGAAATCACGCGTAAAAACCCATGTGGCAGCTGTTGCATCATCCAATGCGCCGCTTGCACGGGCGCTAAAGTGTCGCGGTCACCATGAATGAGCAAAGTAGGTTTGCGTATATCAGCAATTTCATCGCGCAAATCAGCATCCAGCAAAATTTGCAAGGCGCGTTGCAGCGTGGTTTGGGTGGGCGTTGGCCGCGTTTCAAAGCTAGCGCGCAATTGTTTAAGCGTGCTACGTGCATCATCGGCTTTTAGGCATTGCAGGGTTAAAAATTGCAGAATGGTGGCTTTGTAATCACTATTGACCGCTTGCGCAAACGATTCAAAATTGGCGGGATTAACACCTAAATCCCAGCCTTTTTTGTTGACAAAACAAGGGGTTGAGCCGACCAAAACTAAGCGCCTAATGCGGTCTGGTTGATTGAGCGCAACACGCTGTGCAACTAGTCCGCCAAGTGACCAGCCCAGCACATCGGAAACACCTGGAATCACTTGCGCCACCTCATCAGCTAATGCATGCAAATGATAAGGCTCAATTGAGCGGCTATTACCCATGCCAGGTAAATCCACCAAATACAGCATATATTGCGCGGATAATTTTTTTATCAGCGGCTGCCACACACCGCTGTGCATGCCCCAGCCATGCAGTAGCACCAGCGGTTGGCCTTGCCCAATAATTTCAACATGGGTGCTCATTATGCTCTTAAACGCGTGATTGCGTAGGGTGTGCTCATCATTTGCTCCGCTTCATTAATGGCGTTTGCTAATCGTATAACATCCTCAACACCATGCGCTGCCGATAACGATATACGTAGCCGCGCCGTATTAACAGGCACCGTGGGCGGACGTATCGCTGGCACTAAAATACCCAAGATTTGCAAGTGCTCGCTTAAGGCTAAAGCTGCGGCATTACTGCCAATTACCAAAGGTTGAATCGCGGTATTAGAGGGTAAAAGTTGCCACTTTTTGAGGGTTAAGTTTGCTTTAAGTGTGGCAATCAATAAGCGCAAATGCGTGCGTAAATCATCGCCATTTTCGATTAAAACTAACGCTGCCGATAATGTCGCTGATAACGCTGGCGGCGCGGGTGTTGAATACACATAACTATTGGCTTTTTGAATCAAATAATCAATGACTACCTGCTCACCCGCTACAAATGCGCCTGCAACACCTGCCGCCTTGCCTAAAGTTGCCATCATGATGATGCGTGGCGATTTCAAATTTAAATGACTTAAACTGCCTTTGCCATGTTCTCCCAAAACGCCAAACCCATGCGCATCATCAATATAAAGATACGCATCATATCGTTCGCATAAAGCCAAATATTGCGCTATTGGCGCTATATCGCCATCCATACTAAACACCGCATCGGCGGCGATTAATTTATGTTTTGCAGTGCTGTGTTTTAACAGCTTTTCTAAGGCGGTTACATCGTTATGCGCAAAGCGATGAAACGCTGCGCGCGATAAATAAGCCCCTTCATTTAAACAAGCATGATTTAATTTATCGGCAAAAATGGCATCATGCCTGCCCATTAATGCGCCAATCACACCAATATTAGCCATATAACCCGTTGAAAATAAAAGCGCTGCGGGCATATCAACAAATTTTGCTAACTGTTTTTCTAATGCATCGTGATAACGGTGATGACCTGTAATTAAATTAGATGCGCCGCTACCAACGCCAGAATCAGCTGCCGCTTTTTGCATGGCCACAATCAATTCGGGACGATTGGCCAAGCCCAAATAATCATTACTACAAAAAGATAAAAAATGTTTGTCGTTAGCTACAATATGTTCTGCCTGCGGCGAATCTAATAGCCTGCGCTGGCGCAATAAGCCATCGGCTTTGCGCTGAATTAGCTCTTGCTGCAAGCCAGATAACAGACTTAACTCTTCTTTTAATGCAGTGAACATTGTCTACTTAACCTTATATTTCAGCTCAAAATTGGTGTCGCTTTGCGTGACTTAAATTTGATTAATGCCCAATTTGGCGAATAGTTTTCTATCCGTCGCCGCTTCTGGGTTGCCCGTCGTGAGTAATTTTTCACCGTAAAAAATACTATTTGCCCCCGCTAAAAAGCACAACGCCTGAATGCCCTCACTCATGCTTTGCCGGCCAGCTGAAAGGCGCACATAACTATTGGGCATCGTAATGCGCGCTGCCGCAATAGTACGCACAAACTCTATTGGGTCTAGCTCATCCGTGCCATGCAATGGCGTACCTTCTACTTGAGTGAGTAAATTAATTGGCACACTTTCAGGTGGCTGTTGCATATTGGCCAATTGTGCGAGTAAGCCAGCACGCTGATTGCGCGATTCACCCATGCCAATAATGCCGCCACTGCACACATGAATATCCGCATTTCTCACGCGGCCTAGTGTATCAAGCCTATCTTGATAGGTGCGCGTGGTAATCACATCGCCATAAAATTCTGGCGCGGTGTCTAAATTGTGATTGTAATAATCCAAACCCGCTTGTTTTAACTGCTCGGCTTGGCCGTTTTTTAACATACCTAAAGTGGCGCAGGTTTCTAAACCCATCGCTTTTACTGCTTGAATCATCTTTAGCACAGGCTCAAGATCACGCTGTTTTGGTCCGCGCCATGCCGCACCCATGCAGAAACGGCTGGCGCCATTATCTTTGGCTTCTTGCGCGGCGGCTAACACCGCATCCAACTGCATCAAAGGCTCATTTTCAACTTCAGTATGGTAGCGTGCCGCCTGTGGGCAATAACCGCAATCTTCACTGCAACCGCCTGTTTTAATGGATAACAGCGTGCTGACTTGCACTGCGTTAGGGTTAAAATTGGCACGATGTATGGTTTGTGCTTGATACATTAAATCGCTCAATGGCAGCTCAAATAAAGCCACAATCTCATCCACGCTCCAGCGATTTACCATATCAATCTCACAGCCACTACCATGCAATGCATCTATATTAACAACAGATTCATTGCGTATAATAGGCTCTGCAGCTGACTTTTGGCTTTGATTTTTAGTCGTTTCAAGCATGTTGTATCCTTTTGATATTGCTTAGAATGCGCTTATATTTGGTTTATATTTAATGGTTTATACTTAAACAAAGCGTAGCGTTAGAGCTGGCTATTTTTATTACATTAATACGAGATTTAACCCAAATTATAAGCTGTAAAGACTTTATGTGGCAAACAATAAACCATTGGTTAAAAAATAGTCATTTGTTAAAATTAAAGGTTTTTGCTGCCCTTTCTTTACAAGCATACTGCTTTTTGTGCGTTGCAAGCCATACTAAAAATTATGGCTTATGCAACGCCTGCTTAACCGATTTACCTTGGGCTTCTATTAGCAGTTGCCCGCAATGCGGCTTAAACGCAGACGGAGAAATTTGCGGCAGTTGCATTAGCTCGCCACCAGATTTTGATGCGACATACGCGGTATTTGTGTACAGCTACCCAGTGGATGCCATGATACAACGCTATAAATATAATGACACGCTTAGTTTAAGTCATACTTTTGGGCATTTAATCGGCAATAAGATGCTTGCATTAAATGTTTGCAACAGCGTTGATTTAATTATCCCCATGCCCATGCACCCAACACGCTTAAAACAACGCGGCTTTAACCAAGCGCTTGAAATAGCCAGAATCATAGACCAGCTTTTGCACAAAAATAGCGGCACAAAGTTGGACTACAAAAGCCTCACACGCCAGATATTAACGCCGCCACAAGCAAGTTTGCCATTAAAAGACCGCGTTAAAAATATCAAAGGTGCATTTCATGTGAGTGCAGATAAGCTCAGTCAGATTCAGGGCAAACGCATTGCCATTGTAGATGACGTGATGACCACTGGCGCTAGCTTAAATGAGCTAGCTAAAACCTTAAAACAAGCAGGCGCCACGCGTGTAGAATGTTGGGTAGTTGCGCGTACCTTACCCCATTAAACACTTCCATCTTAAATTATTGAGTCATTAAATTATACTTAACCATGTTTAGCATCGCATTATTTGAACCAGAAATTCCACCCAATACAGGCAATATCATTCGCTTATGCGCCAATACTGGTGCCGATTTACACTTGATTGAGCCTCTGGGTTTTAAGTTAGAAGATAAACAACTAAAGCGCGCAGGATTGGATTACCACGAATATGCCCATTTAAACCTGCATAAAAATTGGGTTGATTTTAAGCAAGCGATGCTTGGAAAACGCTTATTTGCGATCACTACCAAAGGCAGCCAAAATTACGCAACAGTGACTTTTGAAGCAGGCGATGTCTTTGTGTTTGGCCCAGAAACGCGCGGCTTACCCGAACAAATTCGCGCAGAATTTGCACCAGAACACCGACTACGCTTACCAATGTTGCCCGATAGCAGAAGTTTAAATTTATCGAATAGTGCGGCCGTTTTGCTCTACGAAGCTTGGCGGCAGATTGGTTTTGAAGGTGGTGTTTAATGCCTCATTACAATATGTCAGATATGCTGCCAAAGGCGTTAATATAAAACTGTAGCTTTTAAAAGTTAGACAAGGCGCGTGCAATAAAATAGTGGCGCGGCATCTATGTTGTATGTAAGCGGCTATTTTATTGCGCGTTGCATCGTATGGCTTAGCGACTACAGTTTTTCAAAAACCTTCGGCTTTTTGACCGCGCCCTAATAAATCCATTACCGCATCGCGCGCCGATTTACCATGCGTTAACGCTTGATTCACCTCATAAGTAATCGGCATATCAATGTGCATCGCATCCGCAAGCCGCATCACCTCGCGCGCAGTGTTCACACCTTCAGCCACATGGCCGAGGCCTTGCAAAATGTCTGCCAGCGATTTCCCGCTAGCCAATTGCAAGCCTACTTCGCGGTTTCTAGAATATTGGCCAGTACAAGTTAAAATTAAATCGCCAGCGCCGGCCAAGCCCATAAAGGTTTCAGTTTTTGCGCCTAAAGCCACGCCAAAACGGGTGATTTCTGCTAAACCACGTGTAATCATCGCCGCGCGGGCATTGTTACCAAATCCCATGCCGTCACTAATACCTGCGGCAATCGCCATCACATTTTTAACCGCACCACCAACTGACACGCCGATTACGTCGTTACTGGTATAAACGCGACAGTTATTACCATGAATTAAGCTAGCCGCCGCCAAACCAAAATCGGCATTATTCGCGGCCAAAGTAAGCGCTGTAGGCAAGCCTCGCACCAGCTCTGCCGCAAAACTGGGCCCTGATAAAGCACCCCAGCAATGATTGCTGCCTAACTCTTCTATTGCCACTTGGTGTGGCAATTTAGCGGATTGTGGCTCTAAACCCTTATGCGCCCACACAACAGGCTGATTAGATTTTAATGCTTTGACTTGCTGTAAAATATCACGGAAACCTGCGGTTGGCACTACCGACAAAATCATGCTGGCGCCATCAATGGCTACGCCTAAATCATCTTCGACCTGTAAGTTATCGTGAAAAGGAAAGTCGCCCAAATACAAGGGGTTAGCACGCGCTTTACGCATACCAGACACATGGCCGCTGTTGCGCGCCCACAAAGATACTTTGTGATGCTGACTAATTTGTATCGCAAGTGCTGTACCCCATGCACCTGCACCCAAAACCGCAATTTTAGCCATTTTATAAAATACTCACTGATGGAAATACTGTTTAACGCTTTAAACACAAGCCGTATTTGATTTAAACAAGTGCTTAGTTTAATCCCCACAGCACACTATTTTGCACAAAGCCGGTTGCGCCATCTCTATGTTTCACTTTTGCCCAGCCAGTTTTAGTGCTGGTGGGCAGCAACTCCAGCACCACATCTTTTTCAACCGTTGCCACTAAGCCAGAAGCTGCATCTTCCGCTGATTTGATATCCGCGTTAGCAATGAGCAGCACGGTGCGTTTAGTGCTTAATTGCTTGCTTTCTACCCAACTTAAACCACCAAGTGCATCGCGCACCTTGATCCATTCACCCAAATTTACAATCACTTCAACTGGGTAGCCCTCGCCTAAAATATACAGCTTGCTCGCTTCGGCAGATGGTGCGTCATACAAAATCGCTTTTGTAGACGCAATAGAGCGAAACTCTAATGCAAATGCAGGCAAACAAATAGAGAATGCAAATATAGCTAAGCCCAGCAAATGCCAGCTTGTTAATTTAATTGGCTTTTGCTGCATGTTCAGCTTGTTGTTTTTGTTGCATAAACAAAGCTTCAAAATTAATTGGGTTCAGTAAAACTGGCGCAAAACCCGCACGTGTCACCAAATCAGATACTACTTCGCGCGCATAGGGAAACAAAATATTCGGGCAAGTGACACCCATAATCATCTCAATATTTTCTTCTGGTATATTGCGAACCGCAAAAATACCGGCTTGTGTCACTTCAACTAAAAAAGCCACTTTGTCGCCAATTTTTGCGGTGACTGTCACTTTAATGGCTGATTCATAAATACCTTCATCGAGTTTTTGAGCAGCGTTACCAAGCTCCACATTCACTTGGGGTGTAGTGCGGTCGGTAAAAATCTGCGGCGCATTGGGGATTTCCAATGAAGCATCTTTTACATAAAGTTTTTCAATTGCAAAACCAGGTTGTACTTCTTGTTGCGTTGCTGCTTCGTTCGTTGCGTTATCTGCTTTTGCCATATTATTTTCCTAAAACAGTTGCTTACATCCGTTAAAAATTATTAAAAAACCACCTCAATCAAAAGCGTATTTTAGCTTTTTATTGCGTTTTATTCATTATTTTATTGTGACAAACCTACTATTCCCTCAATACTTAACCCGCAAAAATGCTTAAGTTTTTAAGCAGGCATCAATAGTGGGTCTAACTTTCCCGCTAGGTCTAATGCACGCAACTCGTCATAACCGCCAATATGTTCTTGGTTGATATAGATTTGCGGCACCGTGCGACGACCAGTTTTTTGCGCCATTTCTAGTCTTAATTCTGGCTGCAAATCCACGCGAATTTTGTCAATTTTAACGCCTTTAGTAGTTAAAAGTCGCTCTGCATTGATGCAATAAGGGCAAGTTGCAGTCGCATACATCAACACATGTGGCACATCAGCGGCATCCATCTGAACCGCGTCCTAGCGCTTAACCAAAGGTAATTTGGCTTCGACCCAAGCATTTAAACCACCTTGCAGATTATTTAGCTGGCTAAATTGCTGCGCTTTCAAAATCTTAACGGCGGTTTTGGCGCGCATGCCATGCTGACAATGTATCAGCACAGGCTTGTCTTTAAATTTTTCAATTTCTTTCAGTCTATTGGCCAATTCGGCCACTGGAATATGTTTTGCGCCCTGAATATGTCCACTGGCAAACTCGGCTTCATCACGCACATCTAGCACCAATGGCTTGCCACGATTCAACATTAATACCGCCTCTGAAGCGGTTAAGTTATTCACTCCGCTTGCGCCGCGGTTTAAAAGTGGCCACAATAAAGCGATGCCAGAGCCAATTGCTAAGCCAATGAGCAAAGCGTTATGTTTTACAAATTCGTACAAGCTTGGTTCAATCATGTAGTTTCCAAAAATGACACATCATTGCAATAAAGATGCGAGCGTCGATATTTAAATGCGCATTTAGATGCGCATCAGACAGCCTACCATTATAATGGATAACTTAAAGTTGATTTGGAACATTTTGACATGTTAAGCACACCAGTTGTTACGCCAGCTATCTTATTGATTTTAGATGGCTTTGGTTATCGCGAAGATAGCGTTAATAATGCCATTGCACAAGCGCATACGCCCAATTTAGACGCACTAAAGCGTACTGAGCCCAATACACTGATTAACGCCTCTGAACATTATGTTGGTCTGCCAGATGGGCAAATGGGCAATTCTGAAGTCGGCCATTTGAATATTGGCGCAGGGCGCATTGTGTTTCAAGATTTTGAGCGCATTAATAATAGCATTAGCAGCGGCGATTTTTTCAAACATGTTGAATTAGTTAACGCTTTAAAACACCTGAAAACCACCAATAAAGCCCTACATATTTTTGGTTTGTTATCCGATGGTGGCGTTCATAGCCATATTAATCACATCCTCACCATGTTAGAAATGGCGGCGCAACAAGGCCTGCAAAAGGTGTATGTGCATGCTTTTCTAGATGGTCGCGATACACCGCCCATTAGCGCTGTACCTTATATTGCTTTGCTTGAAGATAAACTCAAAATGCTGGGAATCGGTAAAATTGCCTCCATTTCTGGCCGTTTTTATAGCATGGATAGAGATAAACGCTGGGAACGCGTGGCACCCGCTTATCGTATGATTGTGGATGGTGTTGGCGAATTTACTGATGCTACCGCCAGCGAAGCCTTGCACAACGCCTATGCCAGAGGTGAGCAAGATGAATTTATGAAATGTACAGTTATTCGTCAAGCAGGTGAAGCGCCAATTCGCCTAGAAGATAATGATTGCGTGGTCTATATGAACTTTAGAAGTGACCGCGCGCGCCAATTAACCGATGCGCTGTTGAATGATGATTTTGCTGGCTTTACACGCAATCGTGTGCCAAAACTGTCTGGCTATTTCACCTTAACGCAATACGACCAAAACCAAGTGCGCGCCACACCCATTTTTGCGGCAACGGCTGTACCCAATACATTTGGTGAATATGTATCAAGCTTAGGTTTAAAACAATTGCGCATTGCAGAAACCGAAAAATATCCGCATGTCACATTCTTTTTTAATGGCGGCGATGAAGCAGTTTTTGCAGGTGAAGACCGTATTTTAGTACCCTCCCCCAAAGTCGCCACTTATGATTTACAACCCGAAATGAGCGCGCCAGAACTCACCGATAAATTAGTTGCAGCTATTCACACCCAGCAATACAGCGCTATTATTTGTAATTATGCCAATGGCGATATGGTTGGTCACACAGGCAACTTAGCGGCAGCCATTAAAGCAATCGAAACGCTCGATATTTGTGTAGGTCGCGTGGTAGAGGCGGCCATAAAAAATGGGGCGGAGGTGATTATTACCGCTGACCACGGCAACGCAGAAATGATGTTCGATGGCATTAATAATCAAGCCCATACGCAACACACCACCAATTTAGTGCCGATGTTTTATGTGGGCCGCAAAGCCAAAATAGCTGAATCGGGCGCGCTTTCTGATTTAGCACCCACCTTGTTAGCCATCATGGGATTGCCGCAACCAGTTGAGATGACAGGAAAAAGTTTGCTTAGCTTTTAGGCTCAGTGCTTTTAAGCTTGATTAAATTTGCTTATATTTTTAGTTCAATTTAATGATTAACGCATTACGCACTGTATTTTTTGTGCTTACGGTCATTGTGTCGATCAATAGCGCTTTTATTGGACATAGTTTTGCCGCAAAGAAAACAGATGCCAGTAAAATAAGCGCGGCTAAAGAAGATTTAGGTGATTTACAGCAGAAAATACAAGTGTTAAAAAAAGACTTAGATAACAAGCAAGCCGCGCACAAAGACGCCGCTGATGCGCTGAAAAACTCTGAATCCGCGATTAGCCAATCTAACAAAAAATTAGTCGAAATTAATCAAAAACAACAGCAAAACAAAAGCACATTAATCTCATTAAAAAAAGAATCACTTCACTTAAACGAAAAACTAGCTAAACAGCAAAAGCAATTAAGCAGCCTTATTCGGCAGCAATATTTACATGGCAATCAAAGTTATACCAAACTGCTATTGCAAAACAAAAATCCCAGCGCCATTTCACGCGATATCCAATATTATTCTTACATTGCCAAAGCGCACGCCGCATTAATTGATGAAATGCAAGGCAACCTTGTAAAAGTAAAGAGCTTGAACAAAGAAACTGCCGCCACCTTACAAACGGTTGCCGATTTAAAAACCAAACAGTTGGCGGAGCGCAAGGCGCTGGAGCAACAAAAAAGCGAAAAAACTAAAGTGATGAAATCGCTTTCTAGCCAAATCTCGGCGCAGCGTAATGAAATTAAAAAACTCAAGCGTGATGAGCAAAATCTATCACAGTTGGTGCAGCGCCTTGCTAAGATTATTGCTAACACACCTAAAAAAGTGGTTAAGCCCAAACCTGCAAGCAAAAAGACAAATCTTGCTGGCGTTAAACCTAGCACGCAAATTGTTGTTAAAAATGCACAAACACCCACCAACGCTTATGCAGATGATGATTTTGCGGCATTAAAAGGTAAATTAAATTTACCTGTGCGTGGCGAGGTGACTAACCGTTTTGGTAGCAGCCGCTCAGACACTGGCGTTTCGTGGAAGGGTTTGTTTATTCGTGCAACTGAAGGCAGCGATGTTAAATCTGTCGCCAGTGGACTAGTGGTATTTGCCGATTGGATGCGCGGCTTTGGTAATCTGATGATTATTGATCACGGCAGCGGTTATATGAGTTTATACGGCAACAACCAGTCGATGTTAAAACAGGTGGGCGATGCAGTCACTGCAGGAGATAATATTGCTGCTGTGGGCAATAGTGGTGGCAATGAAGGCAATGGTTTATATTATGAGTTACGTCTACAGAGTAAACCCATCGACCCACTTAGCTGGAGTGTAGCGCGCTAGCAAATGCTAATTGTAACGACCAAATAAAAAGCGTGCTAGAGCACGCTTTTTATTGACTGATTAAACTGAATTATTGAGCAGCTTCTGCAGGTGCATCCATTGTAATACCTGGTACGCGCTCTTCTGCTGTAGGCTCATAGCCACCAGCACCTGAAGGCTCTGCAGCAGCTGGTGCTGCTGGTGCTGCTTCCATCTCGGCTGCTGGAGCAGGTGCCATTTCCTCTGTTGCAGCAGGCATCGCTTCTGTCGATTCTTCTGCTTTTTCGCCACACGCTGTCAATAATAAAGCACCTAATAATGCTGGAACAACTAAAACTGCACTGATTTTCATTTTATACTCTCCACTTGTTCTAAAAGATTATATTCTCACCTACAACCTTCATCATAACAAATCTAGTGCTTTTATCATAATGTAAGCACAATTGTGTTGTTTTAGCGCATTAAGTTTACCTAATTTGTTGCAAAATCAGCAGCAATCAAGCTGCCTTTTGCATAAGCTTCTGTTTCGTAGCAACTTTTAACGTATCCGTAACGACAAGACCATATATATTTTAACAACGTCATGCCGTGCAAAAATTGTGAAACATGCGTTAATTCATGGCCTAATAGCTCAGCGCCACGCTTGGTGTTTGGCTGATAAACACCACTACGAAAATAAATATTGCGCCCTAGCACAACAGCACACATATTGCGACGCAGCCAAAATGGTACCCTACCACCAAAACTGCCATCCACAATCCGCGCTTGGTCAATCACCTTTTTTGCAAAATAAGGACTAAATAATAAACGCTCTTGTGAGCTTAATGGGCGAGATTTTTGCAAGCAGTTTAGTCGCCTATTACATGCAAAATAATGCATCTTGTCGCTGCAACATGGCGATGTTCAAACAAAAAAATGCCCTGCCATTGACCTAATGCAAGCTTGCCATCTAACAGTGGAATCGACAAACTGGTCTGTGTGAGCGCGGTGCGCACATGCGCAGGCATATCATCTGGGCCTTCTACAGTATGAATAAATAAATCGTCGCCATCGGGCACTAATCGATTAAAAAACGCCTGCATATCTACCAACACGTCTGCATCGTAATTCTCGTTAATCAACAAACTGGCCGAAGTATGTTGAATAAACATAGTCAGCATACCAGTGGCCAGACCTTGCTCATTAACCCAATTCATTACCTGGGGTGTCATGTCGTAAAGGTTACGGCCATGCGTTTTGACATGGATTTTTTGTGTGTTTTGATGCATTAACTTTTTACTTAACCAGTAATAATGGGCAATTTTTGACTAATATAACTACCAGAAATAGGGATGTCCATAACCCAATCCCCAGCCAAAACGGCTGCCAAAACCTCTGTTATATCCATAATAGGGGTAACCATAAAAACCGCCGAATCTTGAGCCCCAAAATGGGTCGTAGTTGCGACTGCGCGCAATATCACGTTCGCGTTTGAGCATTTTTTCTGCCTCTGCACGCTCTTTAGCGCGCTTGTTCATTTCTTCTGCTATGGCATTTTGTTTGGCTAACTCATTGTTTTTTTGCATATAATCCAGCACAGCCGTGTCAACCCCTTTTTTATTTAAATCCAGCGCCATCGTCGGGGTTAATTCGTAGCGCGATTGGCTGGCTTTAATTTTCGCAATGATTGCATCTGCGGTTTTGCCTTGTTTAGAATCACGCACTATTTCTTCTAAACTGTAAGCCGCAACTGGCAGTGGAATAATTTTTGCCAATTCTTCTGGCGTGATTCGCTCAATCTGCGCTTGTTGCGTGCCCGTGCTAGCGCACCCTGAAATTAACATTAGGCTAACAATTAATACCATTAAGCTTTTCATTTTGAACTCGCTTTCTTTAAAGCTGGCGATGCCTGCGTAATGCTAGCATCAAAAGCATGGTGTTTAAGTTGGTACAATCCCAACACTTTTTTCACGTAAGCCTGTGTTTCTTTATAAGGCGGAACACCTTTATACTGGTTAACCGCACCTTCTCCCGCATTGTAAGCAGCAACAGCAAGTGTCACGTCACCTCTAAAATACGACAGCAACCAGCGTAAATATTTCACGCCACCTTTAATATTTTGACTAGCGTTGTAAGCATCTTTCACATTAAAGCGCTCGGCAGTTGCTGGTATTAACTGCATCAAACCTTGCGCATCTTTATTCGACTTGGCAGAGAGCATAAAGTTAGATTCAGCGCTAATAATAGACAGTACGAGTTTTTCATCTACCTTATACCAGCTAGCAATCGTAGCCACTAAATCCACCAACCAGCGCTTGTTTTTGGGCATTCTTTGAATATACGTATCAATGTGACTCGATTGGGCAGCCATATTTTGATTTTGATCAAACGCCTTTTCTGGCGCGACAGCTTCTAATACACAAATTGGCGTAATAAGGCTTTTAATTTCAACGCTTTCTAACATTTTCTGCGCTTCAAAATGCCCATGTGTTGAAGCGATACCAAATAAGTTAGCCGCATAATCGCGATTTGTTGGCACGCCGCGGCCAGTTGCATACAACATGCCTAAACGATACAAACCTTCAGCGCTGCCATAACGTGCAGATTCACAATATAGATTTGCCGCTTTCCAAGCCGAATCGGCATTGATTTCATCCTCCAACAACACACTCGCTCGTTGTAGCAAATCTCTAATGATTGGCGGCTCGTTAGCAAAAGTTTCCAGCTGGTCTTGCGTATAAGCTGCGCAAAGACTAACACCCATTATCAGGTTTAAAGTCAACACTAAAAAAATGGTCATGCGTGTTTTCATTAACACTAGCTTGCGCGTTACTTAACCCTTTGTAAACGTCATTTTTCCGCTTTTGTGATCCACTAAAATGGTGTCTTTAGCACTAAAATTGCCAGCCAAAATCTCACGCGCCAGCGGATTTTCAATCTCACTTTGAATCGCACGTTTTAGTGGCCTTGCCCCATAAACTGGGTCAAAACCTGCGTTGGCGATTTCTGCAATGGCAGCCTCACTCATATTGAGCGTCATATCCATTGCTGCCAAGCGTTTCGCTAGCAATTGAGTTTGAATCTGCGCAATCGATTTCACTTGTGACTCACCCAAACTATGAAAAACGACCACTTCATCAATACGGTTGACGAATTCTGGCCTAAAGTGCGTTTTCACTTCGCCCATCACCGCCAGTTTCACAACTTGGTAATCTTGGTCAGCCATACTTTGAATCATTTGACTACCTAAATTACTGGTCATAATAATCACCGTATTTTTAAAATCCACCGTACGGCCTTGGCCATCGGTTAATCGCCCATCATCTAACACTTGCAACAACACATTAAATACATCAGGATGTGCTTTTTCCACCTCGTCCAGCAGAATCACAGAATAAGGTTTACGACGCACAGCTTCAGTCAGCGTGCCGCCTTCTTCATAGCCCACATAGCCGGGAGGCGCACCAATCATGCGCGCAACGCTGTGTTTTTCCATAAATTCGCTCATATCGATGCGAATTAAATGTTCTTCAGAATCAAACAAAAAGCCTGCCAATGCTTTGCATAGTTCGGTTTTACCAACACCCGTTGGGCCTAAAAATAAAAAGCTGCCATAAGGCCGATTCGGGTCACTTAAACCACTTCTAGAACGGCGAATTGCATCAGAAACTAAACGCACCGCTTCATCTTGACCAACCACACGTTCGTGCAGCTTGGTTTCCATCGTGAGAAGCTTTTCACGTTCACCCGTTAACATCTTGCTCACAGGAATGCCCGTTGCGCGGCTCACGACTTCTGCAATTTCATCTGCACCCACTTCGGTACGCAGCATTCTATTTTTGCTTGGCGCTTCACTCGCTTCAGAGTGCGTTGCCGCTTTCAATTGCGCTTCTAACTCGGGCAGCTTGCCGTATTGCAGCTCAGAAACTTTTTGCCATTCGCCTTTGCGTGTGGCTTCTTCCATTTCAAACTTAACCTTCTCAATGGCTTCTTTAATATGGCTGGTGCCTTGTACCTGCGCTTTTTCAGAGGTCCAAATTTCTTCTAAATCGGCATATTCTTTTTCCAGCTTTTCAATTTCTGCTTCAATTAAATCAAAACGTTTACGACTGCCTTCATCTTTTTCGCGACGTACGGCTTCACGCTCAATCTTCAATTGAATCACGCGACGCTCTAATTTATCTAGCACTTCTGGCTTAGAATCAATTTCCATTTTGATACGCGAAGCCGCTTCATCGATTAAATCAATCGCTTTATCGGGTAAAAATCGGTCAGTAATGTAACGATGGCTTAATTCAGCAGCCGCCACAATCGCTGGGTCGGTGATCTCAACGCCGTGATGCAACTCATATTTTTCTTGCAGACCGCGCAAAATCGCAATAGTGGCTTCCACCGTTGGCTCATCTACCAATACTTTTTGAAAGCGCCGCTCTAAAGCCGCATCTTTTTCAATATATTTACGGTACTCATCTAGCGTTGTTGCGCCTACGCAGTGCAGTTCGCCACGAGCTAATGCAGGTTTTAACATATTGCCAGCATCCATCGCGCCTTCAGCTTTACCCGCGCCCACCATGGTATGCAGTTCATCAATAAATACAATCGTTCGGCCTTCATCTTGCGACAGCTCTTTTAGTACCGATTTCAAACGCTCTTCAAATTCACCACGGTATTTAGCGCCCGCTAATAAAGCCGCCATATCAAGGCTAAGTACTTTTTTGCCTTTCAGCGAATCTGGCACCTCTTCATTGATTATCCGCTGCGCCAAGCCTTCAACAATCGCGGTTTTACCTACGCCCGGTTCGCCAATCAATACAGGGTTATTTTTAGTACGGCGCATTAACACTTGAATCACGCGGCGTATTTCATCATCACGCCCAATGACAGGGTCTAACTTGCCCAAGCTGGCACGCTCAGTTAAATCGACTGTGTATTTTTTGAGCGATTCACGATTGTTTTCGCTCTCTTGGTCATTCACTTGGTCGCTGCCGCGAACCGCCATGACAGCGGCTTCTAATGCGGTTTTAGTTAACCCATTTTGTTTGAGTAATTTTCCCGTTTCACCTTTATCTTCTGCTAATGCCAGCAAAAACATTTCGCTAGCAATGTAAGCATCACCGCGTTTTTGCGCGAGTTTATCGGTTACATTCAGTAAATTATTTAAATCGCGTGAAATGGCAATTTCGCCATTCGAACCAGTAGATTTTGAAAGATTCGCTATCGCGTTATTTAATTGCGCTTTCAGTGGCGCAAGGTTTACGCCCGCGCGCGAAAGCAACGAGGCCGCTCCGCCATTATCTTCTTGCAGCAAAGCCAATAATAAATGTTGCGGCTCAATCGCGGTACTATCCGCGCCAACCGCAATGCTTTGCGCATCACTTAATGCTTGCTGAAATTTAGTGGTCAGTTTATCGAAACGCATATTGGTCTCCTTAATTGGTTGCAACCAATATGGGGACAAATTTTGCTATTTTCAATATTAACAATCACTAGAACATGATTAATTAAGCGGGATTAGCTGATAGCGCGCGGCGGTATTCCAAGATAAATATACGCGCTTGCCATCACCAATCAACTGCGGATAATCAGCTTGCTGCTGCGCACTTGCATACACTTTTGCAGCGCTCCAATTTCGACCACCATCTGGTGAAACCATGCCGATTATTTGATGGGTTTTAGCTTTAATCTCGCGCCAAACCATCCAAACTTGCTCATCGCCGGTTTTATTGTTGATACTAAATATTGCTGGATGCCCAGCCTGATTATTGTTATCACCAAATTTTTTGGCGGGTGAAGATGCCCACGCAACGCCATCCATGCGGCTGTAATACAATCCAGGGTTTGCGTCTTTGCCATCAAAATAAGCCATGTGATAACCCCACCAACTGGCGTTTTCGCTGCCACTAGCAATTGCCGCGCCATGATGCGGGCAACCATCTAGTTTCCAATGCCCAAATGTGGCGCGATGTAATTGTGGCTTTGTGCCATCTTTAGGGATTTCGGCAATATTGTGGTCTCGCTCGCTACCTGCAAACACGTGGCGCCACAACACCGCGGTTGTACCGTCTGGTTTATTGGTGGTAACAATGCGGCAGCACTCACAGCTGCTGTCAGCCAATTTTTGTTCGGGTTCAAAATTCGCGCCGCTATTATTAGAAACCGCATAGTAAATCGCCGCACCGTCGTAATTTTTGCCCTCTTTTTTAGCATTAAGTGCATCGCGCTTATCAATCCAAGTCACCGTTATTCTGCCGTTAGAACTCACATTTAATGCATTAAAAGCATGGGTAATTTCAGCGCGATCTTGATGCACAATGTAGGGATTTTCAAAGCTTTTACCACCATCAATTGAACGCGAAAACCAAATATAGCCTGCAAACCGCGATTTTAAATGTTGTGACCAAGTGACGTAAATATTGTTTTTAGCATCTAAAGCAATGTCAGGACGCGCCTCATTATTGGCGCCAATTTTTTGCGCAATTGCATAGACTTTAATTGGTGCAGAAAATGATTGGCCTAAATCGGTGCTTTTGTCGACTAACAAATAGCCATCATTTACTGATACGCGCCATAAATTTCCAACGTTATCAAACGCAACATCAATTGCTGCGGCGCCTGCCGCAGGATGATTTATAGGCGCCTCATGTGCAAAACTGAACACTGAAAAAAGGCTTAAATACAGTAGCAATATGAAATACTTAACCAATTTTTTACCTCAATTATTTAAAAAATATGCATTTCGGCGATATGTAAATTATTATTTACACTGCCCTAACCGATAATATTTGAGCGCATATTAATACTTAAATTCAGCACCCATGTAAACAGAGCGACCATCGCCTGGCAAGAATAACGATTGATTAGCCGAAGCATTTAAAACAACATTGGTTGATGCGGCATACTTTTTATCGGTCAAATTACGCGCATCCACAAACCATGAAAAATGCGCATTGACTTGCTGTCCTGCTTTAAATCCAAATAAGCTATAGCTATCAGCAGACAAAGTTTCAGCAAAATCAACCGCATAACGTTGTGGTGAAAATTCTACCGTTGGCCCAACATAAAAACCATGATTGCGATAGATTAACTCACCACGCAATAAGCTTTTTTGTAAACCGGATAAATCGCGATTGCCGAATGTGTTGTCATCATCAAAACGAAAATGATTAATCAGCAAACTTTGGCGCCATTCTAAATGCCAAGGTAATCTGGCCGTTAAGCCTATTTCAATCCCTGCGTGAATGGTTTTATCGGCATTAGTGGTTTGCGCGGCTGGCATTAAATTGTTACCACCCATAAACACAGCAGTTTGCAGCAGTTCATTATTTAATTTTGCATAATACGCCGAAAAATCCCAATCGACATTTTCACTATTGCCGCGCGACCCAACCTCAAACGTCGTGCCACCTTGCGCCTTTACAATATTGGGCCTTAAACCGCCAGCCAGCTCGCCAAATGAGGGCGGCTCAAAACTGCGCGATGCGTTGGCATAAAATTGTATATTCGGCTGGTAATCATATAGCACGCCAATTTTAGGATTCGTTTGCACATAAGTCTTAGCAAAACTTTCATCTTGTGTCGCATTCGCAAAAAATTTGTCTGTTAAATTGCGTACAGAATGCGTGTATTGCAAACCCGCAATAAGCGAAACTTGCGGCACTATATAAAAGCGATTTTCGGCATAGGCTTCTAAGTTTTTAGCGCGATTCTCTAGCTGGTTTGTTTTTGCGCCTCTAACTCCAAAACTGTTGACTGACCTTTCGTCATAACCGACGCCGTAGCTAGGATTAACACCTAAAACGAATTCATTTTTATGTCCAAACAATTCGCCATCATGTACAAATCGCGCTTCAAACCCATAGTCATTGGTGTTTTGCTCTAACACCTGAAAAATAGGGTGAAATAAATCTTTATGTGAGAAATAAGCACTCAGTTGCAAATGGCTGTTTTCACCTAACAAAAAATTAGTTTTATTGGCAATACGCATTAAATCAATATCACGCCTTTGCTGACCAATCGTTGTGCTTAAAAACGAGTCGCTCGGGTCATCTCTGAGTTGCGCTTTGGTTAAAGCGCCTGGCAATGCAGAATCACTTTTGGCATAGCCTATATAAAACCTCGTTTCAACATCACCACTAATTCGATACCCAAAGTTAGCATTAATACGCTGTGCATCTTGCTTGGCATTATCGCGGAAACCTTGTTGATTAAAAGTACTGCCACTGACAAAGTAATCAAAATCGCCCATCACCCCGCCCGTACTTAAGCCTAAACGACGATAACTGAAACTGCCGATTTCTGCGCGCGCGTTTAATGTATCGGCATCGTAACCTGAGGGTGAAATAAAGTTAATCGCGCCACCCAAATTGCTGGCGCCATAACGCAAAGCGTTTGCGCCGCGATACACTTCAATATAGCGCGTTGCCATTGGCTCAATCGCCTGAAAATCAAAACTGCCATCGGCCTGATTCACGGGAATTCCGTCTTGCATAAGCTTGATACCGCGCCCGTGGAAGGTGCGCTGCAAGCCTGAACCACGAATCGATAATCGCGTTTCTTCTGCGCCAAAACGCGATTGCGCCAAAACGCCAGTGGCTAAACCCAGCGTATCTGTAAAATTGGATACGCGCCCTTCGCGCACCGCATGCATATCTACCACCGTTACACCGCCAGCCGTTTTATTAATCGCGTGTTTGGCTTCATCGATATTAGGTTGGGTGGCTGGGCCGATTTTTTTTGCGATAACGCCCACTTCGTCCAAATAAATGGCTGCGTGTTCTGCTAATGCATGATGCGAAAAACCGATGCAAAGTGCGCCTAATAGGTACAAGCACTTGTACTTAACCATATAAAAACTCCAAAAATTAGGTAATGCCGCAAGTGAATACGGCTACAAACGTGAATTTTTAGAGGGCGCTAGGCGGGGCTTGAGAGGGAGGTGAAACGTATGAAAAAGATTCAAATACGGGCGTGGCGTATTGCGCTAATTTTTGCGCTGTGGCTTCTAGCAAAGCAATCATTAAAGTATTTGTCGCTGGCAAACTGGTCGCCGTTGTTGCGCTACCGCAAAAAGGGCAGTGCTCTAAATGCATGGACATCGTTTTGGGTGACACTTTGCTGACCACAAATTCGGTAACTAATTGCTTACCTTTTGTGGTGATGACTTGAATCACTATTTTTTCACCATTACTGGTACACACTGCTTGCGCAAAGCTATTCACGTTACTGTGCGCGGCTAAGGCATGCGAAATGCTGGGCGCTATAGACGCAAAAACAATTGCAAATAACGCAATTTGATGAATGAAACGCATTAATTTTTTCGATAGCATGTTGCCGATTGTACTTTTAGGCTTAATACAATGCAACCAATGCAGAATGCAAGCAATATGGAAAGTAAATGGGTTAAAATCCAGCAACTTAATATGAAAGATAAATAACATGGCCGCTGGTAGCTTATTTGCACTTTTAGACGACATTGCCACCATTTTGGACGACGTTTCGGTGATGACGAAAGTTGCCGCCAAAAAAACGGCTGGCGTTTTGGGCGATGATTTAGCGCTGAACGCGGAACAAGTTTCGGGTGTAAAAGCAGCGCGCGAATTGCCTGTTGTATGGGCGGTGGCTAAAGGTTCTTTTATCAATAAGCTGATACTGGTGCCAGCTGCTTTGGCGATTAGTTACTTTATTCCATGGTTAATTACGCCATTGTTAATGCTTGGTGGTGCTTATTTGTGCTTTGAAGGTTTTGAAAAAATATCCCACAAATTTTTACACAAACAAGACGACATTGCACACAAAACGCAATTATCCAAAGCAGTAGCAGACCCAAAAGCCGATTTAGTCGCGCTAGAAAAAGACAAAATCAAAGGCGCAATTCGTACCGATTTTATTTTATCTGCTGAAATTATAGTCATTGCGCTAGGCAGTGCAAAAGCTTCGGGCGCAAGTTTTGCGCAACAATCCGCAGTGGTTGCTTTTATTGCACTGGCGATAACGATTGGCGTTTATGGCTTAGTGGCGGGAATTGTTAAAATGGATGACGCTGGCTTGCACTTAATGACCAAAAAAGGTGTCAGTTTTTATCGTCAGTTACAACGTAAAATAGGCGAAAAATTATTAGCATTTGCACCCATTTTAATGCGCATTTTGTCAGTGGTTGGCACAGCGGCCATGTTTATGGTCGGCGGTAGCATTATTGGCCATGGCATTGCATATTTACATCATTTAAGTGAGCAATTTACTGCATATTTGCAGAACTTACCTGCAATTGGCGGTTTTTTAGCAGCTATTTCGCCGACGTTGATTGATGCAATCATTGGCTTAATTGTGGGTGCAATTTGCGTTGCTGTGTTTGAATTAGCTAAAAAGTTAATGCAAAAAAAGCGTTAAGTATTGTTTAAATTATTATGCTTAAAGTATGAAATGCCATGGAAATGATCAAATTAATCACACTTTTTATCGTTACTGCGATTGCTGAAATTGTCGGCTGCTACTTGCCTTATCTTTATCTGAAACAAGGCGCTTCAGCTTGGTTATTGTTACCAGCTGCGTTGAGTTTAGGGGTGTTTGTTTGGCTACTTACATTGCATCCTAACGCCGCTGGGCGTGTATATGCGGCTTACGGTGGCATTTATATTGGGGTAGCCATTGTGTGGCTTTGGCTGATTGATTCAGTTAAACCAGTGCTGACAGACTTTTTGGGTGTGGGTATTTGTTTGATTGGCGCGATGGTGATTATTTGGGGTGAAAAACTGGTTAAGTAGCTTTACTCGTCATTCGAAAATCGCTCTTCTTTAAATGGGTCCGCTTCATTATGATAACCGCGTAATTCCCAAAATCCGCGCTTATCTTGTTCATGCAACTCAATGGCTTTTAACCATTTCGCACCTTTCCAAGCATAGCGCTTTGGCACAATCATCCGTACCGGGCCGCCATGCGCGGTGGTGAGCGGATAACCTAACACAGAGTGCGCAACCATCACATCGTCATCCAGCAACGCTTCTAGCGGTAAATTGGTGGTGTAGCCATCGTAACCATGTAAAGTGACATAGTGCGCATTCTCAAGCGGAGCAGCCAACATCAATAAATCTTGCGCTTTTACGCCTTCCCAATCCATGTCTAAACGTGTCCAGCGCGTAACACAATGAAAATCTGAAACATCTGTGGTTTGTGGCAAGGCTTGAAAAGCATCCCAATCCAGATTTAATTCATTTTCAACCAAACCAAATACACGCAATTGCCAATTCGTTTTGTTAATGTCAGGCAGAATACCTAAATCGAGAATCGGAAAATTTTTGACTTCAGTCTGGCCAGCAGGCACGCGAATGTCAGCGTTGACTTTACCTGGCGAGCTACCCTGCGTTTTTGATTTCTGTGCAATCTCAATCTTGCCGGCAATGAGTTTTTTCCAATCTGGCACAGCATTCTCCTCGCGTTTAAAGCACTTTTGGCCTTTTTACACTGCAGGCTTTTTAAAGCTATCCATTAATAAAAGCGCAACCCCAATACAAATCGCGCTGTCGGCTACATTAAAGGCGGGCCAAGCATAAGCTTGATAATGAAAATGCAAAAAATCCACCACATAACCCAAAGTCAACCTGTCATACAAATTACCAATCGCGCCGCCCAACACTAAGGCCAATCCTAGGCAAAAAAGTTTTTGCGTTTGATGTTTTTTAAGCAAATAAGTAATCACCAATATCGCGATAACCGAAATGCCGCTAAAAAACCACTTTTGCCAGCCACCTGCATCGGCTAAAAAACTAAATGCCGCGCCTTCGTTGTGATAGCGCACCAAATCAAAAAAGCTAGTCACGGTTAAATGTTGGGCATATTCAAAGGCGTTTTGGATTAAATATTTGGTATATAAATCCAGCGCAACCACAATCGCGCTAATACTTAACCATTTAAAAAGGATAATATTTTTAAGCATATTTTCTCACTTCACCATAACCGAACAAATTGCTCACGCAACGTCCGCAAATAGCTGGATGTTCAGCGTTTGAACCAATATCTGCACGGTAGTGCCAACAACGTTCGCATTTTTTGTGAACACTTGGCGAAACGATAACTCCAGTTAATTGATTTTCGTTAAGTAGCGTAGCGCGAGATGTAAGCATTACAAAACGTAAATCATCACCTAAACTAGTTAATTTATTAAACAATTCAAGGGATACATTAATATCAATTTCAGCCTGTAACGAAGAGCCAACTAAGCCTTGAATTCGCGCGCCCTCAATGGCAATATTTGAAGAGCTACGAATTGAAATTAATTCTTCCCAAAGATTTAAATCATATTCATTAAGCCCATGCTCAGGCAATTGATACCAAACATCTTCAAATACACTTTTATCAGAGTTAACGGTTAAAATTTGCCAAATTTCATCCGCCGTAAAACTTAAAATGGGTGCAATTAATCGCATAAACGCATGCGTAATATGATGCAAAGCGCTTTGCGCGGCGCGACGTGCAGGTGAGTGTTCACCTGCTGTATAAAGTCTATCTTTCAGAATATCCAAGTAAAACCCACCTAAATCTTCTGAGCAAAAACTCACCAACTTTTGCACTGCTAAATGGAACTCATAGCGTTCATAATCGGCCAATACTTCTGTTTGCAATTGTTCAGCTAAATACAGCGCATAGCGATCAATTTCTAGCCATTGGTCAACTGGCATTAAATCTTTGCTGGCATCAAAATCGGCCAAATTCGCCAGCAGAAATTTCATGGTATTGCGAATACGGCGATAGCTTTCTGCCACGCGCTTTAAGATTTCGTCTGAAATCGTCAGCTCGCCAGAATAGTCGGTTGAAGCGGTCCATAAACGCAAAATATCGGCACCATAGGTATCCATCACTTTTTGTGGCGCAACCACATTACCCTTGGATTTACTCATTTTGTGGCCTGCGCCATCTACGACAAAACCATGGGTGAGCAAGGCTTTATAAGGCGCTTTGCCATCAATCGCGCAGCCAGTTAATAGGCTAGATTGAAACCAACCTCGATGCTGATCAGAGCCTTCTAAATACAAATCAGCCAGATTCTCAGCATGTTGAGTGGTTAAGTGCGTTAATTCGGGGCGGCGCTTTAACACCGCCATATGCGTTACGCCAGAATCAAACCAAACGTCTAAGGTGTAAGTGACTTTTTTGTATAATTCATTATCAATTGTAGAGTGCTCTTTTAAAAACTTGTCCCCATCCAAGCTAAACCAAGCTTCAACACCTCTAATTTCAACTAGCTCACATACTTTCTCTAACAAAATACGAGTTTCTGGATGAACCGTACCAAGCTCTTTATGAACAAATAAACCCATGGGCACACCCCAGTTGCGTTGGCGTGACACGCACCAATCTGGGCGATTTTTAATCATGGCTTCTAAACGTGCGCGACCCCAACTAGGGAAAAATTCGGTGTTTTCAACCGCACGATTTGCAATAGCACGTAATTCTTTTTCAGAATGAGATGGGAAGAAATTATTATTCTCGGCCTCTGTTTTTGATTCGATTCCTGATGGTGGGTTGTAATATTCCATGCCCATAAACCATTGATGCGTAGCCAACTGCATCAATGGCGTTTTATGGCGCCAGCAATGTGGAAAGCTATGATTTAAGCGCGCGCTGGCTAACAAAGTGCCATTTTCTTGCATTTTAGCCAGAATTACTTTGTTGGCGTCTTGGCGACTTAACCCTCTAATTGCTTCAAATTCCACCAAATCGCTATTAAAGAACTTGCCATCACCGCCCATTAAGATGCGCGGCTTTTCATTGGAAAAATTGGCTTTCATCACCAGCCAGTCATCATTGCCGTGTGCGGCAGCGGTATGCACTAAGCCAGTGCCAGCTTCAATAGTTACGTGAGCTCCAGAGATAATAGGCACTTGGCGATTATCAAAGGGGTGCTTTAACTCAATGCCGACTAGATCTCTACCTATACAATCATCCAAAACATTAAATGTAGAGAACCCATAACGAGCGCACGTTATTTCAACCAAGTCGTGAGCTAAGATGAGCAAGCCTTTTTCAGTTTCAACTAAGTCATATTTAAATTCGGAGTTTATACATACAGCTTGGTTTGCTGGCAAAGTCCAAGGCGTGGTTGTCCAAATAACTGCAAAAACATCTTTTCCTTTATGTTCTCTTCCAAAAGACTTAAGCAAAGCCTCATTTTTCACAACCTTAAATCCCACATCAATCGCAGGCGAATTCACATCTTCATACTCCACCTCAGCCTCAGCCAAGGCTGAGCCACAATCTACGCACCAATGCACGGGCTTACTGCCTTGATACAAATAGCCATTACTGTAGATTTCACCCAACGCGCGCATGATATCGGCTTCGGTTTTAAAATCCATGGTCAAATAGGGATTATCCCAATCGCCCAAGACACCTAAACGGATAAAATCTTTAGTTTGACGTTCGACTTGCTCAGCGGCATAGGCGCGGCACAGCTCACGAAATTTTGCAGGGTCGATGTTTTTGCCATGCGTTTTTTCAACCACCAATTCAATTGGCAAACCGTGACAATCCCAACCTGGTACATAGGGCGCATCAAAACCACTCATGGTTTTAGACTTAACGATAATATCTTTTAAGATTTTATTCACGGCGTGGCCAATATGAATATCGCCATTGGCATAAGGCGGGCCATCATGCAGAATGAATTTTGGTGCACCTTTTCGCGCTTTGCGAATGCGCTCATACAGTTTTTTATCGGTCCACTGTTTTAACCAAGCGGGTTCACGTTTGGCTAAATCGCCACGCATAGGGAATGGCGTTTCTGGCTGATTGATTTTATATTTTAGGTCTTTGGCTTGTTCTGTCATTGTTTGATTCTTAGGTTAATTCTTAGGTCAATTCTTAACATCTTGTTGATTAAAATATTCTCTAGCAACAGCAATATCTTGCGCAATCTGCGCTTTTAACGCATCAAGTCCATCAAATTTCATTTCATCGCGTATTTTGTGCAAAAATTCCACATGCACATGTCTGCCGTATAAATCTGCATTAAAATCAAGGATATGCACTTCTAACAATAATTTAGGCACGCCCGCAATGGTAGGGCGCACGCCCAAATTGGCCACCGCATTTAAACCATCTAATTGCTGCCCTTGAAATTGAGTTGCGCTCAATTTTACGGCATAAACACCGGTTAAGGCAGGCCGCTCGTGTTTGATATGAACGTTGGCCGTGGGAAAACCCAACTCGCGGCCGCGCTTAGCGCCATGTACCACTTTACCGCTGATACTATAAGGACGACCTAGCAATTCGGACGCAAGCTGTAAATTACCATAAGACAAAGCATCGCGTACGCGCGTGCTGGATATGCGCTCATTGGCAAAGTTAATAGGGGCGAAATCAATCAAATCAAAGCCATTGGCTTTGAAATCAGCCACTGTGCCAGCACGTTTAGCACCAAATTTAAAATCTTCGCCCACCAAAATGGTGTGCACTTGCATTTTGTGACGCAATATTTCATGCATAAAAACTTGTGCACTAATGGCTGCAAAACGTTGATTAAACGCGCATATAAAGGTTTTTTGTACGTCGGCAGCCATAAAATATTCCAGTTTTTCGCGCAGATTACATAAGCGACTGGGCGCATTCAATGGTGTAAAAAACTCGCGGGGATGCGGTTCAAAAGTCATCACGGCGGGCGTTAAACTTTTAGTTTTTGCCACAGCAATTAAGCGTTTCAACAAAGCCTGATGACCCAAATGCATGCCATCAAAATTACCAATTGCTAATGCCATAGGCGATTGTAACTTTGCAGGAATATGCCTAAAAACTTGCATCAATGTTCGCTCTTCAATTTTTTACTCGGCGCATATAGTCTTTTGGTCTAAACCCAAGCAGTAATAAGCTAGCAAAATAACTTAACCCACCTAATGCAACCAAAATGCTCAGATAAAGTAAACGTTTAAGCAAACTAAAATCTAGCCATGCGCTGGCGTCGCCCATTGCAAAATACAGGATGACTGCCATAACACTTAATGCGATAAATAGCTTGATTAAGAAAAGTAGCCAACCTGTTTGCGGCTGATAAACATGTGATTTGCGTAAATGATAAAAAAGCAGCCCTGCGTTAATGCATGCGCCCAAACCAATGGCCAATGCTAAAGCGGCGTGGTTTAAATGCAAACCAAAGATAAAAACCAAATTCATTAACTGGGTAATAACTAAAGTAAATAGGGCGATTTTGACAGGCGTTTTAATGTTTTGCCGCGCATAAAAACCAGGTGCTAAAATCTTCACTAAAATCAAACCCAGTAAACCAATGCTGTAAGCAATCAACGCTTGTTGCGTCATTGAAACATCCATCGCGGTAAATTTTCCATAATGGAATAATGTGGCAACTAATGGTGTCGCTAATACTGCCAAGGCCACTGCTGCGGGTGCGGCTAAAATAAACGTTAAGCGCAAGCCCCAATCCAGCAATTGTGAGTATTCACTATTATCTTTGCCCGCATATGCCCTAGATAAACTGGGCAGCAATATTGTGCCTAGCGCCACGCCTAATACGCCCGTTGGAAACTCCATTAAACGGTCTGCATAATATAACCAACTCACACTACCTGTCGCTAAAAATGAGGCGAAAATGGTGTTAATAATAAGTGAAATCTGCGCAACCGAAACACCTAAAACGGCAGGCCCCATCAGTTTTAAAATACGCCACACGCCTTCGTCATCACGCTTCATTTCAAACTTGGGTAATAATCCAATTTGTTTTAAAAAAGGAATTTGAAATATTAATTGTAAAAAACCACCCACAAATACCGCCCAAGCCAATACTTTAATGGGCTGTGCAAAATGTTCGGCAAAAAACAGTACTGCGGCAATCATGGCAATATTCAGCCAAACTGGCGTAAATGCAGGGATGCCGAATTTGTTGTAGGTATTGAGCACGCCGCCCGCCATGGAAACCAGCGAGATAAAGAAAATATACGGGAAAGTGATGCGCAACAACTCAATAGTCAGTTGCATCTTATCTGGCTCGGCTTTGAAACCAGGTGCGATTAACGCCACAATCCAAGGTGCGGCCAGCATACCCAGCAAAGTGACCATCACTAAAATAATGCCCAGCCAAGTCGCCACACGATTAATTAAGCTATGTGTTTCTTCAAATGAACGCTGGCTTTTATATTCACCTAAAATTGGCACAAACGCTTGGCTAAATGCGCCTTCGGCCGAAATGCGGCGCAAAAGATTGGGAATTTTAAACGCCACAATAAATGCGTCGGTTATCATGCCTGCGCCAAACACGCGCGCAATCAAGGTATCGCGCACAAAACCTAATATGCGCGAGATAAACGTCATGCTGCCAACTTTAGCTAAAGCGTTGAGTAAATTCATTGAATGACGAATAATAAGCGGTTAGATTGAACAACGCGTATTTTAACATGGCAATGTTGCTTTAAATATTCTGCAGGCTTAATCTGTCTCTATTTAGCGCGCTTCATATAGGTTTAATGGGAAGCGTTGGCCTGGGTTTTAATGCGGCTGCTTAATGCCGTGTATTTTAGTGATTAGTGCTTGCCAAACAAGTTAAAAAACACTATTATGCACGGTTTCGTATTAACACCCAGCTTAAGTTTTAGGACAATGAACACATGGCAAATACCGCACAAGCTCGCAAACGCGCGCGTCAATCCGTAAAAGTAAACGCGCACAACTCAGCCCTGCGCTCAACGCTACGTACCGCAATTAAAAAAGTACTCAAAGCGGTAGAGGCTGGTGACAAGGCTGCTGCAATGGTTACTTATCAAGAAAATGTCAGTGTGATTGATCGCATTGCGGATAAAAAAATTATTCACAAAAATAAAGCCGCACGTCATAAAAGCCGTTTAACAGCAGCGATTAAAGCATTGCCTGGCGACGCGCCAGTGATGTTAGCCAAGAAAACCGTGGCAAAACCGAAAGCAGCGCCAAAAGCGAAAGCGGTTGCAAAAACTGCTAGTGCGAAACCAAAAGCCGCTGCAAAACCTAAAGCTGCCGCTAAAGTGACTAAAACTAAAGCTGCTGAATAATTCATTCAGTTGTAGCTAAAATAAAAAGCCTCGCATGCGAGGCTTTTTTAATATAGTGACGATTCCTAATAAAACTTAAGCATTTTTTTGGGTTAAGTTTTGCGCATAGCAGGTTTACTTAACACTCAAATTCACCCAATAATGCATGTTATTCATATTTAACTCAGCCTATCTTCAACTCGCTTCGCGCAATCAACGCGGTATTGAGCACCCTGTTTTTATCTTGCCCAATCACGGTAAAGTGCCCCATTTTTCTGGCTTTACGCGGCTGTTGTTTAGCGTATAAATGTAGTTTTAAGTTGTTATGCGCCAAGGCTTTATCCCATGCTGGCTCAGCATCGTTTATCCAACTATCTCCCAAAATATTCACCATTACCGCATCGCTATGCAAGCTAGTGCTGCCTAATGGTAAGCCCGTCATCACACGCACTTGCTGCTCAAATTGATTGGTGACACAGGCATCAATCGTGTAATGACCAGAATTATGTGGGCGCGGTGCGATTTCGTTCACCAATAATTGACTGCCTACCACGAAAAATTCCACGCCCAATATGCCAGTGTAATCTAATTGCGTTGCTAACTTTTTGGCTAGTTCCTGCGCGTTTGCCTTAATCACATCAGAACATCTGGCAGGCGCAATACTGATGTCTAAAATACCATTAAGATGCGTATTTTCAACGGTTGGAAAGGCGGCGATATTGCCCCGCGCATCACGCGCTAACACCACTGAAACTTCTAAATCCAGCGGCAACATTTGTTCTAGCACACAAATTTCTTGTTTAAAATCAGCGAATGCTTTTTCAGCCTCTAATTTATTTTTTACCCGCGCCTGACCTTTACCATCGTAACCAAACCGCGCCACTTTCAAAATCGCTGGGTAAAGCTCACTATCGTCGCTGGGTAAATCATGCACCGTGTTAATCACAGCAAATGGTGCAACTGGTAAACCTGATTTTTTGATAAAGTTTTTTTCTAAAACACGATTTTGCGCGATTGCAACGCAAGCTGCATTAGGGCGCACAATGGTCGATTCAGCCAATTTTTCTAGTGTAAGCGCTGGCACATTTTCAAACTCTGTTGTAATTGCTTGGCAGGTTTCAGCCATTTGTTTTAATGCGCTGGCATCATCATAATTGGCACACACATGCACGTCAGCAATTTTACCTGCGGGGCTATTTTTGTCAGGATCTAAAACGGTTACTTTGTAACCCATCTCATGCGCGGCAATCACAAAAAAGCGACCTAGCTGACCGCCACCCAACATACCCAGCATGGCTGGCGGTGTAATGACTTTAAGCGACTTTTGTTGCGCGATGTTTTTTTGAATACGCTTTTTTTTTGCACCGTCTTGGCTGTTAGTCATGGCTTCTCGCTTAGCTCCATGGCATGCACTTTATCACTTTGTTTCAATCTAAATTCTGCCAATTTTTGAGCCAATGATGCATCGTGATTTGCCAAAATAGAAACCGCAAATAAACCCGCATTGGCAGCACCTGCGTCACCAATCGCAAAAGTGGCCACTGGTATGCCTTTTGGCATCTGCACGATTGATAATAAAGAGTCTTGTCCTTGCAGATGTTTAGTCGGCACAGGCACGCCTAACACCGGCAAAGTGGTTTTAGCGGCCACCATGCCAGGCAAATGCGCTGCGCCACCCGCGCCAGCGATGATGATTTGATAACCTTGTTTTTGCGCGTTTTGGGCAAATTCAAACATTAAATCAGGTGTACGATGTGCAGAAACTACTTTTGCATCATAAGGCACGCCAAAATCTGCTAACATTTGCGCGGCATTTTTCATCACCGGCCAATCGCTGTCAGAGCCCATTACAATGGCTACTAAAGGTTTATTCATCGTCATATTCCCACTAAAATATTTTCAACTTAAATAATGATTAAGTTATCGCGATGAATCAATTCAGACTCTTCGACATAACCCAAAATATGCTCAATCTGACTGCTGGCTTTGCGCTTAATGCGGCTAGCATCACTTGAATTATAGTTCACAATACCGCGCGCTACTTCAATGCCCGATTCATTTGTACAAGAAACCACATCGCCACGCTCAAAGTTGCCTAGCACCTCAATGACACCGATGGACAGCAAACTTTTACCATCTGTTTTCAATACTTTTACCGCGCCTGCATCCAGCACTAGCTTGCCGCCTACGCGTAAATGATCGGCCAACCATTGTTTTTTGGCCAGGGTTTTCATTTGTGTGGCTTTTAAATGCGTGCCGATTGCCTCACCTGCACACAAACGCAACAGCACATTTGGCTCGCGACCCGACGCAATAATGGTATGTGCGCCACTTTTAGCCGCACGTTTTGCCGCCAAAATTTTGGTTAACATACCGCCAGTGCCTACATTGCTACCTGCGCCACCTGCCATTTTTTCTAATTCCAGATTTCCTGCAATCTCAACATTGATTAATTGTGCCGTTTTATCTTTGCGTGGGTCAGCAGAATACAAGCCTTGTTGATCGGTTAAAATCACCAATGTATCTGCTTCTATTAAGTTGGCGACTAATGCTGCCAGCGTATCATTATCACCAAAACGAATTTCTTCCGTCACCACTGTGTCGTTCTCATTAATGATGGGAATCACGTTTAAATCGAGCAGGGTTTTTAAGGTGCTTCGGGCGTTTAAGTAACGTTTTCTATCGCGCAGATCATCATGCGTGAGCAAAATTTGCGCGGTGTGCAGGCCATGTTGCGCAAAACAACTTTCGTACATTTGCACCAAGCCCATTTGGCCAACAGCTGCTGCGGCTTGTAGCTCATTTATTTCTTTTGGGCGTTGCTTCCAACCAAGTCGCTGCATGCCTTCTGCAACCGCGCCACTTGAAACCAAAACCACTTGCTTGCCAAGCTTCACCAGCGCGCTGATTTGTGCAGCCCATGCGGCAATCGCCGCTCTATCCAAGCCCTCACCATTATTAGTGACAAGGCTAGAGCCGACTTTTACAATTAAAGTCTTGCTATTAATCAGTAATGATTGGCTCATTTTCTTGTTCTAATAATAATGCTCTGGTGGTTTCTAAATGTTCCATCATGGCGTAAGTTAACTCTTTGCAACCAACGCCACTGATAGCAGAAATTGCAAAAACTGGGCCTTTCCAGCCATAATCTTTAACGAATTTCTTCACCACATCTTTGCTGTCTTGCAACATATCGGTTTTGTTTAATACTAACCAACGCGGCTTGTTATACAGCGCTTCGTCATATTTTTTAAGCTCATTGACAATCGCTTTGGCTTCCGCCACCGGGTCTGTCGCATCATCAAATGGCGTAATATCTACCAAATGTAGCAACAATGAAGTTCGCGCTAAATGACGTAAAAACTGATGGCCCAAGCCAGCGCCTTCTGCTGCGCCCTCAATCAAGCCAGGTACGTCAGCAATGACGAAACTGCGCTCTGTGTCTACTCGCACCACGCCCAAGTTAGGATGCAGGGTAGTGAAAGGATAGTCGGCGACTTTAGGTTTTGCAGCAGAAACAGAGCGAATAAATGTCGATTTACCCGCATTTGGCATGCCCAGCAGACCAACATCCGCCAACACTTTCAACTCCATATACAGCTCAAACTCTTCACCAGGCTCGCCTTTGGTGCATTGACGCGGCGAGCGGTTGATAGAAGACTTAAAATGCACATTACCTAAACCGTTATTACCGCCTTTAGCCAACAATACTTTGCGACCATGTGTATCCAAATCGACAATCATGCGCTCGGTGGCTTTATCTGAAATAACTGTGCCGACAGGCACGCGTAAAATCGTGTCTTCGCCCTTTGCGCCGTAGCACTCTGCGCCGCGACCATTTTCGCCGCGTTGCCCACGGAATGTACGTGTATAGCGATAATCTACCAGCGTATTAATGTTCCGATCTGCAATCGCATAAATTGAACCGCCCTTACCACCGTCGCCGCCATTCGGCCCGCCCATTGGTTCATATTTTTCGCGCCTGAATGTAGCAACACCGTTGCCGCCGTCGCCTGCGTAAACCTTAATAGTTGCTTCATCAATAAACTTCATTTAAAACCTCTGCAAACTCAATCTTCAAGTACATCGCCCACAGATTTAACATCATGTTGCGCGATGCTCGAAATCCTCATGTACCAATTGTACATTCCGGTTTCTGCGCTTCGGGCGCCTTGCGCTGTATCTTGAATCCTTGAGTTTTCAAAGGCTTTTAATACAGCAGAACCACTTAAACTTTTAAAAATAAAAAAAAAAAAGCCTCATCAGCAGATGAGGCTTTTGATTATATTACTAAAACTTAAACTGCAACAATGCTTACAGTATGGCGGCGTAGCGCGCCTTTGATTGCAAAAGTAACTTTACCTTCAATTTTGGCAAATAAGGTGTGATCTTTGCCCATGCCAACGTTATCGCCCGCGTGCATTTTAGTGCCGCGTTGGCGCACGATAATGCTACCTGCGCTAACTACTGTTTCACCAAATGCTTTAACGCCTAAACGTTGTGAGTGTGAATCGCGACCGTTACGTGAACTACCGCCTGCTTTTTTGTGTGCCATGATTTAATCCTTTAATACTTAACTTAAATTCTTGAATAAATAAGCGTTTAATTATTCTGCCGCTTTGGCTGCTTTGGCTTTAGTTGCCTTAGGTGCAGCTTTTGCAGCAGACGCGCCTGCGGCTAAAATTTCACCAATTTGAATCTCTGTAAAACTTTGGCGATGGCCTTGCGTTTTACGATAATGTTTACGGCGACGAAATTTAAAAATCATCAGTTTATCTGCGCGGCCATGTGAAAGCACAGTTGCACTAACCGTTGCGCCAGCAATTAAAGGCGCGCCGATTGTGGTGTTTGCTGCGTCAGAAATCATCAACACTTTGTCGATAACCACTGTAGCACCCACATCGCCCACAATTTTTTCTACTTTAATTTTCTCACCGGCAACTACTTTGTATTGTTTGCCACCTGTTTTAATTACTGCATACATGGTTTCGACCTAGCTTCTACACGTTCAAATGAATCGCGCATTATACTTAAATTAGTAGACATTGCAAACCTTAAATCGCAATTAACTGTGTGCTTTAATTCAATCAAAGTCATCATTATAGACTGCGATTGCCTGTGTTAAAATAAGCTTCATTTAATCAGCTTCTTATCTATTGGTATCGCGTGCTTTTAAAATCTATCCAATCCTCAATTGCGCTTGATATACAAGCGGTCGACACGGTTATTCGGCAATCACTTTATTCTGAAGTGAGCTTAATCAATACCATTGGCGAACACATTATTAACAGTGGCGGCAAACGCCTTAGACCAGCTTTGGTATTGCTTTCAAGCGGCATATTTGGCGCAATCCAGCCACAGCATCATCAATTAGCCGCCATCGTAGAGTTTATTCATACCGCCACCTTGTTGCATGATGACGTAGTAGATGAATCAGCCATGCGGCGCGGTAAAAATACTGCCAATCATTTGTTTGGCAATGCGGCCAGTGTTTTGGTGGGTGATTTTTTATATTCGCGCGCGTTTCAAATGATGGTGCAACTCAAAAATATGCGCGTGATGCAAATCTTATCTGAGGCGACCAATGTGATTGCCGAAGGCGAGGTGTTGCAATTGCTCAATATTCACAATGCCGATATCACCGAAGCGCAATATATGCAGGTTGTGCATTATAAAACAGCTAAATTGTTTGAAGCCGCTATGCGATTAGGCGCGGTGATCAATCAGGCCAGTCAACAAGATGAAGACGCCCTTGCACGCTATGGAATGAAGCTTGGTACTGCTTTTCAGTTGGTGGACGATGTGTTGGATTTGAGCGGCGATGTGACAAAGATCGGTAAGAATCTGGGTGACGATTTAAGCGAAGGCAAACCAACGCTACCTTTGCTTTATGCCATGCATAAAAGCGCGCCAGCTGATGCAGCGCTTGTGCGTAAAGCCATACAATTGGGCGGATTAGAAAATCTACACGCGGTACTCGCCGCGGTCAAATCGACCAATGCCAGCGAATATGTCTTGAATTTAGCCAAAGCGGAATCGGAACAAGCTTGTGCTGCAATTGCGCATTTACCACAATCGCCTTATAAACAAGCATTAATCGATTTAGCAGCGTTTGCAGTGAATCGCGCTTATTAAAACTTAACCCTCAAAAACGCTTAACTTTTGAACGCAAATGCGCCGTCAATTCAACATAATGGGTTCGCCACTATCTGCATGAAAATAACTTAAATGCGCACAATCGCTGGTGCCATTGGTTAAGGTGCCGTCAAACAAGGCTTTTCCATCTACATCTACTACCGCGTAACCATTATGATACAGCGTTACTTCAGCTAGCTTGGTCGCTAATTTAGAGGCAGTTGGTTTATGTTTTTCGCGCGCCGATACGTGATCATGCAACTCGCGCAGCGCAAAACTGATGCAGGTTTCTGCCTCGTCTTCGCCATACACTTCCCACTTTTTGCCGCCTGTGAGCTGCTTTAACCAACCGGGTAAATCTACTTCTACGCGGCAAATAATGGGCTCATCCCAAGCGGGATGATGCACATCATTCAACTCTACCAGTTCTTTTTGATTCGTCATATTTTTTCCTAAACACTCGCATCATGATTTCAATATTAAATGGCGGCTCTTTTGCTTAAATTCAAGCCAAATGATGCATTAAGTTGCGCATTGCGTTAAAAATACTTAAGCAATTTTAACGCCATCATTTATCTAAAGTTGCACAGTCAGTTTAACGATGCCATGATGGCGTTAGTTTACATCAAGTGTCCAGAGTATTTAAGGCTAACAATAAGGAAAATTATGTTTGATTTTTTAATACCATTATCCAATATGCTAAAAGCTGAACCGACTGTTTTTGTGACATTTTCGGTCATATTCGGCTTATTAGTGGGTAGTTTTCTCAATGTGGTGATTTATCGTTTACCCAAAATGATGCAACAAGAATGGCATGCTAACTGCCTAGAATTGCAAGGCAAAGAGATGCCCGAGCAAGCCAAATACACAATCGTTAAGCCGCGTTCTGCCTGCCCCAAATGTGGGCATCAGATTAGTGCCATCGAAAACATTCCCATCATCAGCTACCTTTTTTTGCGCGGAAAATGTAGCGCTTGCAAAACAAAAATCAGCCTGCGTTATCCGTTAATAGAAGCGCTAACTGGCACATTAATTGGTTTTGCGGCATATCAATATGGTTATTCATCCACCGCGGTATTTGCATTTATTTTTATCTTTGCCTTAATCGCGCTCACCTTTATCGATTTTGATACGCAATTATTGCCTGACGATATCACGTTGCCGCTGTTATGGTTGGGCTTATTGTTTAATTTACATAGAGGATTCACCGATTTAAAATCTGCGGTGATTGGCGCCATGCTAGGTTATTTAATCTTATGGTCTGTATATTGGCTTTTTAAATTGGTGACTGGCAAAGAAGGCATGGGCTACGGCGATTTTAAATTACTGGGCGCGATTGGCGCTTGGTTTGGCTGGCAACTTTTACCTGCCGTTATCTTACTTAGCTCGGTTGCTGGCGCAGTAATTGGCATTGGTTTAATCTTATTCAAAGGCAAAAGCGGCAATACGGCCATTCCATTTGGCCCATTTTTGGCTTTGGGCGGCATTGCAGCTTTGTTTTTTGGGCAGCAGTTAGCCAGTTTCTATTTGTAATGCGTCATCAATTATGTACGTAGTGGGCTTAACAGGTGGCATTGGTAGTGGCAAATCGGAAGCGGCAAAGCTATTTGCAGAATTAGGCGTGCCAGTGACCGATGTTGATGTTATTTCGCATCAGTTAACTTCCGCAAACCAGGCGCTTATTCCTGTCATCGCAGCGCATTTTGGTCAGCAATTTATTACGCCAGAAGGTGCTTTAAACCGAGCCACCATGCGCGATTTGGTTTTTAAAGACCCTAACGCATTAACACAATTAAATGCACTTTTGCACCCCGCTA
Source organism: Methylotenera sp. (assembly GCA_046594885.1). GTDB lineage: Bacteria > Pseudomonadota > Gammaproteobacteria > Burkholderiales > Methylophilaceae > Methylotenera_A. The sequence goes on along the minus strand of JBKJRD010000020.1, from coordinate 40,573 downwards.
TTTTTGAAGCGGCGATGCAACAACTACAACTTCACGCAGATGCACCTTATCAGGTTTTAGTGGTGCCACTATTATTTGAAAGCCCGCGCTATTTGCCGCATATCCATCGTATTTTGCTTATAGATTGTGACGAATCTACCCAAATTGCACGTGTAACACTGCGCAGCCAACTGCCAGAAGCGCAAATTGTGGCGATTATCAACACCCAAACGCCAAGAAAAATACGATTATCGCTGGCAAATGACGTGATTGAAAATAATGGAGATATGACAGATTTGCGGAAAAAAATATTGTCGCTTCACCAAAATTACATTAATACTTGCATACTTAGCAAAACAATCTCATAATTCACCTCAATTTAATACTATAAGTAAGCTGACTATAACTATTACGATGTCTAGCTACGAATTTCCATTTAACGAACGTATTCGCACACTTTTACGATTAGAGGATCTCTTTTCAAAAGTGCTGCTCAATGTCGACGCCGAGCATCAGCACAACCATCATGGCGCGCTTATTTCTTTGCTGCAAATGTTAGATATTATCGAGCGCGCCGATCTGAAAATGGATTTGGTACAAGAGTTGGATCGACAGCGATTAACCATGCAAAATTTACGCGGCAACCCAGTGATTGCCGAAGCCGTTTTAGACAAAATCCTCAAACAAATCGGCGCCTGTTCCACTACTTTAAGAACCGATAGCGCAAAACTGGGGCAACATTTGCGCGAAAATGATTGGTTGATGAGCATTAAACAGCGCGTTGGCATTCCAGGTGGCGTGTGTCAATTCGATTTGCCGTCTTATCACCACTGGCTTAATCTCGATAGCAAAAGACGTAAGCAAGATTTTGAAGGTTGGTTAGCCAGATTAATGCCGATGTATGATGCCATTAAAACCATTTTGCATATTTTGCGCGGCAGTGGCGCAGCTAGCAAACATCGCGCTGATAATGGTTTTTATCAACAAATGTTAGGTGGTGCTAAACCCGCACAAATGTTGATTATTCAGGTTGATGATGATTGCCCCTGTTTTCCTGAAGTGAGTGCCAACAAGTATGCCATTAACGTGCGCTTTAACGGCTTAGATTTTGTGCAAAAACCCAAGCAATGCGATCACGCAATTGATTTTACAATGACTTTATGTAACTTATAATAGTTAACTTAACACTTAATTTGACTTAAAAAATGGCCGAAATAAAACCGCGCTTAACCCCTTGCCCACATTGTAAAAAACTCATTGAATATATCCTTAGCAACCAATTTCGCCCGTTTTGCTCGCAACGCTGTCAATTAATAGATTTGGGCGATTGGGCCAATGAGAACTATAAAATACCTGACAACTCGCCGCCCAAGCCTGATGATGAGTTTAATTAACCTTGATATATGCAATTTTTTGCGCAAAAGTTGGTCTATTAATTTCCTTTTATTCATTGAACATTATGTTAAATCTATTTAAAACCAGCCTTATTTTGTTGTTATTCTTGTCAGCTTATGCGCAAGCTGATGTCAGCATTAGTGACGCATGGGTGCGCGCGAATGCGCCCGGGCAAAAAGTGGGGGCGGCATATATGTCGCTTATTAGCGCACAAGATAGCAACTTAGTCGCGGTTGAATCATCTGCCGCTGGTTCGGTTGAAATTCACAGCATGAGCATGACCAATGGTGTGATGAAAATGCGCATGTTAGAAAACTTGCCCCTGCCGGCGGGAAAAGTGGAAAAGTTAGCGCCTGGCGGCTTTCATTTGATGTTGTTTGATTTAAAAAAACCACTTAAAGTGGGTGAGCAGGTGAATTTTAAATTGCACTTTAAGGACAAACATAACCACATTACGCAGCAAGAAGTGGTGTTGCCGATTAAAGAAGCCAACTAGTTTTTAAGCTATTTGATTGGTTAACTTTTTATAACTAAAGCTTAATTTATAAGCTAAATTGACAGGTTAAGTTTGCCAGATCGCGCGCTGCATAGCAATCCCACGTGCGCCACACTTTAAAGCTTGCGGCAAATCTAACTGCGTCATACCGCCAAGTGCATAAACGGGGATTATCGTTTGTGCAAGCATCTGCTTAAAGTTTTGCCAGCCTAATGGCGCTACATTTTCATGACTTTGGGTCGACTTAACAGGTGACACCACCACAAAATCTAGCCCTAGTTTTTCAGCATGCGCGATCTCAACAGCATTGTGGCAAGAAGCCGCCACTATCAAACCCGCTGGCTTTTCCGATAAGCCCATCAATATGGCGCTTGGTAAATGTACACCGGCACAACCAAGCTGCCGCGCCAACGCAATATCGCCATTCACCAGTACTTTTGCGTTATAAGTGTTGGCTAACGCAATAATTTGAGCTGAAAATTGGGTTAAGTCTGTACGGGATAATTGCTTTTCACGTATTTGAATCAGCTTTAAACCTTGTTTTAATTGCTTTTCAAGCGCATTCAAAAACGCCTGTTCACCCATTTCATGCAGATTGCTAATCGCATAATCGGCTGGTAAAGCCAACGCTTGCATAATGGGCGCGTTGGCAGGCAATATGGGCGAAACAGTGATGTTTGCAGGGTTTTGCCAACTTAAAAGTTGACCCTCTAGCGGCGTTAAGTCGCCTTGCCATTGTGTAACAAAATAAAAATGCAGCTTGACTGTTTTAGCAAGCGAATCGTGTGTAGCGGGATAATCAAAATGACGGGTTAACCAAGCTTGCGTTTTTGTTGGCACGATGCCAAGCTCTTCTTGCAGTTCACGGCTTAAAGCTTGTTCGGGCGTTTCGTCTGCTTCAATTTTTCCACCTGGAAACTCCCACCACCCCGCCCAGCCTTTGCCGTTAGGGCGACTGGCCATTAAAAATTGATGATTTGCTTGTTGAATAATGGCAACCGCCACATTTACCACTTTTGTCATGCTAGATTACTTAACCCCATTTTCCCTGCATAATCGCGCGCAAACTGATAAGCCACACGGCCACTGCGCGCACCGCGTGTATGGGTAAATTGCAAAGCCGCTTTTTGCGCCGCATCATCAAAATCTAAACCAAAAGTTTGCAACCAATTTTTAGCGATGGCTAAATACTCATCTTGGTCAAACGCGTAAAAAGATAGCCACAAGCCAAAGCGCTCGGCCAACGCCGTTTTTTCTTCAATGGTATCACTTGGCCTAATTTCGCCGTCCGCATGTTTAGTGGCTAAATTATCGGCCATATATTCTGGCATCAAATTTTTTCTGTTCGATGTTGCATACACCAATACATTATTAGAAATGCTCGCCACTGAACCATCTAACACCACTTTTAATGCCTTGTAACTGGCATCATTCGCTTCAAATGTTAAGTCATCACAAAAAATAATAAATTTTTCAGGCCGCTGACGTATTAAAGAAACGATTTCACCAAGATGAATCAAATCTTGCTTTTCCACCTCAATTAAACGCAGATTTTGTGCTGAAAATTCGGTTAACAAGGCTTTAATGAGCGATGATTTTCCTGTACCGCGCGCGCCTGTTAGCAACACATTATTGGCGGGCAAATCAGCCAAAAACTGACGCGTATTCCGCACAATTTCGGCTTTTTGTACCTCTACAAAATGAATATGCGCCAATTGAATGGCATGTGGATGTTCAATTGCCAGCAAACTACCGCGACCATTGTGCATTACCCAGCGCCACGCTATCGCAGTCCAATCAACTGGCCGATTTTGCGCTGGCAGCAAGGCCTCTAATTTAGTGATCAAGCTTTCAGCGCGGCTGATTAAGGTTTCAAGTGGGTGCATAATGAATTCTGCTAACGATACCAAATTCACTCAGAAGGCGTGGATATGAGATGAGATGCAAGGCGCGAAACAAAAATAAAACGCAGACAGTACATAAAGTACGGCAAGTTTTATTTTTGTTGAAGCAACGCCGCAGTTCGCTCATAGACGTGCCTTATGAGCGATAATCTGCGTTAATTTTGACATAGTCATACGAAAAATCGCAGGTCCAAATGGTGACATTTTCGCTGCCGCGATTTAACACCACGCGCACTAAGATATCCGATTCTTGCATAATGGTAGCGCCTTGCGCTTCTTGGTAGCTGGCCGCGCGACCACCTTTTTCAGCCACCAACACGTCGCCCAAATATAAATCCAGTTTATTCACGTCTAGGTCATCAATGCCTGCATAACCAATCGCGGCCAAGATACGGCCTAAGTTAGGGTCACTGGCAAAAAAGGCAGTTTTAATCAACGGTGAATGCGCAATAGCATATGCCACTTTACGGCATTCTGCTTCATCTTTGCCGCCTTCAACTGTTACCGTTATAAATTTGGTAGCGCCTTCGCCATCGCGCACAATCGCTTGCGCCAACTCTATCGCTACTTCAGTCAATGCATCGCGCAACATCATAAAATCGGTACTTGATTCTGTCACTTGTGCATTACCCGCGAGTTGAGTTGCCATCAAAATCAAGCTGTCATTAGTCGAGGTATCCCCATCTACCGTTATGCAGTTAAACGATTGATTCACGGCGTATTGAATTATCGCCTCAAGCGCAGTTTGGCTGACCGCCGCATCGGTAGCGATATAACCCAGCATGGTCGCCATATTCGGGTGAATCATGCCGCTGCCTTTGCTAATGCCAGTAATGGTGACTTTTTGACCGTTAAGTTGAATTTGCCGCGAGGTGCCTTTGGCGACGATATCGGTTGTCATAATCGCCTCGGCCGCATTTAGCCAATTATCTTCGATTAAGTTTTCAATGGCTGCTGGCATGCCGGCTATCACTTTATCCACCGGCAAAGGCTCTAAAATCACACCCGTTGAAAACGGCAAAATTTGATTGGGCGCAATATTGAGTAGCGCACTTAACGCATCACAGCTTTGCTTAGCGCGGTTTAAGCCATCCTCACCCGTGCCGGCATTAGCGCAACCCGTATTCACCAACAAAGCGCGAATGCCCACCGCTTCATCCAAATGCATTTTGCATAAAGTTACTGGCGCCGCGCAAAAGCGGTTTTGTGTAAAAACGCCCGCAACATTGCTGCCCTCAGGCAAAGTGATGACCAGCACATCTTTGCGGTCTGGTTTACGCACATGCGCTTTGGCAAAACCCAACTTAACACCTTTTACAGGCAATAAAGAGGTAGCTTCTGGAGCGGTTAACTTAACGGGCATCAAATTTCCTAGTTCAAACTTTACTTTGTTTTTTTAAGCACGACGCCAAGTGGTGCCTTGTGGCGTATCTTCTAAAATAATGCCTGCGTCAGCAAGCTGTTTTCGAATGACATCGGCTTGGGCAAAGTTTTTGGCTTTTTTTGCTTCGATACGCTGCTCAATCATTGCATCTACCGCTTGCATGTCTCTAACATTAACAAGCGTTTCATCAGTTAGCTTTTCATTTGAATCGCCACCTATGAAATTTTGCAGATATTCATTTGGATTACGTTGCAGCAGACCGATTACCGCGCCTAAGTTTTTAAGCAAGTGAGCAGCTTCCACTGATTGACTGGCATTCAATTCATTCGCCAAATCAAACAATACGGCCATCGCCTCTGGCGTATTAAAGTCATCATCAATTGCAGTCTTAAAACGCGCGGCTTGGGGTTGTTGCCAATCAATTGCAGATTGCGTGACCTCATAGCCACGCAAAGCAGTATACAAGCGTGTAAGCGCAGATTTTGCATCATCCAAATGCTTATCCGAATAATTAAGCGGGCTGCGGTAATGCGCGCGCAGTATAAAAAAACGTACCACTTCGGCATCATATTTTTTTAGCACTTCGCGAATGGTAAAAAAATTGCCTAACGACTTAGACATTTTTTCATCATGCCCATCTTTTTCGTTAACTACGCGCACAAAACCGTTATGCATCCAGTAATTCGCCATTTGGCAATGGTGTGTGGCCTCACTTTGGGCGATCTCATTTTCGTGATGCGGAAACTGTAAATCTTGCCCGCCGCCATGAATATCAAAGTGTGCGCCTAAGTGTGCCGCGCTCATCACTGAACATTCGATATGCCAACCTGGACGGCCAGCGCCCCAAGGCGAATCCCAACTCGGCTCGTTTGGCTTAGCCGATTTCCATAATACAAAATCCATTGGGTCTTTTTTAAAAGTATCCACTTCCACACGCTCGCCAGCGCGTAAATCCTCTAGGCTTTTGCCTGATAATTTGCCGTAATCATTGAAGCTACGTACACTGTAAAACACATCGCCATTAGCAGCCGCGTAGGCATGGCCTTTTTCAATCAAGGCGCTAATCATATCTATCATGCCAGCAATATGCTGGGTGGCGCGCGGCTCAATATCGGGGCGAATAATGCCTAATTTGGCAGAATCTTCATCCATCGCATCAATAAAGCGTTGCGTTAATACATCAATTGTTTCGTTATTTTCGTTAGCCCGTTTGATAATTTTGTCGTCAATATCAGTGATATTGCGCACATAAGTCACATCGTAATTGGATGCGCGAAACCAGCGCGAAACCATGTCGAAAACAATCATCACGCGCGCATGGCCAAGGTGACAAAAGTCGTACACTGTCATGCCACACACGTACATGCGCACTTTATTGGGTTCAATCGGGGTGAAAGTTTGTTTATCGCGGCTTAGCGTGTTGTAAATTTTTAGCATGAATTTAAGATAAAAATGTGCGTTTTGAGGTTAAATTTTCAACAATTTACATTAAAAATCGTTTAATCGTTACTCTTAAGTTAAATGCGCTATTGGATGTTGGCTAGGCTATTGATAGAATGGCGTTTTAATTAACGCATTTGAGTATATCACAATGAATATTCGCAGCCGCTTGCTATCTAAATTACTCATACAATTTATGTTGGCGTTGAGCGTTGCCACATCTTGCGCTTTTGCCGATGAGCTTAAAGATATTTCGCAATTATCGGATCAAGGTCAACAAGCGGCAGCACTTGAACGCGTGAATACTTATTTGGCAGCCAACCCTAAAGATGCGCAGGCAATGTTTATGAAGGGTGTTATTTTGGTAGAAAGCGGTAAACGCGATGAGGCGATTAAAACCTTTACCGATTTAACCAGTAAATATCCCAATTTACCAGAGCCTTACAACAACTTAGCTGTTTTGTATGCCGATGCCGGGGAATATGATAAAGCCAAAAAAGCGCTTGAAACCGCGATAAAAACGCACCCAAGCTACGCTACCGCACACGAAAATCTAGGCGATATTTATGCGCGTATGGCATCTGAGGCTTATGACAAAGCCTTGCAATTAGATAATGGCAACTCTCGCGCACAAAGTAAGTTATCGATGATTAAAGATTTATTTGGCACAGGCAATAAAGTAGTTGCAAAAGCAGAACCAGCAAAACCTACAAAAGCAGGTACGATGCCGATTCGCACTGCCGAGAAAAAAGTTGAGCCGGCAAAATCTGTTGAGCCAGTTAAAGCAGCTGAACCAACTAAATTAGCCGCAGACACAGCATTAGATGAAGAAAAAAATGTGCTTGAAGCAGTTGGCAACTGGGCGAAAGCTTGGTCTAGCCAAGATGTGGAAAAATATTTAGCGAGTTATGCTGATTCTTTTATAACGCCAAAAGGTCAAAGCCGCAAAACTTGGGAAGAGCAACGTCGACAGCGCATTACTGCGCCAAGAAGTATCGGCTTAGCGTTGACCAATCAAAACGTTAACTTGGTGGATAGTACTCATGCAAAGGTCACGTTCAGGCAATCTTACAAAGGCGCGGGTAGTCCGATTCGCACCGATAAAACGTTGCTGTTAAAAAAGGTTGGTAGCAACTGGTTAATCGAGCAAGAAATTGCATCTAATTAATTTTGAGGTGTTTTATATGGTTAAGTCAGTGCAATTAAAGTCAATATATAGGTGTCAAATTAGCAGTCAATTATTAAGGCATAGTTAATCGGTCAATGTTCATTTATTTAAAATCAAAACTGTTGAAAGTAATCGCAATTTTAGTTTGCGTGCTATTGCCGTGGAACGCAACTGCGATTAATCACGGCAGCATGACTGATTTGCTGCTCACACAAAGTTTTGGTAAATCGTTGGTTGAGCGCTTGCTGGTGAAAAGCCTGTTAGAAATTACCCAAGGCAATACAAAACAAGCTTTTACAACCGTAAATGAGCTGATTCGCACTGCGCCAAATTTCAAACTTGCCTATTTGATTCGTGGCGATTTGCTCGCCGCGCAAGGCCGCCCTATTGAAGCAATCGGCAGTGCCGGTGCCAACGCGTCTAAATCCAATGATGAAACCATTGAAGGCTTGCGAGAAGAAGCGCGCACCCGAATCGGCTACTATTTATCGGATAAAAAAGCGAATCAACTGCCTAACTTATTAATCAAATTAACCGATGAACAAACCCATGTAATTGTGGTAGATACGGTTAAATCGCGCTTGTATGTATATAAAAATGTGGCTGGCGCTTTGCAATATGCAGCAGATTACTATGTAACCATTGGCAAAAACGGCGCAGGCAAGCAAGTCCAAGGTGACAAACGCACGCCAGTGGGTGTTTATTTTGCGGGTAAAAAGCTCACGCAACCCTTAGCTGATATGTATGGTGCTGGCGCGTATCCACTGAATTATCCTAATGAGCTAGATCAGCATCAACACAAAAATGGATTTGGTATTTGGTTGCATGGCACACCGACCAACACCTATAGCCGCCCGCCACGCGCAAGTGATGGCTGCGTGGTGCTGAGTAATCCTGATTTAAATGCCTTAGCGCCGATTTTGCAAACGGGTAAAATTCCTGTGATTATTGCTAATAATATTGAATGGCTACACAAAGAAAAATCGGATTTTCAATCTGCAGAACAAAAAACTTTGGCGCAAACGATTGATGATTGGCGTAAAGACTGGGTTTCTCAAGATGCGGATAAATACTTAACCCATTATTCTGAGCAATTTTTTTATAATGGCGGCAATTATCAACAATGGGCCGATTACAAGCGCTTGGTTCAAGCTGCCAAACCAACAGTATCTATCAACATCAACAATCTAAGCATGTTTAGTTACCCAGATATGAAAGCCAACATTGTGGTGGTTAATTTTGAGCAAGATTTTAAAAGCCGCGCGCTAAAAAACAAAATGTTGAAACGTCAATATTGGATCAATGAAAACAACCGATGGAAAATTATTTATGAAGGCGCAGCTTAACTTAATGCAATTATTGAAATCACTTTTGGCCGCCAGCAGTCTTTTTTTGGCATTATCTAGTCATTCATTCGCAGCAACTATAGTCGAATTTCAAACCAGCCAAGGCAATTTTACGGTTGAGTTATACCCTGAAAAAGCGCCTAAAACTGTGGCTAATTTTGTGCAATACGTGAAAGATGGTTTTTACGACAACACCATTTTTCACCGCGTCATTCATCGCTTTATGATTCAAGGCGGCGGTTTTGAGCGTGACTTAAGCGAGAAAAATACGCGCGCACCGATTGTGAATGAATCTAACAATGGGCTTTTGAACGAGTTAGGCACAGTTGCCATGGCGCGTACAGCTGATCCCGACTCGGCCACTGCGCAGTTTTTTGTTAATTTAAATGACAATCAATTTTTGAATTACACTAGCCCTAACCCAGAATCGATTGGTTATTGTGTCTTTGGCAAAGTCACCAGCGGTTTAGAAGTGGTGCAAAAAATAGGCTTAAGTGCAACTGGCAACCTGGGCAGACACACCGATGTGCCGATTAAACCAATTACCATCAAAAGCGCAAAACTCGTTTCAGATGATGCTAAAACAGCTGTTAAAGTAGAAGCTAAATAGCTGGCTTAAACTAGATTCCATTCAATTTTTATTCGTTTTTTTAAAAGGATTTACCCGTGGTTAAACTGACTACCAATTTTGGCGATATTACGCTTGAACTTAACGCTGAAAAAGCACCAATAACGGTTGCCAACTTTTTGCAATATGTAGAAAATGGCTTTTATACTGACGTGGTTTTTCACCGCGTGATTAATGGTTTTATGATTCAAGGCGGCGGTTTTGACACCAATATGCAACAAAAAAAGACCAGTGCCGAAATTAAAAATGAAGCCGATAACGGCTTAAGTAACGATCAATATACGGTCGCCATGGCACGCACTTCTGTTCCTGATTCGGCCAGTAGCCAGTTTTTTATTAATGTTGGCAACAACGACTTTTTGAACCACACTGCACCAACATCGAGTGGTTGGGGTTATTGTGTGTTTGGCAAAGTGATAGAGGGTATGGACATCGTTGATAAAATAAAAGCAGTAAAAACAGGCAATAAAGCAGGCCATCAAGACGTACCCGTTGAACCGGTTATTATCGAAAAAGCGACTGTTGTTTAAGCACACCTTCATTTCGGCTTAACCTAATCAATGGGCCAGCAAGCACACAGTTTATTTATTTCTGATTTACACCTGTGTGATACGCGGCCACATATTACCCAAGCCTTTATTGCTTTTTTGCAAAACACAGCCATAAAGGCTGAGGCGTTATACATACTAGGCGATTTGTTTGAGTATTGGCCAGGTGACGATGCCATTAATATAGGCTTTCATCAAGCGACCATTCAAGCCTTAAAAAACCTCAGTCTGCAAGGCGTTAACACTTTTCTGATGCATGGCAATCGCGATTTTTTATTGGGGGAACGCTTTGCAGAAGCGGCCAATATCAGCCTGTTACCCGACCCTGCTATATTTAACCTTTACGGCCAAGCGGTTTTATTAAGCCATGGCGACGCGCTTTGCATTGATGATGTTGATTATCAACAATTTCGCACGCAAGTACGTTCACCCGAATGGCAAAGCCAATTTTTAAATCAAGATTTAAATAGTCGTATTGCTTATATCGCAGATTTACGCGCTAAAAGTGCACAAGAAAAATCGCATAAGAGCATGTCAATTATGGATGTGAATGCGCATGCGGTGGCAACGCTGTTGCGCGAATATCATTATCCACCGTTATTTATTCATGGCCACACGCACAGGCCGCATCAGCACATGATTGCGCTAGATGGTCATGATTGTCAGCGCTGGGTGTTGGGGGATTGGTATGAGCAAGGTAGTTATTTAATGCTCAGTGCCGATGGCTGCCAATCCAAACAGCTCAATTAAGCGGCATTCGACTAATGCAAAGCTACGCTAAAACGAAAAAATGAAAAAAATATTAGTGTGTACTAACTTTCGCGCTAACCCCAATAACCCCTCTTGTGCGGCGCGTGGTAGCCAAGAAATGATGGCACACTTAACACAACAACTACAGCAAAATGCTATTTCCATTGCAGTGGAAGAGTCCCCTTGTTTGGGCTTTTGTCAGATTGGACCTAATGTTCGGCTAGTGCCTAATGGGCCTTTTTTTCATACCGTTTCAGTGCAAAAAATGGATGATTTGATAGACGCGGTCAAAAAATTCAGCGGTTTTAAGGGTTAAGTTTGGCGTACTAAGTTTGGCGTACATAGCCAGGAATATTCGCTTCAATCACTTCATCAATTTGTTCTAGCTCTAAAAACTTCTCGGCATAACGTAAATAGATTTTTTCGCGAATAAATAAATCAAAAATATCCGGGTCAATATGGTTATCTAGCTTCATCTTGCCCAGAATTGTCAATGTTTCAGAAAGTGATTTCGCGCGTTTGTACGGCCTGTCTTTAGAAGTTAAGGCCTCAAAAATATCTGCAATGCCCATCATGCGCGCGGGTATCGACATTTGCTCGCGCGTCAATCCTTTTGGATAACCTTTTCCATCCATGCGCTCATGATGCCCGCCCGCATATTCTGGCACACGCCGCAAATCTTTGGGGTAAGGCAAAGCTTCCAGCATATTCACCGTGACCACAATATGATTGTTGATAATCTGGCGCTCTTCGGGCGTTAAAGTGCCGCGCTCTATGGTTAAGTTATACACCTCATTCTCGCTCAAAAATTTAACTGACTGGCCAGAATCGCTTAAATATTCGTAATTAGCAATATCTCTAACCCGTTGCTGGTCTTCAGGCTTCATCGATTCGCTACCAAAATTGATTTTACGAATAAAGTTTTTATCGTCATCCAACTGCTTTTTAATGACATTCACGCCATGCTCAATATACTTGGCATTCACCGATTTTCCATTGCGCAAATCGTTCATTGCCTTACGCAGCTGTAGATTTTCGCGCTGTATTTTCAATAGCTCAAAGCGCTGGTCGATTAGGTAAATACGGTCAAAAGTGGTTTCTAATTTAGTCGCTTTATCCATCACTGATTCTGGCGTGGTGACTTTGCCGCAATCGTGCAGCCATGCCGCAATTTTTAGCTCGTACATTTCTTTTTCTGTCATGGTGAAATCGCGCAACGGCCCGTTATTAGTGGCCACGGCGGCTTCCGCCAACATCATCGTTAGCTCTGGCACACGCTGACAATGCCCACCCGTATAAGGCGATTTTTCATCAATGGCGTCTGCAATTAACTTAATAAAAGATTCAAATAAATTTTTAAGGCCATGAATTAAATTTTGGTTGGTTAGCGCGACAGCTGCTTGCGAAGCCAATGATTCAACTAAACGCTGGTGTGAATCAGAGAAAGCAATAATTTGATGATTATGTGGATTGACGGCATTAATCAGTTGCAGCACGCCAATAATTTCATTTTCATGGTTCATCATGGGAACCGTTAAAAATGATTGTGAGCGATAGCCCATTTTGGCATCGAATTTAGCTGTGCCAGAAAAATCGAAACCTTCTGTTACATAAGCATCGGGGATATTGACGGTTTTTGCATTGGCGACACTGTAAGCGGCAACCATGGTTAAATTCGGCTTGCCATTGTCATCATAAATAGGCAATGGCGGGAACGGGATAGGCTGATTAGTGGTGCCGCCCATTGCAATATTTAAGCTTAAATTGCGCAGAATCTCAAACTTTAGCTTGCCATCATCTGTTACCGTATACAAAGTGCCGCCATCGGCATTGGTTAACTCTTTAGCGCCCAGCAAAATAATCTCTAATAAGCGCTTGCTATCATGCTCGGCGGAGAGTGCAACGCCAATTGAGTTTAGTCGCTCTAACTGACTGAAAACGTCTTGCTGAGACAGCGAATCAGGGTTTTGCATTGTGGTTTTTAATCGTCCATCAATATTTAAGCACTATCTACAAATTTATTTAATCCAGAAAAAATTCCATTTTTGTACCCGCTAACTCAACAATATCTTGATGGTTTAAAGCGTGCGCATGTACGCCAATAGTTTGTCCATTGACGGTTGGTAAATTATTGCCGCCAACATGGGTAATAAAATAGCCTTGTGGTCTTTTTGTAATGACCGCAACTTGCGAGCCTGGCTTGCCTAGTGTGGTCAAGGTCTTATTCAGCGACAATTCGCGGCCTGCGCTCGCGCCACTTAATACTTGTAAACGACCAACATTTTCATTTTTTTCAAACTTTGCTGTTGGTTCTGCAATCGGTTTTTCAATGATTACTTTTTCAGTAATAGCATTTTGTATGGGGTCAATGTCATCATCAGCGGGCTTTGCGCGTCTTACCGGCGTCATCATCAGGGTCTTTTCAAAGCCGTCATGATGACTGGCGACTTGGCTTTCATTGATATATTTAAGCTGATATTTGCCAAACTCAATGATATCTTCATGCTGAAGAACGTGTTTTTTGATATTTTTACCATTCAATAAGGTGCCGTTTGTGCTGTTTAAATCTTCTAAAAATGAATCATTGCCAATTGTTACAATGATGGCGTGCACGCCACTGACTGCTAAATTATCAATATGTATTTGATTACTTGGGCGACGGCCAATTGTAATGCGTTCTTGATCAAGCGCAAATTCGCCTACTTGTTTACCGTCCAGTAAATAATGTAACTTTGCCATAATAGCCCTTAATATTATCCAAGCAAACGCTGACTTAACTGATTTATACACTGCATTTTAATGCACTTTACTCAAATGTGTTGCGATGTTGATTGGGGTTTTATTTTACCCAATAGATTTTTAACCCAACTGCCTTGTAATGCAAATGGTTTGTGCACCATTGCAATCACCACCGATATATTGTCTTTTCCACCCTGCTCATTAGCCGTATGCACCAACTGTGCTGCCGCATATTCAATATCGCGCGCTGCGTGCATTAATATCTGTCTTATCGTGTCGTCCTCAACTAAGTCAGTTAATCCATCTGAACATAATAAATATACATCATCTACTTCTACAGACAATTCCTGTATGTCTAAATCCACCTCAATATCAATGCCCAAAGCACGCGTCACTAAGTTTTTATGCACAGATACTTTTGCTTGTTGCAGCGTAATTAAGCCAGCGTTGAGTTGCTCTTGCAGTAAAGAGTGATCTTCGGTGATTTGCGTTAAATTAAAGTTGCGTAAACGATACAGGCGAGAATCGCCAATGTGGCCCACAACCAGCTTATTATTGGTAAAAACCCCAGCAACTAAAGTCGTGCCCATGCCTGCGCAATTTGGCCGCTCTTGCGATATTTGATAAATAATCGCATTTGCGCGCTCTACTGCCCGCATTAACATTTGCGCTTCCGGCAATAATCCAGGCATAAATCCAATTGCAGGTCTATTACGCATGGCTTCCGTCATTTCTGCTGTTAATGTGAGTACCGCAATTTCACTTGCCACTTCGCCTGCGTTATAGCCGCCCATGCCGTCAGCAAGCACTAATAATCCAATCGATAAATCGCTAGCGACTGCATCTTCATTGTGTTCGCGCTGCAAACCCACATTGGTTAATCGAGCAATACTAATCGCATCTGCTACATTCATTCGCTAACAATCTTGACTCGATAATTGCTCAGGCACAAACGTATATCTGTTGCGAATGAGTAGGGTTCTGGCGTTGTGTTCGCGCTAAATGATGCAGTAACATAAGCTGCAATTTTACCTCGTACAAAAGAAATGTTTAAGCCGCAATCACGGATTAAGCTATATAGGCTATACAAAATACTGCTATTACGCTCCAATAAATAGGTAGTTAATGCTGCATTAGCTAGCGCCCAATCCAATCTCCAACAAAACTTTTGCAAAAGTTAACCTCTCATGGCAATTATTAAAATTGTTTTAATAACGTTAAACTGCTTATATTTTCTGCAATTAAACCAATTCAAGTAAACTTATGCAAATAAATTAAGCCACCTTAAATTAAGCCATAATAAATTAAGGTACAGTAAAATCCGTTAACGTCTAAATTCTTGTGGCCTTGCTGCTGCCGCTACTTTGTCTAACACACCGTTAATATATTTATGTCCGTCTGCGCCACCATACAGCTTTGCCAGCTCAACACCCTCATTAATCGCGACGCGATACGGAATGGTCATATCAAACATCAACTCAAATGAAGAAATACGCAAAATGGCATGTTCCACAGGGCTTAATTCTTCTATTTTTCGATCAATAAACACAGCTACTTGGCTATCTAGTTCACTCACTTTAGCGGTAACGCCCTCTAACAAATGTTTAAAATAAGCCTCATCCGCTTTTACATAGTCTGGATCTTCTTTCGCATCCGCAATAATTTGATTTAATTCGGAAGCATTAATCATGCCACGGTAAACCGCTTTTAATACTAATTCACGCGATTTACGGCGATTTTGACTGGTTTTAATTTTTTTGACTGGTTTAGCTGTTGCATCAGCTTTAGTGATAATTCCGTTTGTAATCATCATAGCGCGCGGACCAAATTGGCCATTTCAATGGCCACTTGCGCCGCTTCTGCGCCTTTAATTTGCATGCGTGCTAGCGCTTGGTCGTCATCTTCAGTAGTTAAAACTGCGTTTGCAACTGGCACGCCAGTATTGAGCTGAACTTCTGAAATACCTCGTGCTGATTCATTTGCGACCACTTCAAAGTGATAGGTTTCACCACGAATAATCGCACCTAAAGCAATCAATGCATCAAAATTCTCACTTAGTGCCATGTGCTGCAAAATGAGTGGCGTTTCTAATGCGCCAGGCACAGTGGCGATACGAATATCGCCTGCATTCACGCCTAATTTTAAAAGCTCAGCATAACAAGCGCTTAATAAACCATCGCCAATATTGCTATTAAAGCGCGACAATACGACACCTATTTTTTTGCCTGTCCCATCTAAATTAATTTGAATTTTGTCCAATTGAATCTCTGTATCTGCTTAAAATATCTATTTTACCTTAAGTTGAGTGCCACAAATCGTCAGTGTTTTATCAGCTCGCTTTTTATATTCGATAAAATTTCATTGTTTAAGCATATTAAGCGCAGTTAAGAGAATAAAACCCAAGCTTTTTGAACTGTACTCCATATACCGTAGGTAATCGGAATCAATACCGCAGCCCATGCCAGATTAACCAGTATAGGATGCTGCTGATTATTTTCGATTCTTGACTTAACCACACCATTTTGCAAAGATTTTTCATGCGCTATTTTACGTTCTGTTGCTAACTCTGCATCCGACATAAAATAGTTGTCCGCAACTGGCTTAACCATTAAATTTGCAACAAAACCAATCACCAGCATACCTGCCAGTACCATGAAAATAGGCGCATAAATTTGGTTGAATGGCACACCTGCTTCTAGGCGTGTATCGTGCATATAATTCACCACCACTGGCCCTAAAATACCCGCTGTTGACCACGCTGTGAGCAAACGCCCATGAATAGCACCTACAAATTGCGTACCAAACATATCTGCTAAATAGGCAGGAATGGTGGCAAACCCGCCACCATACATGGATGCAATTACACAAAAACTCGCCACAAATAAAGCCAATGATTTTAAGCCCGCCAGATAAGTTGCGCTGCAATATAAAATCGCCCCCAACATAAAAAAGATAAAATAAGTGCGCTTGCGCCCCAGCTTATCAGATGAAGTTGCCCAGCCAATACGGCCAAAAATATTAAATAAAGAAATTAATCCCACAAACCCTGCCCCAACTGCTGCTGCTGCGGCTGTCATGGTTTCATCCTTTTTGATTTCTGCAAAACCCACACCCGTTTGACCAATTAACGCGCCGCCAAAGGTTTCTTGCAACATGGGTGCGGCAGCACCAATAATACCAATGCCAGCAGAAACATTCATACACAATACAATCCACAATAGCCAAAATTGCGGCGTTTTATGCGCTTTATTTAAGTTCACATGGCGGCTTGCAATCATGCTGTTATGTTGCGTGTCAGGTGGTGTCCAGTTGGCAGGTTTCCAGCCAGTTGGCGGCACGCGGTAACCTAAACTGCCGCACAGCATAAATACAAAATAAATGCCCGCAAGCGCTACAAACGTCTGCCAAACACCAGCCGTGCCAGCGCTTGCAAAATACGCCATCAATTTAGTTGCTAGTGGTGAGCCAATCATTGCGCCGCCACCAAAACCCATAATCGCCATGCCCGTCGCCATACCGCGTTTATCGGGAAACCATTTTATCAAAGTAGAAACAGGTGAAATATAGCCCAAACCCAAGCCAATGCCGCCAATAACGCCGCTACCCAACCACATTAACCATAATTGGTGCGCATAAATGCCGTAAGCAGAAATTAATAGCCCACCGCACCACAGCAGCATAGAAACCAAACCTGCTTTGCGCGGGCCAGCGCGTTCTAGCCAGCCACCCCATAAGGCGGCAGAGCAGCCTAACAATACAAAAAACAGGGTAAACATCCAGCCCAAATCAAATTGTGTCCAATTGCAATCGGTTGCAAATAAAGCCTTTGCCGTGCCTGCGAGTTTCTCACCAAAATTGGCGGCGCCTGCTGCGCAAGTGGCTAAGGGCTTGCCATCTTCACCCACTAAAGCATTACCTAGCGGCTTCCAAAACACGCTGAATCCATAGGCCATACCAATGGATAAATGTACAGCAAGTGCCGCTGGTGGTACTAGCCAACGATTAAAATTAGCATTCGCCGTAATGTGTTCTTTTGATAAAAAATCTGCCATGCTGACCTCAAAAAAAATGTGCAAAAAAATGGCTGGCTTTTCGCTAGCCTTAATACCGACTCAGCTGTCATCATGTTACAAAATTGTAAAAATGGCAATTATTACCCAATAATATTGGCTGAATTTGAGTGTTAAGTTTGTCAAAAAAACATTTAAAATTTGTCATGAATATGTCATATTAAAGTCACAAAATGGTCTCCACATCTAAATCCACACAAAGCGATTGGAACGACAGAATGCCTGCAAATATTTTAGTGATAGAAGACGAACCAGCGATACAAGAATTGCTTGCACTAAACATTACGCAAGCTGGTCACAATGCAATCCGCGCGCTATCTGTAGAGCATGCGCAAGAATTATTGCGTGAAACCATGCCCGATTTAATTTTGCTGGATTGGATGCTACCTGGCATGAGCGGCATTGAATATGCGCGGCGTTTAAAATCGGATAACTTAACAAAAATGATACCGATTATTATGTTAACTGCGCGTGGCGATGAATATGACAAAGTGCGCGGTTTAGAAGTGGGTGCCGATGATTACGTAACTAAACCGTTTAGCCCACGCGAGCTAAATGCGCGCATTAAAGCCGTATTACGCCGTCGCGCACCACAAATGACCGACGACCCAATTGAGATTCAAGGCTTATTGCTAGACCCAACCACGCACCGCGTTACGGGCAACTCTGCCAATATTGATTTAGGGCCAACCGAATTTAGATTGCTGCATTATTTTATGAGTAATGCAGAACGTGTGCATACGCGTAGCCAATTGCTCGATAAGGTATGGGGTGACCGAGTGTTTGTAGAAGACCGCACAGTGGACGTGCATATTCGCAGGCTACGTAACGCGCTGGCCGTTTCTGGCCATCAAGATTTAATTCAAACTGTGCGCGGCTCTGGTTATCGCCTGTCTGCACAAATGAACTAATGCATCGGGGCCGAGATTAAACTAGCAAAATTGTTTGATTATTTGCTAGCCTGATGCACAAAAGCGCTAAAAAAGCTCGTTATAATAGCGTCAGATAATTGATGGTGAGCAACTGTGCAAGATATTCGCTGGAATGCATTTTGGCTAATTGTGTCCTTAAGCTTGATCTGCTTGGTGACATGGGCGGCTACAGACGCAATTACCGCGCTAATTGTATTGAGCACAGGTTTACTTTTATATTTGATTGGCCATTTATATTGGCTGCACAAACTGCATTCTTGGCTTAAAAAACCCATACTCAATCATATGCCAGACGGCGCAGGTATTTGGGAAGATATATTTGCCTCACTCTATCAAGAACATCGTAAAAATTTCCGCAATCAAACACAGTTAAGTTCTGCTCTAGAACGTTTTAGACATGCCGCCAGTGCGTTGCCCGATGGCGTTGTGGTGCTTAATAGTGATAACGAAATTGAGTGGTGCAACCCACCAGCCGAAGCTAAGCTTGGTCTTAATTTAAGCCAAGATCACAATCAGCCCATTAATTATTTGGTGCGTCATAACGGCTTTATTGCTTATTTACAAGCACAAGAATTCAGTGACCCCATCAAGCTAAAATCGTGGCGCAACGCCGATGTTACGCTAGAAATTCAGCTAATACCTTTTGGCTCTAAGCAAAAATTACTCATTTGCCGCGACATTACCGCTTTGGAAAAAACCGAAACCATGCGCCGCGATTTTATTGCAAATGTTTCGCATGAATTACGCACGCCTTTGACTGTGGTGGGCGGGTTTTTAGAAACATTGGGCGATATGGATGGCGCAGTGCCAGAGAGCTCTAAAACCTATTTTGGCATGATGTTAGAGCAAACCAGCCGCATGCGCCGCATTATTGAAGATTTATTAACGCTTTCTAGCATTGAAAGCAACACGCAAAGCCCGAATGACAACGTCATTGATATGGCAAAGTTATTAAAGCAAATACAAAACGATGCGATTAGCTTAAGCAAAAGTTTACATAAATCGGCGCATCATGTGCATTTAAAAGCCGACATCACCCTCAATATTAAAGGCACGCAAGAAGAGCTTTACAGTGCGTTTAGCAATTTAACCAGCAACGCGATTCGCTACACGCCTGCAGGTGGCGATATATTTATCGGATGGCAATTACGCGATCATCAGGCCGTTTTCAGTGTGCGCGACACCGGTATTGGCATCGAACATCAACATATTGAGCGCCTAACCGAACGCTTTTATCGTGTTGATCGCAGCCGCAGCCGCGAAACGGGTGGCACAGGCTTGGGTTTGGCGATTGTAAAACATATTTTAAACCGCCATCAAGCTAAGCTAGAAATAGAAAGCGAGCCGAATGTGGGCAGTACATTCAGCATTGTTTTCCCTGCAAGTGGCGTGATGATTAAACCAGTTGAATTATGTGCATAAAATTCAGCTATTTATTGCTGTTAACTAGCTGCATTTGCGCCTGCGCACTTAACCCAGCCATTGGCGATAAGCCTATTCCTGAACGTGAAGACAGAAGCTCAGCCGAGCAATTAATGAAAAGCGATTTTGACCGTATGGCTGATGTGGAATTAAACGAAAACATGCAAAGTTTGCGTAGACTGATGGTTAAACTTTACAAACGCAACCCGCATGAGTTGGCAAAAAGCACCGCTGACCCGATTGAAAAAATGGTGGATTGGGTGTTTGATGGCGAGTTACAACACCATTACCAATTTAAAGAAATTGATAACAAACAAGATACCGCTGCGATTTTTTTATCGTTTAACACTGATTATCAAGGTGACCGCGTGTTGCCTTTTATTGTCGGCTTGCAAACCATGCTATTAAAAGCGCATGGCAATAAAACCGCGTTTTATTTAACCGACAGCATTAACCCGCAAAGTATTTATAACGTGGCGCGCAATATTGAAATTGCTGCTTGGAAACTATCCAATAGCCGCGATTTTAACGGCCGATTATTTTTGCTCAGCAATGAAATCAACAGTGTGGAGCATAATTTAAGCTTTGAACGTGAGTTTGGTAAGATGATTGGGCGCACCGATTTATATGCTGTGAGCTTGGCTGAAAAAAAACAGCGTTTAATTTCACGCATGATGCAAAGCATCGCCACAGCTGCTTTTTTACCGTTTTAAATGGGTTAAGTATTTTGTTGGCAACATAAAAAAAGGGGCTTTAAGCCCCTTTTTTGCTTACTTAACACATTATTTTTGCTAAATCATTTTTTCTAACTATTGCGCCGCCGCAACTGGTGCTGGTTCTGCCACAAAAATCTCTACACGGCGATTTTTTGCTTTATTTGCAGCCGTATCATTACTTGCAATGGGCTCACGTGAACCGCGGCCATCAATCGCCACACGGCTTGCAACAATACCGCGCGACGCCAAATAATCACGCACACTAGCCGCGCGATTGAGTGACAATGGATTGTTGACAGCGTCGGTTCCTGTGCTATCCGTATGGCCGATAATGGTCACTGTACTATTTGGCGTGGTGGCCAAACTAGTCGCAAATGTATCTAAAATCGTTCTAAAGTTTGATTGAATATCTGCGCGGCCTACCGCAAAAGAAATATCACTCGGAATGTCTAATTTCAAGCGGTTATCCGCAGTTTGCGAAACTGCAACACCCGTGCCAGCGGTTGCTTCTTCCATTTGACGTTTTTGCTCTATTTGGCGTTTAGTCCATACATTACCAGCCACTGCACCCACGCCAGCGCCCACTGCCGCACCAATCGCCGCGCCTCTGCCTTTGCCGGCTACCGCGCCCACAACCGCGCCCACACCAGCGCCAATACCCGCGCCTTTTGCCGTACCTTTTTGCGTTTCAGTCATGTTAGCGCAACCGCCCAACACAAAAGCCACCAGCACCGAACCAACCACTAAATTTTTACGCATATTATTGACCTTTTTTAAAATAATTATTGAAATACTTGGGTTTGACGACATACTTAACCACTAAAAACAGCTAAAAAATTGGCTAACAGCGCTAATTTATGCAAACTGCCAGCAACTAACATGCATTATGCATGAACAAACTTTTTTAGTTTGTTAACTAACGTACATTAGCGTAATTCGTTTACTTATATTGCCAAGGGTAAGGCGTTGACGATATGTAATCAAAAGTAAAACCCGTGTAGGCGATAATTCAGACGAACAAAATGCTTAAAATATTGACATAAATAATAACGACATTGAAATAGATTCTAAACTAGATTCGCGCCCTCGTGGGAATGACGAAATTCAATAGATTTATTAATAAAATTATTAATAATGAAAATTGAAATGGTGTTGCCTTTAATTCCCCTGCTACCGCCCCTGCGATGATTTAAAAATTTGGGAGCTTTTAAGCGAGGACTGTTTGAGCACCGCAATAAGTCACGCTTTTTGTGGGTTGTTAGGGCTAGTCCGCAGCGCCCAACTTTTTTAAATCAGCGCAGGGCTTATATTTAAAATCGTAGCGGTAGGGGGTAGCCTTTTCTTTGGTTTCTTTCTTTTGGCTAAACAAAAGAAAGAAACTCGCTAGCCGCGCGAGAGCGACTAATCTAGGTAGTCATCCAATGTCTACATATCAATTCCACATAAAGGGGTTCCATTGAGATAATCAGTGGTAAGATTAAAGCCAAATTTAATAGGCAAAAGTATGAAGCGTTTATATATTTTGATGCTTTCTTTAACATTATTTTCATGCGCGGAAAAAGAGGATAGAACTGTTTTTTTTCCTTTTTCTAAAGAAAGCCAAGCATGCATTACTTCATTTCTCGCTAGCAGCAACCTTAATTTCAAGGTTGTTTACGGAATATTTGAAATCGAGTTTCCAGAGTCATATTTGGGCTTAATAAAGTTGACCCCTGATAAAAACAGAAATATGGACGCTGTATACAATACCATTAAGTATGATTGTTACCCTACTTTAAAAGTAACCACAAGTACTGATAATTGGGATTCTTTATCAAATGATTTAAATACGATTGCTCAAGAAAAGAATCCAGTCGTAAGTAAAAATAAAAATATTTATATAAAAGTCGATATGTCAAAAAAATCT
This sequence comes from Methylotenera sp., assembly GCA_046594885.1. Classification (GTDB taxonomy): domain Bacteria; phylum Pseudomonadota; class Gammaproteobacteria; order Burkholderiales; family Methylophilaceae; genus Methylotenera_A. The sequence continues at coordinate 17,750 of JBKJRD010000020.1, read as the reverse complement.
TACTCTATTTTTCAAAGACAGTAGAAATAAACATCGGTTTGTTTATCCCAATTCCACTTGCACCAAATTATCACTAAATGTCGTCGAATGCCCCATATCCCCAAACTCGGCTGAACTAATGCAATTCACTGTGCCTTTATTGAGCTGGCGCCAGTAACCTAATGTGGCCACAATAATGCCAGCATTCACATCTTTGGTAATGCGTGCATCACCCTCAAACGCGCCACGCGCATTAAACACACGCACTTTTGCGCCATCTTTAATGCCGCGCATATCGGCATCTGCTGCGTTTATCATTACAAATTGCTCACCTTGGCCTTTAATTTTTTCAGTCACGTTGGCATAACACGAATTTAAAAAGCCGTGACTCTTAGGCGAGATAATACTTAACGGATATTTTGCGGCCAAATCTGGGTTGCTATCGGCCGATTCGCGTGAAGCCACATAATCTGGCAACGCATCTAAATCCTCACCCGGCTGAAAGCCTTCGTACATTTGGCGGAATGGCCCTGCGACAAAGTTTTTAGCGCCTTCTACCAAAAACATACATTTACCTGTTGGCGTGGGAAAGTTACCTTGCTTGTGTGGTGCGCGATTATCTTTTGTGCCGACATTTAAGCGTGCAAAACCGTGCTCGCGCATATACGCTAAATCAATGCCATCGCAAGCGGGCGCATCCCAATTGACGTAATTTTCTAAACATTCTGAATCGCTCCATTTAAAGTTATCCTCCTCAAAACCTAAGCGTTTGGCCAACTGACGGAAAATCTCGTTATTTGAAATCGCCTCACCCGGTGCATCCACACATTTAGCGTTATAGGTTAAATATAAATGCCCCCAAGATAAAATCATGTCTTCCATCTCCGCACCCATGGTGGCTGGCAGCACGATATCGGCATAAGCGGCGGTGTCTGTTATAAAATGGTCGGCCACAACGGTGAATAAATCCTCACGCTCTAATCCCTTAACAATCTTGTCGGTTTCGGGCGACTGCGTGACAGGATTGGTGTTCCAAATCATGATCGATTGAATCGGTGTTTCGAGCTTAATTTCATGAGTTAACACACGGCCAAGCTGTAAAATATTCACCACTGGCGTGCCTTCTGGAATTAAATCGGGGCGCGAAATTACATCAAATTTATAAGGGTGCTCCCACACGGGAAATTGCAGCGCACCACCGCCCACATGACGCCACGCGCCAATTAAAGCTGGCAGACTAGTGACTGCGCGAATGGCTTGGCTACCGCCATAACTACGCTCTAACGCAACGCCTAAACGAATGGCGGCTGGCGGGGTGGTCGCGTATTCGCGCGCAAATTTGCGAATATCTTCCGCTGCAATGCCTGTGATTTGTTCTGCCCATTCGGGTGTGCGGGTTTTGGCGCGTTCGGCTAATTCTTTGTAACCAACGGTATAATTATCCACATAATCTTGGTCTTGCAAGCCCTCTGCTATAATCACGTTCATCATCGCCATTGCTAAAGCGCCATCGGTGCCTGGTTTTGGCGCAATGTGCCAATCGGCTTCTTTGGCGGTTTTAGATGCGTAAGAATCGACCACCACCACTTTTACGCCTTTTTTCTGCGCTTCGTGAATGATATGCCAGTGATGCAAATTGGTGGAAACCGAATTACATGCCCAAATAATAATGTATTTAGAGTGAATAAAACTTTCTGGGCAAACACCTGCTGTTGGCCCAACAGTGAGCAGCCATGCGGTGCATGAGCCTTCGCCACAAAATGTACGTTCAGTTACCGTGGCACCCAAACGATTAAAAAACGCATCGCCACCGTTTAAACCATGCACCAAGCCTTGGTTGCCCAAATAACTGGCTGGCATAATCGCGCGCGGGCCGCTTTGCTTGATGATGGCTTGCCACTTGCTTACAATTGTATCGAGCGCTTCATCCCAGCTGATTCGCGTAAACTGTTTGCTGCCTTTTGGGCCAGTGCGTTTCATTGGGTATAGCAAGCGATCTGGATGGTAGTGACGTTTTTCGTAGTCTTTAAGCTTGACGCACAAACCACCACGTGTCATGGGATGATCAGGATTGCCTTTGACTGAAATCAATTTGTTATTTTGCACGGTATAAACCATTGAGCAAGTATCGGGGCAATCATGCGGGCAGCCGCCATGAAAAGTTTGGGTGCGATTATTTTGGTCTAAATCATTTTGATCTAAATTTATGGGTGCGTTCATTTTAAAATTCTCCTCAAATATCTTAAACACTACTTATTTTGACCGTTATCGTCTCATCATATACCTGCTTGTATAGCCTCGCAATTTTTTTATCTGCCAGCTTAAAACACGATTAAAATAGCTATATGAATTTAACAAACAAACAACCTTTGCAGTTGCTAAACCATTTAACACCCAGCCAGTTTTTGGCTGAGTATTGGCAAAAAAAACCGTTATTCATTAAAAATGCTATTGCCAATTTTACGGGTTTGTTAAGCCCAGAAGAGTTAGCTGGCCTAGCTTGTGAAGAGGACGTGCAGGCGAGGATTGTGCAAAAAACGGGGCTTAAGTGGATCGTTAAAAATGGGCCATTTGAGGATGCAGATTTTGCTAAATTAAGCCATAAAGATTGGACATTGCTGGTGCAAAGCGTCAACCATTATTTGCCAGAGGCAGCCGATTTACTGGCGCAGTTTAACTTTATTCCTTATGCCCGATTAGATGATTTAATGGTGAGTTACGCGCCCGATGGTGGCGGTATTGGCGCACATGTCGATAGTTATGATGTGTTTTTACTGCAAGGCAGCGGACGTAGAAACTGGAAAATAAGCGCACAAAGCGATTTGAGATTAATTGAAAATGCGCCTTTAAAAATACTGAAAAACTTTATGGCTGAACAAGAATGGACGCTGGAAGCAGGCGATATGCTGTATTTGCCGCCACAAATCGCGCATTGGGGAACCGCGGTAAGTGATGATTGCATGACTTATTCAATTGGCTTTCGCGCGCCCAAACAACAAGAATTAATGCATGAGTTTTTAAGCTATTTGCAAGATGACTTAACCCGCAAAAACACTGAAAATCTGCTTTATGCCGACCCAGATTTGCAATGGCAGAAAAATCCGGCGCAAATTGATGATGCGATGATTCATCAAGTGGACACTATTTTACGAAACATAGCTTGGGATAAAACACACGTGGCAGATTTTTTGGGCAAATACTTAACAGAACCCAAACTAGATGTGATTTTTGAGCCTGCAGACAGGTTAAGTAAAAAGCAATTCATCGCGCATTTAGCGCAAAAATCGCTGTGTTTAGACCTAAAATCACAATTATTATTTAGCAATAATCTGTTTTACCTAAATGGTGAAAAATTGCTGATTGAAAACGCCTTAATAGACACCTTAAAAGACTTTGCAAATAAACGCTTTTTGAATTGTAGCAACGCCACTCAACACTTGAAAAACCTATTGGCTGACGCGCTATTTGAGCATTATCTAGCTGGCTTTATTCACTTTAACGAATGGTCAATATGATGAAAAATAGCGCTGAATTAATCGCCGATAGCGTCATAATAGGTGAGCGCAATTATGCAGCCGCGCTAGATTTAGTGATTGCGCAAGCCGAAAATGATTTGTTGATTTTTGACCAAAATTTTGAAAAAGGCGATTATGCCAGCTTAAAACGCTATGAATGCATTCACGCTTTTTTAAATAAAAACCCAAATAGCCGCCTAACGATTATTCTACAAAATGCCCAGTTTTTTAGGGTTAACTGCGCGCGACTATTTGATTTATTAAGCGTTTTTGGCCACAAAATGCGCGTTTACGAAACCACTGATACAGCAAAAATAGCAAAAGATTGCTTTGTAATTGCTGATAAAAAACATTATTGTCGGCGTTTTCATATTGACCAAGCGCGCTTTAAATTTGCGCTAGATGATGTCGAAACCGTGGCCAGCTTGCTATTGCGCTACGATGAATTACTAGCAGAAACGGCAGAGGCCATTTCGACAACAAAGCTGGGCTTATGATATTGGGATGACTTAATGCAAACAATAATGCGTGTACTTTTAGTGTTAAGTTTATGTTTAAGCAGCGCTTTTGCGTTGGCTGAAACAGAGTTCAAGATCATTACTCTACAGCACCGTTTTGCCAGTGATTTATTAGCAACTATCTCGCCCATGGTAGGCTTAGATGGTACGGCAACGGGTATTGATAATCAGCTGATTTTACGGGCATCACCAGAGCGCATGCGTGAAGTTGAAATGCTGGTTGAACAACTCGATGCAGCTAGAGTTAATCGACGCATTAGCGTTAAAACTAACACACAAAATAATAGCCAACATGAACGCATAGAAGGTAATGCGACGATTAATATTGGTAATGATAGGCGTGTCTTACCCCATGCTGGCTTGGAAATTGAGCGTAATACCAATCAAGCGCATCAACAATCTCAGCAATTTATTAACGTGCTAGACGGCGAGCGCGCCTATATTAGTAGTGGGCAAGTGATTGCATTTACACAAGAATGGATAAGCATCACGCGCCGCTATATTCAAATTAGCCAGATGACGGATTGGCGGGAAGTAACCACTGGTTTTGCGGTGCGTCCACGCACCATTGGCAACCAAGTTGAATTGGAAATTACACCGCGCATCGCCCGCTTAAATCAGCAAGGTTTTATCGATTTTGACCAACTTAAAACGATCGTGCGGGTTAATTTAGGACAATGGGTAAATATTGCTAATACCATGCAAAACAATGACGAAATAAGCCGTAAAATATTAGCTGTACAATCTGTTAGTAACACCCAAAATAATCGTTTAAGCATTAAAGTGGATTAGCTTTTAGCAATTAATACCTTTTTTGAGATAAATTGTTGCAAAACAACTACTTTTTTATGAACTTAATCAAAATATACAGTAATTTTTTATAATTACTGGTAGAATCCGAGCCATTCGGATGGGGTAGAAATTGCTTCGCCGTAATTTAAAAAAATCTTGATCTACTCTACTCTCGTTAAGGAATATAAAATGTTACGTTCTACTCTATTAGCTACATTATTAGCGCTTGCATTAACTGCTTGTGAAAAACCTGCTGACCAAGCTGCTGATGCAGCTGCTGAAGCTTCTGAAAGCGCTGCAGACGCAGCATCAACTGCAACTACTATGCCAACTGAAGCGACTGAGCAAGCTGCTGATACAGCGGCTCAAGCTGCTGACGCTGCTGCAACTGCTGCTGATACAGCTGCAAATGCAAGCAACTCTGGTGCTGCTGAAAACGCTGCTGAATCTGCTGATGCTTCTGCTGAAGCTGCTAAACAAGCAGCGCAATCAGCGACTGACTCTGCTGATGCTGCCAAGTAATTTAAAACACTTTTAGTTTTAAATTATTTAGTTTTAAATAAAAAGCCGACGTAACGTCGGCTTTTTTGTAGCTTTTTTTAAAATAGCTGGTAGAATTTTTATTACTCGGTATAGCTAACTAGGTAAAACTGTTGGGCGGTTATCGATTAGTCATTTAATTGTTAAACTTCATAAGGAATGTAAACATGACACGTTATGCCCTATTAGCTGCATTACTTGCACTTGCTTTAACCGCTTGCGGTGAAAAACCTGCCGAAGAAATGCCAGCTGCTGAAGCGCCTATGGAAGCACCAATGGAAGCCGCACCTGCCGAAGTTCCAATGGAAGCACCAATGGAAGAAGCACCTGCACCTGAAACACCAGCTGCTGAAACAAACTAGTATTTGCTTGCCTGTATTTAAAATGCCGACTTAAAGTCGGCTTTTTTGTTTAATCATTTACCTGTGCATATTGCTAGCTAATTTAAGCTTCGCCAGTCAAAACCATCTTGTTGCTGGGCAATTCCAATCCAGCTTGCATCACAATTTAATGCGGCGCTTAGTGATGCTTTAGCTAGTTCTTGCGTATTGTTTTTTGCGCTTAAATGAGCTGCAATAATATGCTTTAATGCTGAATTATCCAGTTTTGTGAGTAATTGCGCCGCGCTATTATTGTCTAGATGTCCTAATCGGCTGCTGACGCGTTTTTTAAGCGCCCAGGCATAAGGGCCATTTTCGAGCATCTTTAAGTCGTGATTACATTCCAAAACCAGTGCATCCGACTTGTTCAATATCTGCTCGACATGTGGCGTTGATGAGCCCGCATCTGTTAAAACGCCCAACTTTCGCTGTCCGTCATAAAAACTAAATTGAGTGGGTTCGCGCGCATCATGTGGCACTGGAAAAGGTGTGATGTGCAGATTTTCTATTTCAAAGCTGTTGTGGCTATCAATAATATTGCACCTGATGTTAGTTTGTTCTGGCAAATAGCGCTCACACATTTTTAATGTGCCGTAAGTTAACCATATCGGTATATTAAATTTAGCGGCTAATTTAAATGCACCTTTTGCGTGGTCATCATGTTCATGTGTGAGCAAAATGCCCGTAATCTGCTCAGGCTGAATATCCAACTTCTGCAATCTAAGTGCCGCTTCTTTTGGATTGAAACCGCAATCAAGCAGTAGTCTCGTGGTCTTTTGCTCAACAACCATGCAATTACCTGCGCTACCACTGCCAATCGATGCGAATCTCATGTGTTTTGCGTTAATAAACTATTTAAGTTGCTCATACATCAAAGAGATAATGCGATTAGCTGTTGAGCTGCGATTAGGCTTATTCTCACTATCCACGATGTTCACTTGCGTGCCTTCGCCTTCAGTTTCCGCCACTTTAATTCGATATTGTTTTGAAGGGTCTGTTTTCGTGTCATCACCTTTCCAAAATTGTAGCTTATCAATAATGGTTTTCTCGTCTTTTGGTTTGGATTTATTTTCTACTTCATCGTCTTTCCAAAAAGCTAGCGTGTCTAGTAAACCTTTTTTCTTTTTAGCTGTGAGATCCAGTTCAACATCAGAATAACGCACAAAAAACGTGCCATTAGAGCGGTCTTTGTCTTCAATCACAAACCCAATCCTATCCAATGCCAATCCCACACGACGCCACCCGCGGTCAAATGGATCATTCAGTTTCAGAGTGACGCTACTATCTGCATTTTTGACAACATTCGCCCGTTTTTCAACAACAGGGTTGGCAATAATTGCTTGCGCGCGCTGTTCCTCAACCCCAAGTTTTACCATTAAACGGCGAAGTAATTCAGCATCCAAATCTCCATCGCTCTCCTGTGCTGTGCTGACCGTTGCGTCAGCACGATAGCCCGTTTCAATCTCGCCCAGTTGCGTCTGGATCCTATTCTTGCCATCATCTGGCGCAGTATTCACCGTACGATGCGTCATATAAATTTCAGTTGAACCTTGTTTTTCACCACGCTCTAAACGCGTGCGAAATTTGCGCCGGTCTGCTAAGCCAGATAATTTATCTAACCATCGATCAAATTTTTCACCAATATTTTTTTTCTCATCTCTAGCTTTAATGGCATCAGCTTCAATCCACTCCGTTTCCATCACGCCAGTTTCTGCATTTTCTACACGCACTGCAAAGCCTTGGTCAATCCAAAACTCGCGAACCACCGGCCATATTTTTTCTGCAGGCGCATTAACGACCAGCCAGCGTTGCGCACCAGCTTTCACCATGCGCACGCCTTTACTATCTGGCAAAACCACTTCAACACCTACTTCTTGACCTTCTTGCGCTTGATTATAAGTATTGTAAGTTGTTGTTCCACCTGGCACATTGTAGGCGTCGCTTGTTTTTACGCCCGTCAAATCAGGTGGCACCTCTAAAGGTTTTGCGCGACCTGCTCCTTTATAATCCGATGAGGTATCGATAAAGGGAATTGAATCACAAGCTGCAATTAGGCTAACTGACAAAAGTAAAACTGTTAATTTTGGAACGAATTTCATTTTAAATACCACCATTTATACATTGCTAAATGCAATTAATTTAGCTAAAAATTTCAGCACATTCCATCGCGTGCCTAAGCACACCATGATACTGCGCTGACAAATTGACCATCGGCAATCGAATGCCTGTTTTGATTAATCCCATCTGCTGCAACACCCATTTTGCAGGAATTGGATTCGCCTCAACAAATAGTTTTTGATGCAACGCAAATAGCTTAGCGTTAATTTCACACGCTAATTTTACATTACCCGCCATTGCTGCAACACACATTTGATGCATAAGCTTGGGCGCAACATTTGCGGTGACCGATATAACTCCTTGGGCGCCTAGCAACATTAAGGCCATGCCTGTGGCATCATCGCCACTATAAATCGCAAAATCTTTTGGGGCACGCAGTATTAAATCTGTGCCACGCTCAATAGCGCCTGTTGCATCTTTGATGCCCACAATATTGCTTATTTCTGATAAGCGTAAAGCCGTATCGTTGCTAATATCACAGCCTGTACGCCCTGGCACATTATACAAAATCTGCGCAATATCAACGGCGGCGGCCACTGCTGCATAATGTTGAAATAAGCCTTCTTGCGTTGGCTTATTGTAATAAGGCGCTACTAAAAGGCAAGCATCTGCACCTAAATCTTTAGCAATTTGCGTCAACTCAATTGCTTCGCGCGTTGCGTTTGCGCCTGTGCCTGCAATCACTGCAACGCGATTCGCCACATGCTCAACCGTTGTTTTAATCAGTAAACGATGCTCATTAAAATCAACCGTAGGTGATTCGCCCGTGGTACCAACAACCACAATGCCATCTGTGCCTGCGTCAATATGCCAGTCGATTAATTGACGCAGGGCGTCTAAATCTAAACTGCCATCGTCGAACATGGGCGTAACAATTGCAACCAAACTACCTTGCAACATACATAACCTTGCCTAATAAATTACTGTTATTTTAACCGAAACTTAACGGTTAATGCGAATTGCTGCCTGATTCACTGCTTTTAAGCTTTATTGACGCATCCACCTTTATAATTAAAAAGAATAACAATATATAAAAATATTATTTTTAAGCATAACAAAAATGTTTTATATTGCGCGGACCCTTTATAAAATAACATTAACGTTACAAGGTCGATTTTGGTTGAGTTTAATTCTGCTTAAGCCGACCTTATCTAAGTTTAACAGTCTGGGTTTGATGGCTGTATTAAGCTGTATAATTGCACAGGGTTTAGCAGTAAATTTTTGGGGTTGAATGCATGATGTCAGAAAGTTATATTTTCATTTTAATTAGCACAGTTTTAGTCAACAACATCGTGCTGGTTAAAATTTTGGGCCTGTGTCCATTTATGGGGGTTTCTAAAAAACTAGAGGCCTCAATCGGCATGGCTGCAGCCACAGCGTTTGTGTTAACAATTGGATCAATGACCAGCTGGGCGATTAATTTTTACTTATTAGAGCCTAATAGTTTGCAGTATTTGCGCACATTATCTTTTATTGTGGTGATTGCAGGTGTAGTGCAATTAACTGAAATGGTGATGGAAAAAAGCTTTCCACTTTTATACCAGATGTTGGGCATTTTTCTGCCGTTAATTACCACTAATTGCGCGGTATTAGGCATTCCACTTTTGAATGCGCAGGCCAGTAACGGCTTTATTCAATCGGGCTTATATGGCTTTGGTGGCGCATTGGGTTTCTCAATGGTGCTGATCTTATTTGCTTCAATGCGCGAAAGGCTAGAAGCTGCCGACGTACCAGTCGTGTTTAAAGGCTCGGCCATTGCCATGGTAACCGCGGCACTCATGAGTTTGGCGTTTATGGGTTTTGCTGGTCTTGATAAGTATTAAAAAAATTGAGCAAAATATTGGGTTAAGTATTACACCGTTAACTTCATTTACACATTACATTTATCCATGTTAACTGCTTTAATGATTATGATTGGCTTAGCACTTGGTTTGGGCGCCTTGCTAGGTTATGCTGCGCTTAAATTTAAGGTTGAGGGCGACCCTTTAATCGCGCGCATTGATGCCATTTTGCCGCAAACACAGTGTGGCCAATGCGGCTTTCCTGGCTGCAAACCATATGCAACAGCGATTGCTGAAGGACGCGCTGATATTAACCAATGTCCGCCAGGTGGCGATGCAGGCGTGCGCGCCCTCGCCGATTTAATGGGCATGGAATATAAGCCACTTAACGCTGAAAATGGCGTAGAAAAACCTAAATCGGTAGCTTTTATTGATGAAGCTACCTGTATTGGCTGTACTTTATGTATTCAAGCTTGTCCAGTAGATGCGATTTTAGGTGCAGCAAAGCACATGCACACCATTATTGCCAGCGAATGTACAGGTTGCGAGTTGTGCTTAGCGCCTTGCCCTGTGGATTGCATCACGATGCAACCAATCGGCGTAACGCCCGATAATTGGAAATGGAAATATCCAACCATTCCAATTAAATCTGTGCAAACTGCATCGCATTAATAGGTTTAGTTAACACTCAAAAAACATTAAAAAAACTAATTTATGAATGCAATTGTTAATTTAACCAGCTTGTTTAAATCTGCGAAAGGGATATTCCCCTTTCATGGTGGCGTGCATCCGCCTGAAAATAAAGCCCAATCCACACAATTGCCGATTGGGCAATTAGCGATTCCAGAAAAAATCGTGCTGCCTTTGCGACAGCATGTGGGCAATATTCCTAAAATCAAAGTGCAAGTGGGCGATGATGTTTTAAAAGGCCAATTGATCGCAGAGGCAGAAGGCACGGTTTCGGCAGCGATTCACGCCAGCACTTCTGGCACGATTAGCGCAATTGCAGATGCAATTATTCCGCATCCATCAGGCTTGCCAGACCGTTGCATTACCATTACACCTGATGGTAAAGATCAGTGGATTGAAAAAAAACCACAAGATTGGCGCAATGCAGAGCGCAAAACACTGGTGGCAAGCTTGCGTTTATCAGGCATTGTGGGCTTAGGCGGCGCCACTTTTCCTACACACATTAAATTGCGTGCAGATGGCAAATCGGGCGTGCACACCTTAGTGATTAACGCCGCCGAATGCGAACCTTACATCACTTGTGACGACATGCTGATGCGTGAACGTGCAGATGAAATTATTAAAGGTATTGCCATTGCCCAATATTTGCTGGGTGCGGAAAAAGTCATTATTGGGATTGAGGACAATAAACCAGAAGCCGCCACCGCGATGAGTGCCGCCGCCAACGTACTTAACCCTTTAATTCAGGTAAAAATTGTACCCACGCTTTACCCTAGCGGCGATGCCAGACGTTTGGTGCATTTGGTGCTTGGTACAGAAATTCCGCATGATAAGCGTTCTACTGAGATCGGTTTGCAAGTATTTAACGTGGCTACTGTGGTGGCGTTGTATCGTTATTTTGAGTTGGGTGAGCCATCGATTAGCCGCATTGTTTCAATGACAGGCAATGTGCAAACGCCACAAAATTTTGAAACCTTGTTTGGCACGCCACTATTACATTTGGTGCAAGCAGCGGGTGGCGCAAAAGCCAATACCACACATTTTATTATGGGTGGCCCGATGATGGGCTTTGATTTGCCAACCGCTGATGTGCCGATTACCAAAGCCGCCAATTGTATTATTGCTGCATCGCCCAGCTTATTTGAGCCAGCGCCGCCTGCAATGCCTTGTATACGCTGTGCGCGTTGCGCGGACGCTTGCCCCGTGAATTTACAGCCACAAGAATTATATTGGTTTGCCAAATCAGATAATTTTGAAAAAGCCAACGATTACAAACTATTTGATTGCATAGAATGTGGCGCTTGCAGCTATGTTTGCCCTAGCGATATTTCGCTGGTGCAATATTATCGCTATGCCAAAAGCGAGATTATTGCGTTGGACAAGGCGCAAGAAGCCGCCGATTTGGCGCGCGAACGCAATGATTTTAGATTAGCCAGAATAGAGCGCGATAAACAAGAACGCGCACAAAAACATGCTGAACGCGCGCAAGCGGGTAAAGTTGCAGCGACTCAAACTGCGCTTGAAAAAAGCCAAGCAACTGAAAACACTGTATTAACAGATGATGCTAAAAAAGCCGTCATCGCCGCAGCGATTGAGCGCGCAAAAGCATTAAAAGCCGCCGCAATGCTTAACACGCCTGCCGATGTATCTGATGAGCAAAATGCCAAACCAGAAAAGCCAGCGGTTGCGGCTGATGATGCCGCTAAAAAAGCCCTGATTGCCGCGGCGATTGAACGGGCAAAAGCACAAAAAGTGGCTGCGCTTGCAGCTGGCAATGCACCAAAAAATGTGGCCGATGCAGCGGAGCTGGTAAAAAATGAGATTGCTGAAATTGAAGCACGACGCCAATCGGTTGGTTTAACCGACCCTATTGCTGAACCTGCAATCATGGCTAAGCCCACAGCATCGCCCGTGCAAAGTAGTGCAGATGCAGTTGCCGCTAAACAAGTCTTAATCGCGGCCGCCATTGCCCGGGCAAAAGCGCAAAAAGCGGCCGCCGAAGCAGCTAAACAAGCACCATCAGACTCCAAGAAAGATTAATAAGAAAGTTTAATTTGAATCGCTCACCTTATATTTCTAACGCACCCAGTGTTGGCAGCATGATGTTTAAAGTGTTGCTAGCGCTGCTGCCTGGCATTGCGGCTTATGTGTGGGTGTATGGCGGTGGCATTTTAGTCACGCTTACACTAGCCACAATCACAGCCCTGGTTGCAGAAGCAGCGCTATTGAAACTACGCAAACGTCCTATTGCGCCGTTTTTAATGGATTACAGCGCGGTTGTTACAGCTTGGCTATTAGCGCTGGCTATTCCGCCAATTGCACCTTGGTGGTTAATTGTTGTGGGTACTTTATTTGCTATTGTAATAGCTAAACAATTGTATGGCGGCTTGGGTTATAACCCATTTAACCCCGCCATGATTGGCTATGCCGTGTTATTGATTTCGTTTCCTGTTTTAATGACCAAATGGCCTGCGGCACTGCAATTAGCGCAAATACCGCTTCACTTTAGCGATCAATTGCATCTCATTTTTACTGGCAAATTACCGCAAGGCGTGCAAATAGATGCGATTACCTCGGCCACGCCACTGGATTACTTAAAAACACAATTAATGCTGAAGCATGAAGTAAGCAGCATCACGCAAGCGCCAGTATTTGGCGTGCTTGGCGGCAAAGGTAATGAATTGGTCACTGGCGCTTATTTACTGGGCGGCTTATATTTGTGGCAGCAAAAAATTATTTCTTGGCATTTACCTAGCGCTTTTTTAGTTGCGCTTGCTGTAACTTCTGGCGTATTTTGGTTGGTCAATCCAGCGCATTTTGCGTCACCTTTATTGCATTTATTTAGTGGTGCTAGCATGCTGTGTGCGTTTTTTATCATTACCGACCCAGTCAGCGGCCCAACTACGCCAAAAGGTAAATTATATTTTGCCGCTGGCGTGGCGGTGATTGCTTATTTGATTCGGGTGTACGGCGGCTATCCTGATGGCATTGCGTTTGCGGTGATTTTTATGAATATTTGTGTGCCATTGATAGACGCGCATACGCAGCCGCGTGTATTCGGACATGAGAAATAATGGCTGAAACCATACTTAAACATACCACTAAAACCGCCATCACACTGATTGCATTTGCACTGGTTTTTACAACGCTATTGGCGTTTGTTTTTCAAATCACCAAAGCGCCGATTGAAAAAAGTGAAGCGGCAGCGCGTTTAAGTTTATTTAGGCAAATTGTGCCGCAAAATATGCACAATAACGATTTATTGAAAGATACAATTGTGATTGCGCCAAGCAATTTATTAGGCAATACACAAGCAACAATTGCCAACCGCGCGCGTATAAATAATGTGCCTGCTGCGGTGATTATTGAAGCAATTGCGCATGATGCTTACAGCGGTGATATTAAGTTGCTAATTGCCATTAAGGCAGACGGTAGTATTAGCGGTGTGCGTGTATTAACGCATAAAGAAACGCCTGGCTTAGGCGATTATATTGATATTGCTAAAGATAACTGGATTAAACTTTTTGATCATGAATCGCTCTTAAAAACAGCTGATGATGAGTGGAAAGTAAAAAAAGATGGTGGTGCGTTTGATTACAGAGCAGGTGCTACGATTACACCGCGCGCCGTTGTAAAAGCGGTGCATAAAGCTTTGCAATATTTTGAAGCCAATAAACAAGCATTATTTGCCTAAATATTGCCTCAAAAAAGTGGTTAAGTTAAATGCTTAAAAAGGTTAAAAAATGAATCAATATAAAGAAATCGCCTATAACGGGCTGTGGAAGCAAAACTCTGGCGTGGTGCAGTTGCTGGGCTTGTGTCCCACATTGGCAGTCACCACAACAGCGGTTAACGGCTTAAGTTTAGGCTTGGCGACGGCGTTGGTGATGGCGGCTTCAAATGGGGCGGTTTCACCTGTTAGGCGCTTTGTACCTTCTGAAATTCGCGTGCCAGTGTTTATTTTGGTTATAGCGGCTTTGGTGACGGTAATCGATTTAATTATTCATGGCTTTGCCGAACCGCTACATAAAGTATTGGGTATTTTTATTCCGTTAATTGTGGTGAATTGTATCGTGCTGGCGCGTGTGGAATCATTTGCCGCCAAAAATCCACCTGCACCTGCAATATGGGATGGATTTATGATGGGCATTGGGCTCACTTTGGTACTGGGTTTATTGGGCGGCATGCGCGAAATGATCGGCAAAGGCACGCTGTTTTCTGGATTAGATTTAGCTTTTGGCGCCAGCTTTAAACCTTATGTCCTAACGGTTATTCCCGATTACAGCGGCTTTTTACTGGCCATTTTGCCGCCAGGCGCTTTTTTGGGTTTGGCAGGTTTAATTGCCGCCCGCAATTGGGCCGAATTGCGTAAAACGACGCATCCTAGCTTGCCTGTTGAAACCCACAGCGCGCTTAAGCCTGCGATTTAATTCGCTCATAACCGCTTATTATGAATGCCGAAAAACGTGCAGAAATATTTAGGCGCTTAAGTATCGCTATCCCCAAACCCAGCACAGAATTAGAGTTTAACAGTACGTTTGAGTTGCTCATCGCGGTCATTTTATCAGCACAAGCCACCGATAAAAGCGTGAATATTGCCACGCGTAAACTATTTGCAGTGGCCAATACGCCGCAAGCGATTGTCGATTTGGGCATTGAAGGCTTGGAGTTTTATATCAAAACCATTGGCTTGTATCATGCGAAAGCCAAAAACGTCATTGCTTGCTGCGCACAACTCATTCAATTGCATCAATCACAAGTACCTAATACCAGAGTCGCCCTAGAAGCTTTATCAGGCGTAGGCCGCAAAACCGCCAATGTGATTTTAAACACCGCTTTTGGACAGCCGACTATTGCAGTGGATACGCATTTATTTAGGCTGGGCAACCGTACCAAGCTGGCCACTGGTAAAAATGTGCTAGCAGTTGAACAAAAATATCTGAACACAATCCCTAAACAATTTTTGCACGCGGCGCATCACTTATTGATTTTGCATGGGCGCTACACTTGCACCGCGCGCAACCCAAAATGCGGTGAATGTTGCATTGTGGATTTGTGCGAATATACGCATAAAATGATTCCCACACCGCATTTAATGGCAGGCGAAATGTTGAAAGCAAATTGATGAAAGTACGCCTGTGAAAGTATGCCCTTGAAAGTCGCCACTGGCTTAGCCATAGGCAGCAAAGCGCTGCCAGAGCTTGCTACCAAAGCAGTTATCTCTGCCATGGAAAAAGCAAAGCTGCATTCACCTGCCTGTGTTTTATTATTTTTAAGTTCTGAATTTGCATCTAACCCAGAATTAGCCATTAAGGCCGCGGCTAAGGCCACCAGTTGCACTAATATAATTGGCTGCTCTGCGATTGGTATTTTTACTGAAGAAGATTGGGTGATTGATAGCCCTGCTGCTGCTGCCATGGTCTTTTCAGAAAACGTTTGGCTAAAGCCTGAACAGCAAAACAATGCACCGTTTAACAACACATTATTACTGACCTTAGCCGCGCCAAATGCGATTAATAGCGCATGGCTAGATTGCAGCGCGCAACGGTTGGGTGGTGTTTCGGGAGATGCGATTGGGCATGGCGCTTTTTCGGTATGGGCAAACGCCAAGGGCATTACGCAAGGCTATTGTGAAATGCGCTTGAATAATGCGCAATATGCAGTTGGGGCGACGCATGGCTTAAAACTATTAACCAGCCCGCGCAGAGTAACGAATTGTAATCAGCTTGATTTAATATCGATTGCCAATTTGCCTGCTTTTGATGTATTAAGTGCGGTGTGTCAAAAATCGGATTTGCTCAATGCGAATAAGCTTATGCCCTATCATCAATTGATGGTGGCATATGCCAGCCGCGCATCGCATATTGAGCGGGGCGATTATCGCCTGGCTGCAATTATGATGGGTGACGCGGCTGCAGGCACGGTTACCGTAGCCAAACCATTGCAAGTGGGCGATTGGGTGAGTTGGGCGGTTCGCGATATGGATGCCGCACAGGTTGATTTAGTGAAAACCGCCAGCACATTAAGGCGGCAATTAGCGGCACAAACCCAAAATGCAGCACCACAATTTGCGCTGCTGTTTTCATGCCTTGGGCGCGGCCCTTATTTATATAATGGCGTTGACCAAGATTTAGCCTTAATGAAAACCTTATTTCCAGGCTTGCCGCTGATTGGTTTTTACGGCAATGGCGAAATTGCTTCGATTAACGCTAAAAATGAATTGCTAGAGTATTCAGCTGTGATCGGTTTATTTGGTGAAAATAATGAGCCTATTTAACCCATCTCGCGATGAAGTGCGTGAATTCTTTTTTGGCACTTGGCATAAATCCAAGCAGCAGACAAACTTAACGGATTTGGAAAAACTCGGGCTGCATATCATGCACATGCATCCTGAATATCACCCAATTTTAGATAACCCAGCGCAATTTAAACACCAAGCGTATTTTCCAGAAATGGGTGAAACCAACCCTTTTTTGCATATGAGCTTGCATCTGTCGGTTTTAGAGCAAATTAGCATCAATCAACCGATTGGGATTGCGTCTATCTACCAAAAACTATTATTTAAATACCAAAATGAGCACGATGCGCTGCATGCTATTGTAGAGTGCTTAGGTGAAACCATTTGGCTAGCGCAACGCAATAAAACCAGCTTAGATAGCAACCATTATTTAACGCTCCTGCAACAAAAAGCGGGCATTGTTGCTTAATTACCGCTTACATGATTGAATATTCAATATGACAACTGCTCACAATATGCACGATTGGTTAAACCAACACGGCGATTTCTTGTATCGATTTGCGCTAGCGCGCCTACGCGACCCGCATTTGGCAGAAGATGTGGTGCAAGAAACGTTTCTAGCGGCCATTAAAAGCCCATCCTTTTCGGGTGATTCTGCACCGCGTACGTGGCTAACAGGTATTTTGAAGCATAAAATTATTGATGTCATGCGTAAAAATGTGCGCGAAATTGCCGCGTCTGATTTAATGTCTGATGAAGACGCCAATATGGATGAATTTTTTGATGAAAAAGGCCATTGGTCTGAAAAGCCAATAGCTTGGGATATGCCTGAAAGCGCGTTAGAACAAAAACAATTTTTGGGTGTATTGCAAAACTGCATGGATAAGTTGCCCACCAAGCTCGCTACGCTATTTATGATGCGCGATATCCATGAAACGGATAATGATGAAATTTGTAAGGAACTCAATATCACCACGACCAATGCTTGGGTGATGTTATACAGAGCTCGAATGAGTATGCGAAAATGTCTGGAGATTAATTGGCTAGCAGTTTAATAGCTAGATAAGTAAAGGTTAGTGATGATCGATTGTCAGCAAGCAAGTCAACTTATTTCAAAATCGTTAGATCGTCCATTATTGTGGCGTGAACGATTGGAGATTCGTTGACTTGCTTGCTGACAATCGATCATCACTAACCTT
>JBKJRD010000089.1:0-39774 GCA_046594885.1 Methylotenera sp. | reverse complement strand
TAAAAACAGGGAAATGTGTAGCATTAAGGCAAGCTGCAGATAACTTAACCGGTGGCGGAGAGAGAGAGATTCGAACTCTCGACAGGGTAAACCCTGTGCCACCTTTCCAGCGTGGTGACTTAAACCGCTCATCCATCTCTCCACGGGTTCAGGTTGTTTTTAACTTGAGCGGCGGATTATATACGATACTTAAACGATGACAAAGCTGCTTTGTGTGGGCATTAAGCAACTCATCAGCTTTTTAGAAAATAGGTGTTTACTTCGCCTTTGCCTTTAATGGTAATTAGGCCGCGCGGTTCAAAAACGTGTTCGTCTTTGAGTAAATTGTAGGTAAATTCACTGACTTGAATGGCGCCGGCTACACCATTTTTTTCCATGCGGCTCGCCATATTCACCGAATCACCCCAAATATCATAAGCAAATTTGCTGGTGCCAATAACGCCTGCAACAACTGGGCCACTGCTAATACCGATGCGCATTTCTAGTTGTTTGCCAATCTGCATGTTAAACACTTTTAGGTCTGCTTGCATTTGCAAAGCCAAATGCGCAATCACATTGGCGTGATTATCTAAATGCACAGGTGCGCCGCCTACTACCATATAGCCATCGCCTATGGTTTTAATTTTCTCCAAACCATAATCATCGGCCAACATATCAAAACGAGAAAACAATTGGCTTAATAAATCGACCAGCTCAGCTGGCGCCATGGTTGCAGTTAACTTAGTGAAATCCACAATATCCGCAAATAAAATCGTCACCGCTTCATGGCTATCCGCAATACGCATATCATTTTCTTTCAAACGGCTGGCGATAGATTTAGGCAAAATATTAAGCAGCAGCTTTTCAGATCTGGCTTGCTCTAACTCTAGCTCATGCAATGTGCGTTCTTTTTGACTTTGAAAATAACGCATCACCGCATACAAAATACAGGCAGTGCCCATAATATTCATCAGGAAAAATGTATCTTTAACGTGTGATGGAATAGGTAAAGAATTACCCGCAAATAAGTAGTTAAGTTTCCAAGATAGCACGGCTAAAAAAGCAAATAAAGTAAACCAAGGGGTTGATTGCTTGGTGCCAAGAATCATTAAAGCGCCGATTGGCGACAATATTGCCCAGATGGCAATGCCGCTAGAGGCCTCATATCCGCCGATTGCCCATTGCATAAAAAAAGGCATCACCAGCAACATGACTAATTGTGTAAAAGTAAAGTATTCGAATTTTTTGGTGCGGTAAAAAACCAGCAAACTGGCGTATGAGAGGATCACATAAGCATATGGCACTGCCGCCATCATGGCATAGCCTTCGCCCAAACCTGAAAGGGTGAATATCCAAAAGATACAAACCAAGCTCTCGGCAAATACTAAAATTGAAAGTATCGCTTTACCTAAAGTAGCGTCTGTAGGGTGGCTAATATTATGCCAAAACTCTCTAGTTGTAATACCGAAAACGGCGTTTGTATTAGATATAGGCAACTTGTTCTCTTGATTGATTTTAGTTATTATTTAGCACGCTAAACAATTGTGCTTTTATGTAAACTTAACTATATAACAAGCATAAAATATACGCTATATTAGCCTCTATAAATTATCTGCAACGCAGTTATTTACACTTGATTTACAGCGGACTAAGGTTTAATGTTAAACATAGTCAGATATTCATTAAGCCAAAGATAAATTGGCTGCAAGCCATTATAAATAAGCCTTATTCAAAATTAAGCACTATATTGAGTATGATAGAAATTTGCAACAATGCAATGCGGTTTTAAAAGTAGAATTACTACATTATTAATAGCAAAACTAGAGGAGTTAGCATGAGTTTAGATTTACTAAAAGGCCTTGGCGTGAAAATACCTTATAAAGCCAAATATGATAATTTTATTGGCGGCAAATGGGTTGCGCCCGTAAAAGGCGAATATTTTGATGTTGTTTCACCGATTACTGGTAAAAACTATACGAAAGCGGCACGTTCAAGCGCAGAAGACGTTGAGCTAGCGTTAGATGCAGCGCATGCAATTACTGAAAAATGGGCAAAAACTTCTACCACTGAACGCTCTAACATTTTACTTAAAATTGCAGACCGTATTGAAGCTAACCTAGAACTGATTGCTACAGCTGATACGATTGATAACGGCAAGCCAATTCGCGAAACCATGAACGCGGATATTCCATTAACAGTTGATCACTTCCGCTATTTTGCAGGTGCAATTCGCGCGCAAGAAGGTGGTATCAGTGAAATTGACAATACCACCATCGCTTACCATTTTCCTGAGCCATTAGGCGTTGTGGGCCAAATTATTCCTTGGAACTTCCCGATTTTAATGGCGGCTTGGAAACTAGCGCCTGCCTTAGCTGCAGGCAACTGTGTAGTATTAAAACCAGCCGAATTTACACCGATTAGTATTTTAATTCTGATGGAAGTCATTGCTGATTTAGTGCCACCAGGCGTGATTAACATTGTAAACGGTTATGGCCGCGAAGTTGGCGCGCCATTGGCCAACAGCAAACGCATCGCCAAAATCGGCTTTACAGGCTCAACGGCAACAGGCCGCGCCATTGCAACAGCAGCGGCCAGTAATTTAATTCCAGCAACACTCGAATTAGGTGGCAAATCACCGAATATTTTCTTTGCCGATATTATGGACGAAGATGATGCCTTCTTTGATAAAGCCATTGAAGGCTTGGTGTTGTTTGCATTTAATCAGGGTGAAGTATGCACTTGCCCATCGCGCGCCATTATTCAAGAATCAATCTATGACAAATTTATTGCGCGTGTGTTAGAACGCGTAAAAGCTATTAAACAGGGCAGCCCGCTTGATTCTGGCACGATGTTAGGCGCACAAGCTTCTCAAGACCAATTAAACAAAATCATGAACTACATTGAAATTGGCAAACAAGAAGGTGCTGAAGTATTGATTGGTGGTGAGCGCAATATGCTAACGGGCGATTTGGCTGATGGTTATTATGTGCAACCAACATTATTAAAAGGCCACAACAAAATGCGCGTGTTCCAAGAAGAAATTTTTGGCCCCGTGCTTGCAGTAACCACTTTTAAAGATGAAGCTGACGCGCTAGCCATTGCAAACGATACCATTTTTGGTTTAGGTGCAGGCGTTTGGAGCCGCGATGGATCGGTGGCTTATCGTATGGGTCGTGGTATTAAAGCGGGCCGTGTGTGGACAAACTGCTATCATGCCTATCCTGCCCATGCCGCTTTTGGTGGTTATAAAGAATCTGGCATTGGTCGCGAAAACCACAAAATGATGCTAGACCACTACCAACAAACCAAATGCTTACTGGTTAGTTACAGCCCAAATAAATTAGGTTTCTTCTAGTTTTAAGGTGTTAACTCAGCAATATTGAGTGCAATAAAAGAGGCGGGTTTACTCGCCTCTTTTGTTTTAAAGGACTTTTATCATGTCAATAGAATCAACAAAACGGGTTTCTGCAACACCCTCTGCATTATCGTTAATCGACAAGTTAACCGCAGAACACGGCCCAATTATATTTTTGCAATCTGGCGGATGCTGTGAGGGTAGCGGCCCAATGTGCATGCCAGTTAAAGAGTTTAATCCCAGCGCATCCGATGTAGTGCTTGGCCAATTTAATGATGCCACTTTTTATATGGGCGATAGCCATTTTACTTTTGCAGAAAATATGCATACCATTTTAGATGCCATGCCTGGCTCTAGCGGCTCATTTTCATTAGATTGTGGCACTGGTTTTGCCTTTATTACGCGCGGAAGATTATATTCAGATGAAGAGTTGCAACATTTGCCGCCGGTTGAACGGGTTGGTTATAAGTAAAGCGTTTTATCTGTACTTTTTAAGCATTTCAACGTGTTAAGTCTTGCGATTCGGCTATAAAACCAAGCCGATTTAAGGTAAAATCCAATCTGGCGGGCCTCCCCGCATTGTAAAATAGCCAATCTGGTCAGATGCGGAAGCAAGCAGCCACAACTATTAAGCAAGTGCCGGGGGTTTGGCTCGCCTCCTATTAAAATCCATTTCAATTATTCATCTGCGGCGTTGCTTAGTACTAAAAATGCTCATGTACAAAACGTACATTCTGGTTTCCGCGTGCCGCGCGTCTTGCATCTGAATGATTCAAATGAATTTTAAAAGTTATTTTAGCCACAAAAATACAAGACGAAAAGCCACTTTTAAGCTACAGTTTCACCTATGTCATATCTCGTTTTAGCACGTAAATACCGCCCCAAATCGTTTGATACGCTAGTTGGCCAGCCGCATGTGGTGCGCGCTTTGACCAACGCGCTTACGCAACAACGCTTGCATCATGCTTACTTATTTACGGGCACACGTGGCGTTGGTAAAACCACCATCGCACGCATTTTAGCCAAATCGCTTAACTGTGAAACAGGCATTACCGCAACGCCATGTGGCGTTTGCAATGCCTGCACTGAGATTGACCGTGGCCGCTTTGTGGATTTGCTAGAAGTCGATGCCGCATCAAATACGCAAGTAGACGCCATGCGCGAATTATTGGATAACGCGCAATACGCACCAACCGTTGGGCGCTTTAAAGTGTATATCATTGATGAAGTGCACATGCTGTCTAAAAGCGCATTTAATGCCATGCTTAAAACGCTAGAAGAGCCGCCAGCACACGTTAAGTTTATATTAGCCACTACTGATCCTCAAAAAGTGCCAGTCACGGTATTAAGTCGTTGTTTGCAATTTAATTTGCGTCAAATGGCCAGCACCACTATTTCTGAGCATTTGCAAAATGTGCTTAGTCAAGAAAATATTAGCTTTGAAGCTGCTGCTATTAGCCTGATTTCACGCGCCGCCAATGGTAGTATGCGCGATGCGCTATCGTTGACTGATCAGGCGATTGCTTATGGCAACCAAACTGTGAATGAGGTTGAAGTGCGCAGCATGTTAGGTGCGGTTGACCAAACGTATTTATACGATATTTTGCACGCTTTAATCAATCAAGATGGCGCAGCATTGATTGAAAAAGCGCAAACGATGCAAATGCGCAATATTGCATTTGAGGCCGCATTAAATGATTTAGCCAATATTTTGCATCAAATTGCGATTCTACAAACCGTACCAAACGGCATTGCCGATGACCATCCTGAACGCGGCTTGCTAATGGATTTAGCGCAAAAACTCAACCCTGAAACCCTGCAATTGTATTACCAGATTACGCTATTAGGCCGCCGCGATATTGGTTTAGCGCCTGATGAATACGCAGGTTTTACCATGTGTTTGCTGCGCATGTTAGCATTTGCGCCCAATGAAAAATTATCTGATCAACCCGAAATCACCGCGCCAGCCCCAAGACTAAATAAGCCACTGATATCGCCATTAATCAATGCACAAGCTGATAATAAAGTAGCGCTTGCATCATCTGCGCCGCAAAGTGGTGAAGTTGATGCAGAATCTGCATTGGCGCCTGATACGCTACAAACAGTACAAAATTTCGATGGTAACTGGCGAAGTTTAGTAGAAAAAAATCTCAAGCTTGGGCTGGCCCGTGCTTTGGCGCAAAACTGTGAAATGATTGCTTATGATGAAAATAGCATTAACTTGCGGGTAGCTGAAAGTAATAAACATTTGGTTAGCGCCAGTTATCAAGAAAAATTATCTAGCGCCATTAACCAACATTTTGGCAAACGCATCAAACTTAACGTAGAAATCAGTGGAGAAACGACTATTGAAATCAATACGCCTGCTAAACAAACGGCAGTTGAAAAAGCCACTATTCAGTCATCGGCAGAAGCATCCATTATGCAAGATAGCTTTGTGAAAGATTTACTCAGCCAATTTGACGCAACCATTATCCCCAACAGCATTAAACCCATTTAACCAAGATGAAAAGGAGTCAATCATGATGAAAGGTGGCATGGGCAATATGATGAAGCAAGCCCAACAAATGCAAGCCAATATGCAAAAAGCGCAGGCAGAGTTGGCCGAAACATTAGTAGAAGGCGTTGCCAGCAACGGCTTAGTTAAAATCAGTATGACTTGCAACAATGTGATAAAACGCGTGAATATTGATGACGCGGCGATGGATGACCGTGAAACATTAGAAGATTTACTGCTGATTGCGTTAAACGATGCCAGAGCAAAAGCTGAAGCAACATCGAGTGCGCGAATGAGCGGCATGATGCCCGCTGGCTTCAAATTACCGTTTTAAATAATCGACTGTGCCTGCAAATACTGTGTTAAAAATCTTGTCAAAATCCTTATTTTACGGATGAAAAATCCGCCCGCGCTTGAGCAGTTAATTGAATCGCTGCGTTGTTTGCCCGGCGTAGGGCCAAAATCTGCGTTACGTATGGCTTATTTTCTATTACAGCGCGATAGAAAAGGTGCGGCTAAGTTAGGCACTAGCTTAGCAAATGCATTACAAATGCTCGGCCATTGCACGCTATGTAATAATTTTTCTGAATCTGGTATTTGCCCTTTATGCACGTCAGATAAGCGTGAACAAACGCAATTATGCGTAGTTGAAATGCCAACCGATTTAATGATGATGGAACAAACGCAATCGTATAACGGCATGTATTTTGTATTGATGGGCCGATTATCGCCTTTGGACGGCATTGGCCCTAAAGAAATCAACTTGGATAAATTGATTAAACGCGCGCAAAATGGCGTTACACAAGAAGTGATCTTAGCAACTAACTACACAGTTGAAGGCGAAGCCACCGCACATTATATTAGTGAGCTACTTAAAACACGTGGCGTATCGGTGAGCCGCATTGCGCGCGGCCTACCAATGGGTGGTGAAATTGAATATGTAGATAGTGGAACGTTATCAATGGCCTTACTTGGTCGAAAAAAGCTTTAAATATTATGGCAAACGGCTATTATGAGCACTAGTTTAAATCAAACTTAACCATCAATTAGTGCCAATAATTCGATTGGCGTTTTTATTAAGGCGTCAGCGCCCCACTCTTGCGGCTTGTCGGTTGCATCAAGATAGCCAAATAAAGCCACCACTGTTTTCATTCCTGCCGCTTTGCCAGCCTGTACATCGCGCTCTGCATCACCCAAATAAATGCAGCTTTGAGGCTTAACGCCAACTTGCTGACAAGCCAATAAAAGGGTTGCTGGCGATGGCTTAGGCTGCGGCGCATCGTCACCGCTTATCACGCAAGCCGCCCGCTTATGCAAACCCATACTTTTAATTAATGGCAGTGTAAAACGGCGTGGCTTATTGGTAACAATTCCCCAATTTAATCTTTTGTATTCAATAGCTTGCAGTAAATCAGCCATGCCTTCTAACAACACTGGGCTGCGTGTAAATACCGTGTTGTAAATGCTCAGATACTCATCGCGCATGGCAATAAAATTGTCATCCATGGGCGTAAGGCCAAAGCCCAGACTGAGCAATCCACGCGAGCCATGTGAGGCATATGGCCTTATTGCCGCATCGCTTAAACTTTGTTTACCATGACGGTTAAGTTGCAGATTTAATGCGTAACCTAAATCTGGCGCAGTATCCACTAGCGTGCCGTCCAAATCAAAAAAAATGGTTTGAATCAAACACTAACCCTTACCGTATGCATCATGTAATTCACAGATACATCGTTATCTATCCAATAATGCTTGGTGATCGGGTTATAGCTCATGCCAATTTGATGTTGCAGAGATAAATCGGCAGCGCGCATCCAAGCAGCTAGTTCTGACGGCTTGATAAATTTAGCGTAATCGTGTGTGCCGCGTGGCAACATATTGAGTACATATTCAGCACCAATTACTGCGAACAAATACGCTTTAGGATTGCGGTTGATGGTCGAGAAAAAAACATGCCCGCCAGGCTTAACCAATTGCGAGCAGGCCTGCACCACACTGGCTGGATCTGGCACATGCTCTAACATTTCCAAGCAAGTTACTACATCAAAGCTGGCTGGCGCTTCTAAGGCCAATTTTTCAACTGCAATCAATTGATAGTCAACGCTGATGCCGCTTTCTAAACTGTGTAATTGCGCGACCTTTAAGGCTTTTTCACCTAAATCAATGCCTGTGACTATTGCGCCCTTTTGCGCCATTGATTCACTTAATATACCACCGCCACAGCCAACGTCTAGTACCGTTTTACCTGCCAATGAAACCGCTTGATCAATATAATTGAGGCGCAACGGGTTAATATCATGCAAAGGCTTAAATTCACTGGTCTTATCCCACCATTTATGGGCTAATTCACTAAATTTATTGAGTTCAGCTGTATCGAAGTTAGACATAGTTTTCTTTATTTAAAATAATTGAATCGACTTTAAATTGACCTAAACGCATCCAATTTAGTTTGCCACTTAGTCACAATATCTATCAGCTCTTGTGGCTCAATGTTACTGTAAATGCCTGTACTGCTGTTTGGTTTATGATACTTTAAATCGCCATTCACCCAGACATGACTTACTTGCTCGCGTTCAGCCACATAAACCAGATGTGAAATCACATCAAAACAAGGTTGCATATTAAAGTCTTCTAGCTTAATGGCTGTTAAATCAGCCAGCTTGCCTACTTCAATTGAGCCAATTTTGTCATCTACACCCAACGCTTTAGCACCATTAATGGTAGCCATTTCTAATGCTTGGTGTGCCGAAACTGCCGTTGCATCGCCGCTAACAGCTTTTGCTAATAATGCGGCCATCCGCATTTCAGTAAACATATCTAAACGGTTATTGCTGGCTGCGCCGTCTGTACCCAAACCAATATTAATACCCGCTTTAATGTAATCGGCAACAGGTGCAATACCGCTGGCTAATTTCAGATTAGCGCTTGGGCAATGCGCAATACTGCAACCGTTTTCAGCTAGCAACTGTACTTCAATTGGGTTTAAATGCACACAATGCGCAAATGTGGTTGTAGCGCCCAACAAGCCTAGTTTAGCCAATCGTGCTACTGGCCGCATGCCATAACGTTGCTCACTTTGCACAATTTCTGCGATTGTTTCATGTAAATGCGTATGTAAACCAATGTTAATCTGTGCACTTAACGTGTTTAAAGTAGTAAAAGTTTCATCACTAACCGTATACGGCGCATGAGGCGCAAAACTGAAGCTAATCAGCGGCTCGTTTTTTAAGGCGTCGCGCGCTTGCGTACCTTTATCAATATAACTTTCAGCATTATTGGCATACTGTGTGGCAAACTCTAAAACAACCAACCCCAAATTCGCACGCATCCCCGCTCTAATCGTGGCTTCGGCTGCTGCTTCAGGATAAAAATACATATCATTAAAGGTGGTTATGCCGCCACGTAACATTTCCGCACAGGCTAACAAAGTACCATCATGCACAAAATTTGGTGATAGCAGCTTTTGTTCGGCTGGCCAAATGTGCTGCTCTAACCATGGCATAAGTGGCAAATCATCGGCCAAACCGCGCATTAAATTCATCGCAGCATGCGCATGCAAATTAATAAAGCCTGGCAACAGAACATGTTCAAATAGTTGAATCACTTCATTGGGCTGATATTTTTGCCGCGCTGCATCAATAGAGCAAATACAAACAATTTCGCCTGATTGAATCACAACTGCTTGATGCGCTAACAAGTTATTTTTAGGGATGATTGGAATTAACCAACGCGTTTCAATCATTAAATCAACAGATTGTTTCATCATATGATTATAACGACAAAAGCATGACAGGCTTAAATGCAGGCAATAAAAAAGCCTCGCAGAGCGAGGCTTTTTTAAAATTACTGTAAAACTAGTTACACCCAGTTTCTACAGAACGTGTTGCTTCAACTTCAACACGACGATTTGGTGCTAAACACTCAATTTGTGCTTTACGACCTTTAACATCATCACAATTTACTTTAGGCATACTTTCACCCATACCTACTGCAACTAAACGACTGCCATCAATACCTTGGCTAATGATGTAATCACGCACCATGTTAGCGCGTCTTTCTGACAATTTTTGATTGTATTCTGTACTACCTAATTTATCAGTGTGACCAACAATTTTAACTGATGCAAAAATTGGATTTTCTTTCATTTTTGCAACAACTTGTGAGTCGAGATCACTTGTATCCGCTAATTTAGCTTTATCGAAGCCAAATAATTTTTCAGCCTCAATCGTAATCGTTTCAACTTGTGGTGCACATACAACAGGAGCAGCAACTGGTGCAGGAGCTGGCTCAGCCATTGGCTCTGGTGCTGCTGCAATTGGCGCTGGCTCTGGAGCAACCTCAGCTACTACTGGCGCTGGTGAGCCAAAACGTAAAATCGCACCAAAATTGAATAATGTATTGCCAACAGTTTCTGTACCGCTGTTATTAAAGTCGATGTCTGCTCTGCTCCATTGATGACGCAAATCAGCTTGCAAACCAAAATTATCATTTAGCAAAATTTGAGCACCTAAGCCTACGTTTGCCATCCAAGAGGTTTTATCACTGTCAGCATTAATACCAGGAATCGTATAATCTAAATCATTATGCGCTGCACCAATACCTGCTAACAAGAATGGACGAAGTTTACCGCGGCTAAACATATATAAGGCATCTAAACCTAGCGTAGTTTGTTCGTAATTGCCTCTAGCACCAGCAATACCAGTATTTTGATCAACACGGTTGTGGCCTAAACGACCTTGTAAATCCCAATGCTGGCTGATTTCTTTACCGATACTTAAGAAAACACCACCATCATTGTCGGCTTGTAGATCACTATCTGTATTAATGTAACTAACACCTGGAACTGCGTACCAAGCACCACGGTACATATCTTCTGCTGATACAGCAAAAGCGGACAAACCAAGGGTGGCTGCAACAGCTAAACTGACTAAATTCTTTTTCATTATCAAACTCCTAATTAAAAACGCACAACAAATGTTCACCCACGAACTATACTTAAACTATTTTAGTAGCGCAACGCTAAACTTCAACTAAAGTACGTTAAATCGTTGCATTTGTTGTGTTCGCGCAACAATTTTTTTACTTTAATGATTTTTTCAGGTATTAAAATGCTCTTGCGCAGATTATCCGCACACACTCCACCCCTAAAACCAATATAGGATGGGTTGATATTAGCCAAATGTGCAATATGTTGTGGTTTTAATGAGCCAGCTAAGCCTGTTTTTAAACCAATTTCATGGCATTTTTGTACAAAATTTTGTAAAGTCGCATCAGCGCAAATTTGAATTAGATTTTGCTGTTTTTTTTGCGTGTCAAGCATAGCAGCATAAAAACCATGCACTTTTAATTGTTGCAGAAAATCCAAATCAATCGCTTGATCGGCAAAAAATACGGCAACTAATTTAACTTGCTGCGCCTGCTTGTTGAGCTTGCTCAGCAGATTTTTTCTACGTAAATCAGAAACGGCGATTTTAATCATATTGATACCCATTTTTATTCTGATATCAATCATTTGAATCAATACAGCCATATCCGCATGCTCTTCGCCCACGGTAGCGCTAATCAATGGTTGCGATTGTTGAAAAGTTAACGCTTGAAATGCTTGAATATTTTGCAATATGCGTTCGGTCGTTTTTAAATCAAGCGCACCTAATGCGCCTATATTAGGGTCTTTCAAATCAAGTATGTCCACGCCAGTCTCTAGGGCTACCATGGCTTCATCGACATTTTTAATACTAATCAATAATTGCATCAAATTGATTACTTCTGTGGTGCGGTTTTATAAAATTGGCTGATTTTTTCGTTTAACCATGACCATGCAAGCAGTTCGTTTTCACCTGCCGTTTTGTCTATCGCAATTTGCAGATAATGCAGTTCCGCTTGGATTTTTTCTTTAGGCAGCCTAGGTAAACGGCTGACCAAAACTGCTAACTCAATTACGGCGGCTTGTGCCCGATTAAAGCCGTTAAATGCATGATGTTGCGCGGCATAAACTTTTTGCATGACCAATTGCGGCCGAATGGCATCGTCACGCACTTCAATTAAAGCCAATTCAATATGCGCCAAACAATTGGCTAATCTAAAACCGTTTACGTGGTTGGCTTTATGCAATTGCCAAGCCTGCCGATTGGTTAAGGCTGCCGCGAACACGCGCACATCATCGCTTACATTCATTACCGCTTGTTTAGTGCTTAATATATTGGCTAAAGTAGTGGATGGTTTATAGGGCGAAATGACGATATATTCGCCTTCGTGACGCACGCCAAACGGGGTAACATGCGGCTCGCCTTCTGCATTCACTGTTGTGATAATCGTTTCGAAAATCATAGATTACTTTTGTGCTTTTCTGATTGTTTGTGTTGCCG
Organism: Methylotenera sp.; assembly: GCA_046594885.1. GTDB lineage: Bacteria > Pseudomonadota > Gammaproteobacteria > Burkholderiales > Methylophilaceae > Methylotenera_A. The sequence goes on along the minus strand of JBKJRD010000089.1, from coordinate 27,578 downwards.
CTTTTCTTTCAAAGACGCGTCGCGGTGACTTTTTCTGTCATCCACTTTTTCAATCAAACTCGATACGCCCCAATTCAATGGTTCATCTTGCACATAACGTTTTTTTAATTGCCAAGCAATTTGCGCTTTTGCCAGCTCCACACCCAGATAAAACGCATGCGACGCATCCTCTTGCACACCTAGATTCGGATAAAACGCAAAAGGGTCAATGGCTTGCTGCATGCCATCACGATTATAAACATGCACACCCGCATCACTTACCATAATTCTAAAACTAGGATCTTTAATTTGCGCGGCAATTTCGCCAATTTCGTCTTTGTTATAGGCAAAAGGCTTTCTATCATGCAAGCCAAGCAAACCATTGCTGTAACCACGCGGCAATCTATCATCTTTTTTTGCGCGATACATCACGCGCCTTGCAATATCCGCTTCTGCAATCGCGTTTACTGCATGCGGGCTTACTGATGTAGCCAGCACCGCTTGAATATCCAACTCACTGATTAAGCCAAACAAAATCGCATTAATACCAGTGGTATCTGCATCGGTTAACTCAGTCAAATTACCGATTCCCATCATGATTTGAATAGTGGGATATTTTTTGCGCAATTGGTGATAGCGCACAATCGAATCAGCCAAGCCGAAATGAATAGGATCTAAAATGGCATCGGCAATAAACGCTTTATTACGTTTAAGACAATGCTCAATGGCGCGATAAAGCGATGGCAAATTACCTGGTTTGGCGGGAATTAAAACTGGCGTAGCAGCAATTTCATCCGCAATCCACAGGGTTTTTTCGGTCAAACTTAACACATAATCTGCACCAGATTTTCCCGCTAACAATAAATCATCCGCAAGCATTGAATCAACACTGACTTTCAATCCAGCCGATTTAAGTGTTTGAATTGCCTCTTTTAAATGTACAAACGGCTTGCCCGGCAAACAGCCTAAATCAATTACATTCGCGCCCTGCGCTTGAAAATGCAACGCTTTTTTTAAAATTGCATCTACACTTAAATCTGGTGCATCGACAATTTCGGCAAAAATTTGCACTGAATATTGGGTTAAGTCTGGCGCAACCCCTTTATTGCCAAAATACTGTGGCAAATCTTTTAAGTCAGTTGGCCCACGTTCAATTGGTACGCCATATTGATGTTGCAATTTGGCTAAATCACCTTGGCATAAACCTGGCAAAATCACTTTATCAGCATTGCCAATATCTTTGAGTCTGCGCGCAATTAAATCTGGCGTCATTAAGGCGGCGACTGAAACGCCGATTTGCTCGATGCGGTATTTGAATGGTGGCGTTTTAGTAGCTGCTTGAATGGTTTGCAATACTTTATTCAAACTTTTTTCTGCCAGCTTGCCCGTCACAAAAAGCAGATTATCTGGTTTATCTGTCTTCATTTCATTGCTGGCTTATTTAAATGAGCACATACAGCATTTTCAAGCGCATCCATGCTATCAACCACTTGCGTTAACTCGAATTGTGATAACTTAACCACATTTTCTAGATCAATTTTTCTGGGAAAAACATTAACGATATTGTCACGTGGCGCTTCGGACTCTATATACGAATCAGCTGACGCTGGCACTGTATCGCAAGCAAATACAATACTCGGTACACGGGTTTTGCCTGCTTGTGCGTATAAATTGGTTATTAAGGAATCTGAGAAGCCATAAGCCATTTTGGCGACAGTGTTAGATGTTGCGGGCGCAATCACCAGGGTGTGATAATGGCCTTGGTAGAAAAATTCAACGGGAATACTACTAGCTGTTTTATCTTGAAAAACACGACAGCCTGTTGCGTCTAGTTGCGACTGAAAACCATATTGCTGAATTATTTCGGCGGCGGCCTTACTTAAAAAAATATCAACAGATGTTAAATCTTGCTTGTTAAGCGCCTGTAAAAAGTCTAAGCATTCTCGCAAATAATGGCCAGAACCGCTAATCGCCCATGCTAATCGTTGGTTTTGTGATGTTGTCATGAATATCTTAACAGCACAATAAAATGCAAAGTCCTAAGCCAGGCTAGGTGCAACTAAAAAATTGAGCGCTGCATACCATAGGGATGTAAGCGAAAAAAAATTTATGTGGCAATAAAGCATAGCGACGGGATTTGCAATTTATGCAAAAGGATGCTCAATAATAATCGTCTCATCGCGCTCTGGCCCGGTTGATACAATCGCAATTGGCACGCCACACAATGCTTCTAAGCGATTAAGATAACGCTGCGCATTTTTAGGCAGGCCATCCCAGGTTTTAACGCCAAAGGTATTGGCTTTCCAGCCAGCCACTGTTTCATAAATCGGTTTGCAACGCGCCACATCATCCGCGCCTACTGGCAGCATATCCACCAATTTGCCATCTAGCTCGTAACCAGTGCAAATAGCTAAACTTTCAATACCGTCTAATACATCCAGCTTGGTAATACACAAACCAGTTAAGCCATTAATGCGTGCAGAACGACGCAATGCCGCTGCATCAAACCAGCCACAGCGACGTTTACGCTTAGTCACCGTGCCAATTTCTTGGCCTTTATTCGACATTTGATGCCCGGCCAAGCCTTCAGTTTCAATATCCAGTTCACTAGGGAAAGGGCCGCCGCCCACGCGCGTGGTATAAGCCTTGGTAATGCCCAACACGTAATGCAGCATATTAGCGCCAACGCCTGTACCAGCAGAGGCTTGACCGGCAATACAGTTGCTTGAAGTCACATACGGATAAGTGCCGTGATCAATATCTAATAATGTACCTTGTGCACCCTCAAACAATAAATTTTCACCTCTATCGTTTGCTGCATAAAGTTCGGCTGAAATATCGGCAATCATGGGTTTTAATGCAATCGCCTGCGCCATGCTGGCATCGTATTGTTGATTAAAATCCACCGCTTTTGCGCCTAGATAATTGGTTAATACAAAGTTGTGATAATCCATCACCTCTTTTAATTTTTCAGCAAAACGTTCTGGGTAAAATAAATCGTAAACTCTTAAAGCCCTACGCGCGACTTTGTCTTCGTAAGTTGGGCCAATGCCTTTACCAGTGGTACCAATTTTAATCGCGCGCTTGGCTTCGCGTGCGTTATCGAGCGCCACATGATGACTTAAAATCAACGGGCAGCCAGGGCTTACTTTTAGGCGGCTTTTAACCTCTAAACCATCTTTTTCCAGCGCAGCAATTTCGCTCAACAAGTGTCCAACATCCAACACCACGCCATTGCCGATATAACAATTAACGCCTGCACGCACGATGCCAGATGGCACAAGATTTAACTTGTAAACACGTTGCTCAGTGCCTTGCCCAACAACCAAAGTGTGACCTGCATTATGCCCACCCTGAAAACGCACCACACCTTGCGCATGGTCAGTAAGCCAATCGACAATCTTGCCTTTACCTTCATCGCCCCATTGTGTGCCAATAACGACCACATTTTTAGCAGGATTTTTTACTGTATTTTGCGCCATAACGTTTACTTAACTATTTTTTCTACTGAAATATAAAGGGTGGATTATTGTAAAGGCTGGATTTGCCATTGCTGATTGCTGTAAACCAATTGCTTGTCGCAGTTCAACTCAACCACGTTACTGGTTGAGTTTGGCAAAGCCTGAATCACGATTTGACCTTCTGCACGTAAGTTTTCTATTGTACTTAATAACAGTTTGTCATCACCGGCTGGGGCAAGAATGGCTTTTGCGTTAATTGCAGGGGTTAAGGCCGTTACAGCACCACGTAAATCTAAACTAAAACCTGTTGCGGGGCGCGCACGGCCAAAAGCTAAACCTACCTCATCATAACGTCCACCTAGTGCAATTGGGCCAGTGTAACCTTTTGCATAAGCGGCAAACACAATGCCGCTATGGTAGTGATAACCGCGTAGCTCGCTTAAATCAAACGAAACATGCACGTTTAAATCAGTTAATTGCGCTGCAACGCTGACCAAATCAGCCAATGCTTTACTAATTGCAGGAATTTTTGGTAATAATTGCTGAGCTTTTTGCAATACGCCTGCGTCGCCATTTAAATCGGTTAAATCAATCAGCGCTTGTTTAATATTGGCAGCTAAGTTTGCAGCCAGCAACGCCACACTGGCTTTATCTTTGCTTTGCAAAGCGGCATACAAAGCTTGCTCTAAATCAGCATGAATATTGCCCGCTTTAACCAAGCTTTCAAATATCGCGACATGGCTAAAATCAATATGCAACTGTTTTAAGCCTAAAACTTGCAACGCTTTAATCATTAAGCGATGAATCTCAATATCACTTTCAATGCCCGCGTGGCCAAATAACTCTGCGCCCAATTGCAGCGGTTCGCGCGTGCGTGCAAGGCCATCTGGCTTGGTACGCAAAACGGTGCCTGCATAACACAATCGAGAAACACTCTGGTGATTGAGCATATGTGCGTCAATTCTGGCCGCTTGTGGCGTCATATCTGCCCGCATACCCATTAATCGGCCCGTTAACTGATCGACCACTTTAAAAGTGGCTAAATCTAAATCATGGCCTGTGCCAGTCATTAATGATTCTAAATATTCCAGCGTCGGCGGAATCACATATTGATAGCCATGCACTTTGAATAAATCCAATAGTTGACGGCGTAAAAACTCTAATCGCGCCGCTTCAGCGGGCAGCACGTCTTCAATATATTCTGGGAGCAACCAATTTCGCATAGCGATTATTATACAAGATAATCGATTGAATGGATTTTGGACTTGGCTAAATTGGGCTGTGAGTTAGTGACCCAAGGCGCAATTTAGCCATTAAGAAGAAAATTAGACTATCGACTAAAGACTATGAGTAGCAATCCACCCAACAGTGAAAACAGGCCAATAAAACGGAGTTGACCATCATTTAGTGCAATCATGCGCTTGAAAGTTTCGCGCCAAGATTTAGGCGCAATTAACGGCATTAATCCTTCTAAAACCAGCATTAATCCGAGCGCGGTTAACAAAGTGCTATTCATTTGATGACTGACTTAACCCTAAATTTGAACCAATATTTGGCGACGAAAAGTTGATTAAAATAATGGGTTAAGTATTGCTTGCTACAGTATTATTTAGCGCCAGAATTACGCATATATTTAAAGAATTCCGATTTAGGATCTAACACCATGATATCGGATTTGCTGTTAAAGCTATTTTTGTACGCTTCTTGGCTGCGATAAAACGCATAAAACTCTGGGTCTTTGCTGTAAGCGCTGGCGTATATTTCTGCCGCTTTTGCGTCGCCTTCACCCTTCATTTTTTGCGCATTACCAAACGCCTCAGCGATAATGACTTCGCGCTGTTTATCGGCATCGGCACGAATCTTTTCAGAGGCGGCAGCGCCTTCTGAGCGCAGCTGATTGGCGATACGTTTTCTTTCTGCAATCATACGGTCGTAAACAGATTTACTGATGTCTTCCGAATAATCCACCCGTTTTAAACGCACATCAACCACTTCAATACCAATTTGGCGCGCTTCTTTGTCTGCGCGTTTGCGCATGCTGTCCATAATCGCGCCACGTTCGCCAGAAATCACATCATGCACAGTACGTTTACCAAATTCATCGCGCAGGCCAGCATTCACCACTTGTGTCAGACGGTCTTCAGCCGCACTTTCTCCACCTTCTTTTACCGATACATAATATCTTGATGGGTCGATAATGCGCCATTTCACGAATGAATCCACCGTCATGGTTTTGTTTTCACTGGTGATGATTTCTGCAGGTTGCTCATAATCCAACGTCAAAATGCGCTTATCAAAATATTTTAAACCATCTAACAATGGCACTTTGAAATACAAACCCGGTTCTTTTTTAACAGAAACAATTTCACCCAACCTGAACACCAACGCGTACTCACGCTGATCTACCGTAAAAAAAGACATGCTTAAAATCACTAATGCTACAAATATTCCGATTAAATATAAACCAATATTTTTCATTTCAATTCTCTTTACCTGTTCATTTTAATTAAAATCTATTGATTCGATTTTTTAATTAAGCTTTAAAAATATCCTGCTATTTTTCTGACTCAACGCATCAAATTGATACACTTATCTATCGCGATTGCGTCCTAGCTGACGTGATTCAGCCTCTGCTGCATCCGTTTGTTTATTAGTGGGCGTAGCTGGTGTAACGTTAGTATAAGTGCTAGTGCCAGCCGCGCTCTTTTCCATTAATTTATCGAGTGGCAAATATAACAAACTATTACCGCCAGGCTGATCCACAATCACCTTACTGGTGCTCGACATAATTTGCTCTTGTGCATCTAAATACAAACGTTGGCGCGTTACTTGTGGCGCTTTTGTATATTGCGTTAAAATTTGCTCAAAGCGGCTTGCATTACCGCGCGCCTCGTTTTCCACTCTAAGCTTGTAACCTGATGCCTCTTCTGCAAGACGCGCTGCGTTTCCGCGCGCTTTTGGAATCACATCATTAGCGTAAGCTTGGCCTTCATTAATTTGACGCTGGTAATCTTGATTGGCGCGGTTAACGTCATCAAACGCTTCTTTTACCTGCTCTGGCGCAGCACCTTTTTGGCGCGAAACACTGGTTATTAACACGCCCGTTTTATAGCTATCTAAAATAGCCTGCATGCGCTCTGAAGTATCTGGCAAACCTTTTTGCAATAAATCGTCTAATTTGCTTTTACCCACAATTTCACGAATCGCGGTTTCTGCAGCTGACATAACGGAGCTATCAGTTGAACGATTATTGAATAAATAGTCTTTAGCATTTTTTAATTTATATTGCACAGCTACCTGCATATCGATGATATTTTCATCTTCAGTGAGCATGAGTGCTTCTTTAGGCTGTCTTGTTTTACCGCCTGCGCCATCACCGCTACTTCTGTAACCCACTTCTAAACGGCGCACTTGTTCCATATTAACAACTTCTGCCGATTCAATTGGGTACGGCCAATGCCATCTGGGGCCAGGCTCAGTGGTTTCAATATATTTTCCAAAGCGTAATTCCACACCCAATGAACCTTGGTCAACAATATAAAATCCAGTGGCCAACCAAATAGCGGCAATCACTGCCAAAATTGGCAACACAGGCAGATTAAAATCTTTATTGATGGTTGGCTGACTGCCGTTGCCAGCTGTATTTTTTTTGCCAAAAAGATTATTAATCTTTTGATTTAAATCTTTCAATATTTGATCTAAATCAGGCGGACCTTCGTTATTACGTTGACCAAAACCAGGAAACTTAATCATGCATGACTCCGAACACTGTTACTAAATGCGTTAAATAAATACGTTAAAATTGAATTAAACATAAGCACTTTCTTCTGTGCTTTGTCGTCTTAACAGTTGCTGATACTCTGTTAATGCCAGCTTTAATAAATCGATTCCAGCGCCAGAAACTGCCGAAATGCTCACTTTTGAAATATTACCATATTCATCGCGAATCAAGCCGGCTGACATATCCAGCTTATCAATCTGATTTAACACAACTATTTGCGGCACTTTTGATGCGCCAATTTCTTGCAAAACCAGATTAACCTGTGCAATCTGCGCATCACGGTTAGTGCTAGCAATATCCACAATATGTAACAATAAATCGGCTTGTGCTGCTTCTTCTAGCGTTGCACCAAATGCTTCAATTAAAGTAGTGGGTAAATGCTTAATAAAGCCAACCGTATCTGAAACCACCACTGAACCGCCACCCGAATGATAATCTTCGCCCAGATACATTTTGCGCGATGTAGTATCCAATGTTGCAAATAGCTGGTCTGCGGCATAAACGCCCGACTGAGTTAACCGATTAAAAAGGGTAGATTTTCCTGCGTTGGTATAGCCAACCAACGACACGGTCATCAAATTGGAACGTTTTCGCGCGCGGCGTTGCATACCACGTTGTGATTTAAGTTTGTCCAGCTTTTCGCGTAGTTGCTTCACACGTACGCGCAGCATACGTCTATCCAGCTCCAACTGTGTTTCGCCCGGACCGCCACGTACGCCAATACCGCCTTTTTGGCGCTCCAAATGCGTCCAGCCGCGCACCAATCTGGTCGATAAATGTTCTAATTGCGCAAGCTCAATCTGCAATTTACCTTCGTGGCTTTTAGCACGTTGCGCAAAAATGTCTAAAATTAAACCCGTTCTGTCTAACACTTTAGCTTGCAATAAGCGCTCTAAATTGCGCTGCTGTGAAGGGCTTAAATCGTGGTTAAAAGCCACCAGATTGGTTTCGCTGGCTTCTAATATCTGCTTTAATTCATCGGCTTTACCGCTGCCGATAAATAATTTTGCGTCAGGAGTGCTGCGCTTGCCTTCTATGGTGGCGCGCACTTGCATGTTTGCAGAAATCACCAATTGACGCAGCTCATGCAAACTTTCTGCATAATCTGGCTCACCAAAATCAATGCTCACCAGAACAACGCCGCCATCAATTGGCGTTGTTAATGTGGCTGGATTCGCTAGGGTATTTTCGCCGTAACCGGAAGGCTTTATGGCCAAATCTTAGTCTTCCGTCTCTTCTGGCAATGTCATACTCACCGCACGCGCTGGCACGATAGTAGAAATCGCATGTTTGTAGACCATTTGCGTGACCGTATTTTTTAATAAAATCACGTATTGATCAAACGAATCGACTTGACCCTGTAACTTAATACCGTTAACCAAGTAAATTGAAACTTGTACATGTTCTTTTCTGAGGGCATTTAAGAATGGATCCTGCAGCATTTGTCCTTTGTTATTCATTTTGTGCTCCTTTTAGTTGTAATAATGTTGGAGTGGCTTTATAAATAAAGCTAAAACTGCCATGCGTACGACTATTGTTGTGACTTTTTGTTCTCATTTCAATAGTAGTTTGAACAATTTTGCGGTTTATTTAACTTAAGTAATTTTAAAAGCAGCTAAACTTTTAAAAATTTAAGTGAGATTAAATATGGATTTATTCTAGCTAGCGTTTCTTTCTGTCCTAATAAAGCCATCACTTGGTCGATACTGGGTGATTGCGCGATGCCTGTTAACATCACACGTAACGGCATGGCAACTTTAGGAAATTTGAGTTGGTTTTCGGCCACAACCTCATTAATCGCATGATGAATCGCCTCGGCTGTCCAATCAATACCTGACAGTTTTAGACTTAACACCTTTAAAGCAGGCAAAATTTCTGGCGTGATGTGTTTTTCAATATCTGCTGGATTAGCTGGCGGCAATGCGTAAAAATAGGCGATATCTGCGGCCAGTTGATTCAAATTATTCGCGCGTTCACGGTACAAATCGATTATTGCACTTAAATCTGGCGTGCTGGCAACATAAACATTTATCTTTGCCAAACGCTTGGTAATATCAATAGCAAGCGCATCCAAGCTAGTTTCTTTAATATAATGCGCGTTTAACCAATTGAGTTTTTCAGTATTAAACTGCGCAGCCGATGGCGTAATATGGTCCAAATCAAACCATTCGCAAAACTGTTGCATATTAAATAATTCTGCATCGCCATGGCTCCAACCAAGTCGTGCCAGATAATTTAAAACCGCCTCTTTTAAATAGCCATCTTCATGATATTGCATCACACTTACTGCGCCATGACGTTTAGAAAGCTTTTGGCCATCGTCACCCAAAATCATGGATAAATGCGCGTATTGCGGGATTTTTAAATTAGAATCATGCGCGCCCAAGGCGTTGAGCATATTAATCTGGCGCGGGGTATTATTCACGTGATCATCACCGCGAATCACTTGGGTAATGCCCATTTCAAAATCATCAACCACTACACAAAAATTATAAGTCGGCGTGCCATCAGCGCGGGCAATAATTAAATCATCCAGCTCGCTATTGGCAATTTCAATTCTGCCTTTCACCAAATCGTCCCAAGCAACTACACCTGTTTGCGGATTTTTAAAACGCACCACTGGCGCAATATCTATCGGCCTTGTTGGCAGAGTTTTGCCCGATTCTGGGCGCCATTTACCATCATAGCGCGGCTTTAAACCTTGCTGCATTTGGCTTTCACGCAAGACTTCCAATTCTGCTTTACTGCTGTAGCAATAATATGCTGTGTCGTTATCCAGCATACTTTGAATGACTTTTTTATAAGTGCCCATACGCTGCATCTGGTAAAACGGCCCTTCGTCGTAATCCAAGCCCAGCCAATGCATGCCATCCAAGATCGCCTGCACGGCTTCTGGCGTGCTACGTTCCACATCGGTATCTTCAATACGTAGAATAAATTTTCCGCCATGTTTTTTGGCGTATGCCCAAGAAAATAGCGCGGTGCGTGCGCCGCCAATATGTAAAAAGCCAGTGGGGCTAGGCGCGAATCGTGTACGAACGGTCATGTCAGAAATCAATTAATTGAGAAACGCTATTCTACCATGCTAATAAGTGCACAATTTTGATGCTTTTTAAGGGTTAAGTTCTAAATAAATCTTGATTATTCAATGATTTATTATTATATTTTAACTAAGTAAATTAAAATAATAGCGTCAGCATAAAATATTAATCACTCTATTTAATGAAAAATATTATTCAGCAGCTATTTAGCATGAATTCAGCTAAAAAATCCCATATGCAGTTTGCATGGGTGGATGACCTCGCAGAAATGGATGACATTGCCGCGCTGAAATTTAGCCATCAACATTTAGTGTCTTTAATCGCGCAGATGCAATCAGATTCAGATGTCGACTATAAGGCAATATTGGATCTATTGGTGCTGTTAGAAGATCGAAATTTTTCGCGCTTAGAAAAACTAGGTGCGCATTTTGTGCAGGTGGAAAACTTAAAGCCCGAGTTGGAAGTGAATATGGCGGATGCGTGTTATAACTACTGCCGCCAATCGTATATCGCGCATTTAAAAGTGATCGAAAAAGTCATTAATCCAGCTAAGTTTAAATTGGATGGCAATATGCCGATTATTATTATTTGCAGAGCGATTTATTCAGCGATGCAGATGATGAAATGGCGCATGTATGCACAAGCTAACCCGCCGACCAAAATGTGGATACAAATTTTCATGTTGTATCGAATTGCCAATCAGCAAGGCCTGTTAAATATCCCTATTGCTTTGTTTAAATCGCTTCCATTGACCACTTTATCCGCTTATTTTGTGCAGTCTTGCATGCTAGGGCATTTAGTTCAGGCCAACCTGAATAAACAGCAAGTGGATATCGCCTATCGCGTATTAACCAATTGGCTGACTCGTGCGCATATCAGCAAATATTACACGCCTGAGCAATATATTTTTTATATTGATTTAGAAAAAGACAACCCAAGCAAACGCATGCGCAATTTTGAGCCTAATGACGATTGCCGTTATTGGGAGCTTGATGAGTTGGAAAAACAAATCAAAATAGGCATTACCGTATCCGATCGAGGAGAAATGCCTGAAAGTTTACTGGCTGCAAAATTCGATAGCGTCAAAAAATTGAACGGTCTATTACATATTATGCTGTCGGAATGGACTAAAACAGATTATGTGAGACAGCGGCGCAAGGAGCAGCGCGAAGCAAGCGCTAAGACAGCTAAAGTGAGTGCTGGCATGGTCAATATCTGCAACCAAGTGCAACAAGCCAATCAACTTAAAGATGGCTCGCGCTTATCTAAAGATGGTAGGTCATTTGATGAGCGTCTTCGCTCCCATACGGCTTTAACACAGAGCAGTAGTTTAGCCGTTAATAGCGGCTCATTAGATACTTGGATTGTGACAGACGAAAGTCCACATGGGTTAGGCACCAGAGTGAACAAATACGCCAATATATTGGCAAGGCCAGATAAACTCATCGGTTTGATGATGGATGACGACCCAAGTCATATTGTGATTGGCATCATTCGCGGCGTGAAACCGACGACGGGCAATCAACTTAAAGTCGGCATAGAAATCTTGTCTCGATATCCTAATTGCGTACAGTTAAGGCCATTGCGCCATGAAGAGCTATTCTCGGATACCGTCACTGAAAGGGTGGAAATTAACCAGCCTCAAGCCATTAATACGGGTACTTTTTTAGGTGTTTATCTACCGATTGAAGCGGGTCTTTCCAGCTTATCTACCTTGCTGCTACCCAAAATACATTACCGTCCCAATATCACGTATGCAGTTAATATACTGGGCATTCCAAAACGCGCGATGTTAGGCGAGCCAATTGAGTCACGCGACGATTGGATTAGAGTTGCGTTTCCGTTTTAGCTAATTTTTGGCCAGTTTAATGTGTTAAGTCACGGCTTGATACAGGCTGAATTTGCGATTGTGCCTCATCTCGCCAATCGCCGCCCAATACTTTAAACAACTCAACACTCGCCAAGCTGGTCGCTTGCCTTGCTTGCACGTTGGCCAATGCGGCATCGTTATGCACGCGCTGCGCATCTAACACTTCCAAGTAAGCGGAGTAGCCTGCTTTGTAGCGATTTTCAGCCACGGTCAATGCTTTTTTGGCAGAGGCCTCACTTGCCGCTAATGCTTGTTCCCGTTCTACATTTAAACGCCGCGTCACTAATGCATCATTCACCTCTCTGAATGCGTTTTGAATGACTGTTTGATATTGTGCTAACGCTTGTTTTTGCCGTGCGCTGGCTTGCTCAACTCTTGATTTGCGTCTGCCCGAGTCAAAAATAGGCAAATCCAAACCCAAGCCTAATGTCCAGATACGCGCACCACTTTTCAATATATCGCCCAAGGCTAAACTTTCCCCACCATAATTGCCGGTTAAGCTAATACTGGGATACAGCGCGGCTTTGGCGATGCCAATTTGTGCATTTTCAGCAATCAGCGCTTGTTCTGCTTGACGAATGTCAGGGCGATTCTCTAATAAATCAGAGGGCAAACCCGCAGGCGGAATGGGTGGAACGGGTAATGTTTTAATATCGGCTTGATTGACATCAGCATCCAATTTCAAATCCAACACACCTGTTAACACCGCCAATTGGTGCACAGTTAATGCGCGCAGACGATTCAATTCAATCAATTGCGCATTTAAATTGCTGACGGCCACTTCAGCCTGGCTCACCTCTAAACTACTGGCAATACCGCCTTCAAGCCTGCGTTGGGTTAATTTAAGTGATTCTTCGCGACTGCGTTGATTATCTAGAGTCACTGCAATTTGCGCCTCAATGCCGCGCAGTTGCAAATAATTACTGCTAACCAAACCAATGAGTGAAAGCTCCACCGTTTGTTTTGAATAGCGCGAAGCCAATGCGTTGGCAGTTGCAGATTCTTTAGCGCGTCTGACTTTTCCCCAAAAATCCAACTCATAATTGGTGTTAAAACCAAAGATATAATTATTACGAATAGGTGCAATAAATACAGGGAAAGCGCCCAATTCAGTCACTTTGCTACGCGTGGCATCGGCAGACAAATTCACTTCTGGGAACAGTGACGCGCCCACTTCGCGCATGCTGGCATCCGCCTCTTCAATACGCGCCACAGCCAATTGAATATCTGAATTATTTTTTAAACTTAACGCTACCAATTCATTCAATTTTGCATCTTGGTAATGTTTCCACCACGCGGTGACTGTTATATTTTCAGCAGGATTTTTGTCAGAATTGGCAACCACTGGCTGGCTGAATTTTTCGGGTAAATTAAATACTTGGCGCAAATAATTGGGCCCTAGCGACTGGCAAGACGACAACATTAATAACAACAATATACTGAATATTTTCATGCTTATATTTTTCATAAAGCTATCTCTATAAACCTTCGCCTATAATCCTTCGCCATGATGTTTTCTGTCGACATGGGTATTGCTTAACCAAGTAAAGAACATTGGAATAAATATAGTCGCCACAAAAGTCGCCAATATCATGCCGCCAAACACGCCAGTTCCCATGCTGCGACGCGCGGCAGAACCCGCACCCGTGGCTATCACCAATGGCACAATGCCTAACACGAACGCCATCGAGGTCATGACGATTGGACGGAAACGTAAACGCGCCGCTTCAATCGCCGCCTGCATCACGGGCATACCCTCTTCCATCTTCTGACTGGCGAATTCAACAATCAAAATGGCATTTTTCGCCGCCAATCCGATCAGGGTAATCAAGCCAATCTGGAAGTAAATGTCATTTGGCATACCGCGTATCAACACCGCCAACAAAGCACCCGCCAAGGCAAATGGCACCGCCATAATGACAGCCAACGGCAACACCCAGGTTTCAAACTGTGCTGCCAGAATGAGGAACACCACGATGATAGCAAAACCGAAGGCAAACACTGCAGCCGAGCCAGTGCGCTTTTCCTGATAAGCTTGACCAGTCCAAGCAATTTGGTAGCCCTCTGGCAAGTTTTGCGCGGCAACCTGTTCGACCAGCTTAATAGCATCGCCCGAACTTACGCCAGGCGCGCCACTGCCTAGTATTTTGGCTGATAGTAAGCCGTTATAGCGTTCTAATTGTTCGGCACCAATCACGTTGTTGACTTTGCTTAATGCGGACAATGGAATCATCTCGCCTTTGTCTGAACGCACATAGACCTTACCCAGATCTTCTGGCTTCATACGAAACTGTGGCTCGGCTTGTAACTGCACGCGGTAAGTACGGCCAGAGCGATTGAAGTCATTGACATACAGCGAACCCATCGTACTTTGCAAAGTGGCATAGATGCTGGCAATTGGCACCCCTAGTGACAGCGCCTTGGCTTCATCTACTTCGACAAACAACTGAGGCACCGTTGGACGGAAGAAAGTGTTGATGCCAGTGAGGCGCTTTTCCTGCTGCAAGGCCGCCACAAAAGCATTCACTACCGATGATAGGCGTAGCGGGTCTGAGTCACCACGACTTTGCAGGTACATCTCAAAACCACCCGACTGACCCAGGCCACGAATGGCGGGTGGATTAAAGGCAAATGCAATACCATCTGGTTGCTGCATGCCAATGCCAAATAGTTTGCCGACTATGTCATCTGAAGTCTCTTTACGCTCGTCCCAATCCTTCATTCGAACAAACATGGTAGCCGCACTGGTTTTGTTACCGCCACCAATTAAATCAAGGCCATTGATAATAAACTGCATCACCACTGACTCTTCTTTGGCGATAGCAGAGCGCACTGCTTCTGTGGTTTTGGTGGTGCGATTAAGCGTTGCGCCATCTGGCAGTACAAACGCCGTAATCACATAACCTTGGTCTTCTGGCGGCACAAAGCTACCAGGTACAATCTTAATCAGATAACCCGCCACAGCAATAATGCCGATAAACACAACAGCACCAATAATACGATGATGCAAGGTCAGGTTGACGGTGCGAATATACAGTTTGGTCAACCCTTCAAAACCACGATTGAATGGCCGAAAAAATTTGGATTCGCCATGCACGGATTTCAGAAGAATTGCGCATAATGCTGGCGTTAACGTCAAGGCGACAACCCCAGAGATGACCACCGCTACCGCCACGGTCACGGCAAATTGACGGTATAGCTCACCGGCAATGCCACCAAGGAACGCCACCGGTACAAATACTGCACACAGCACCAGCACAATCGCGATTACGGCGCCCGATACCTGCTCCATTGATTTGACGGCCGCTTTGATGGGGGACAGTTTTTCTTCTGTCATTAGCCTCTCAACATTCTCAAGCACCACAATCGCGTCATCCACCACAATCCCAATCGATAGCACCATAGCAAACAGAGTGAGCGTGTTAATAGAAAAACCAAATATCCACAAACCGGCAAAGGTACCAATTAATGAGATTGGCACCGCAATTAACGGAATCAAGGTCGCGCGCCAGCTTTGCAGGAACACAAACACCACCAAAACCACCAGTAGCATGGCTTCAGCCAGCGTTTTAACTACTTCCTCAATGGAAGAGATAACAAACTCACTGGTGTCATAAGGGATCTGATAATCCATACCTTCAGGAAAATCTGCCTTGAGCTCTTCCAGTTTGGCTTTCACCGCTTTGGCGGTATCCAGCGCGTTAGCCCCAGTTTGCAGGAACACGCCAATCGCGATACCTGGTTTGCCGTTCAAGGTGGTGCGGATATTATAGTTTTGTGAGCCAAGCTCGATACGTGCCACGTCCTTAAGAGACAGCACGCCACGCGGACCATCGGCACGCAGAATGATATTGCCAAACTGCTCAGGATCAAGCAGACGACCTTTGGCCGTCACGGTATAGACGATTTGCTGGTCAGCAGGAGATGGGTCCTGACCAATTTTTCCAGCGGCGTATTGCGCATTTTGCGTTTGCAAAGCCGCGGCGATATCACTAGTGGTCACACTCAGTTGCGCCATTCGGTCTGGCCTTAACCAGATACGCATGGCGTAATCTTGCGCACCAAAAATAGTAGCGTCACCTACACCCTTGATGCGCTTGAGGTCATCCAACACGTTTAGCGTGCCGTAATTGCTTAAGAAAAGTGGATCGAATTTGCCACTTTCAGAAGTGAGCATAGGCACCAGCAAAATGTCGTTAGAACGTTTTTGCACGACCAACCCAGTGCGTCTGACTTCATCTGGCAAGCGTGGCAGCGCAATATTAACGCGATTGCTGACGTTAAATGTGGCCTGATCGCCATCGGTGCCGATTTCAAAGGTGGCGGTAATGGTCAGGGTGCCGCTGGAGTCGGCGCTGGAATTGAAATAAAGCAGGCCTTCAACTCCGCTCAGCTGCTCCTCAATCGGTGCCGCCACGGTTTTGGCTAAAGTATCAGCGCTGGCACCGGGATAGGTGGCGGTAATTAGAACGGTAGGTGGTGCGATTTCCGGATATTGCGAAATGGGCAATTTCAGCGCTGCTGCCAAACCAGCCAACACAATAATGATGGAGAGTACGCTGGCAAAGATAGGGCGGGTGATGAAGAATTTGGTCATGTCGTTGTCTGCAATTAATGCTTGGTTTCAGCTTGCGCATTGGTTGCCGCTGGCGGTGGCGACCCTACAGCATGTGGTAAAACCGCTGCGCCGGGTCGCAACTTAATCAGATTATCAACAATCACTTTATCATTTGCTTTTAAGCCTTCTAAAATTATCCAATCAGTACCAAGCCACTCACCCACTACCACAGGCTGAATGGTCGCTTCATTTTTTGCATTCACGACATAGACAAATTTGCCTTGATCATTGGTTAACACAGCAGGCTGCGGCACTAAAAAAACACCTTCACGCGTGCCAGTTGTGACGCGTGCGCGCACAAACTGTCCAGGTAACAACGATTTATCAGCGTTGTTAAATGTTGCACGTAATTCCTGTGTGCCTAATGTTGGATTAATTTGATTGGCAGCAAAGTTAAGTTTGCCTTTTTGGCCATACTCGCTACCGTCAGGCAATAACAGTGTCACTTCAGTCACAGTATTGCCATTAATACTGCCGCCTAAGCTTGCAACTTCACTTTCAGATAAACTAAAACGCACCCATATGGGCGATATTTGAATAATCGTTGTCAACAAACTGGTATTTGCAGTCACTAAAGCCCCTTCTGAAAACTGAAAACGTCCTGCGATGCCAGAAACGGGCGCCTTTACTTGTGTATAAGAAAGATTAAGTTCAGCTTCTTTAATGCTTGCCTGCGCTTGCATCATATCGGCCTGCGAAATACTCACCTCTGAAGTCGCATTATCGTACTCGCGCTGACTCACTGACTGGGTTGCCAACAATTCTTTCAAACGATTAGATTCGCGAGAAGTTTGCGTAATACGCGCGCCTTGACCTGCTGCTTGCGCTTTAGCTTGGGTGAGTGCAATTTGAAATGGAACAGGATCAATGAGAAAAAGTGTTTGCCCAGCTTTAACTGGCTCGCCTTCTTCAAACATTTTTTTAAGAATAATGCCACCAACGCGCGGCCTAATTTCCACCTCTTTGGCGCCCTCAGTTTGTGCAACGGCTTCTACGCTCATTGGCACCGATGTTGATGTAGCGCTCACATAACTGACTGGCATCGCTGCAGGCGGTGGTGGCGCAGCCTCGCCTTTTTTACCACAGCCAACCAAAATAGTCGCCACAAATAGGCTTGTGAATATAGCTAAAAAAGCGCTTTTTAAATGGTTAAAGCGACGATAACGCAGTAAGAAATGCATGGTAGCGACCCTGTTAAAAATATTTTTTATGTGGATAAATTGTTTATTTATCCTGTTAATTGAGGTATATTATATACAAACAAGAATGTATGTAAACTATTTTTTAAACAATCCATTTTGAATAAGCATGGCTTTTGAATAGTAAGACTTAACACTTAAATTATTGCAATATTATTAATGATGCATTCACTTAAAGCTTAATAAATTATGGTCAGAAAAACCAAAGAAGACGCTGAGCTCACCAGGCAACGCATTATTGACGCCGCAAGAGCGGTATTTTTAACGCGTGGCGTTAGCCGCTCTACGCTTGAGCATATTGCCGCCGAAGCAGAAGTAACGCGCGGCGCGGTGTATTGGCACTTTAAAAATAAGACCGATATTTTTTACGCCCTGCGCGATCGCGCATTTTTGCCTTTAATCGACCGTATGTATGACACACTCGCCATCCAAACCGACAACATAGACCCACTTACCCAGATTGAACATAGTTTGAGCGACACCATTAATGAGCTGAATGAGAACATTGAGATGCGTCAAATTTATGAAATTATGATGATTAAGTGTGAATATGTAGAGGAATTTGCCACGGTGTTGCAACAAATTTTAAACAACTGCGCCAATATTACCGAGAAAATTCAACTCGCTTATGAACGCGCGCAAGCACAAAACCTGCTAACACCAACCCACACCCCGCATGCATTGGCGCTGGATACCCATTTATTTTTTAGCGGCTTGCTGCATATGTGGGTAAAAGATGCTGATGGTAGCCGCTTTCGGCATCAAGCCAAACAATTGATTCAATCGCACATCAATTTACGCAGAAAATAACATAAACCTATTGTAAATCAATCACAAAGGCGATATTATCAATAAAACACTTTAGGAGTTGCTAGTGAAAGTGCAAACAGGCGAAATTTACGGCAAACAAACATCCAGCAAATTTGTGATGTACAACGTGCTTAAAGTGAGTAAAACCAAAGGCGTTAGCAAACGCAATAATGCTAGCCAAGAAATTGTTACCTTGCAAAATATTGATAACCTGCTCAGCCTATTCGACACAACCTCACAAAAATTAGCCAGCGCTGGCTACATTTTGATTAGTCAAACACCTTATATAGACTTAAATGCAGCAACATCAAAAAAACGCAAAGCTGCTAAAAAGCACTTATCTAAACCTCGGCGCTGCCCACTGACTTTAGATTTTTTAGAAGCCCGCGCAGATAGCGAACGCCCATCACCTGTGTTAGCAGATTTTATTTAGCTAGTTATATCTTAAAAAGCTTAACCTTAAACCAACCTTCAAAACATCTGCCCTGCAGGCTAGTATACCTAAGGCTTACAGGGCGTCTATTTTCGCTCGCATTTTTATGCCTTTAACTTGGGCTATGCCATGGTGGTATTAATTGCTATTCAACAACAAATTGGGGGTTCCTGACAACCTCCCAAAGGTGCTTGTCAGGGTCGGCAAAATATCCTGCATAACCACCCCAAAATGTATCATGTGCAGACTTTGTAATCGTTGCCCCAGCTGCTTTCGCCTGTTCCATTACGATATCTACTTCCTCTTTTGAAGACACATTATGGCCTATTGTCAATTCAGTTGAACTTGAAGTGGCAAGTGCAATACCCGCATCGTAGGCAATACTTTTACGTGGCCAAATTGCTAACTTTAAACCTGAAGCCATATCAAAAAAAGCAACTTCACCATGCTCAAATTCTTTACCTATAATACCTTGAGTCTGAAAGCCTAACCCATCACGATAAAACGAAAGTGACTTTTCCATATCATCAACGCCGAGTGTTATTACGGTTATTCTTGGCTTCATTAAACTTACCCCCTCGGTGGCCCACCGCGTAAATCATGCCCATCTGCACTGTAAATCTCCACTTCCACAAAATCCCCAGGCGTTAGGCCTTCTGCATCTTCCATATAGACTACACCGTCAATCTCTGGCGCATCCGCTTTGGTGCGGCCAATCGCTTCAATATTGCCTTCTGCATCTTGCACAATTTCATCCACCAGCACCGTTTGCATACTGCCGATTTTATGGTGTAATTTAGCCGCGCTAATACGCTCCTGCACCGCCATAAAACGGCTGAGGCGTTCTTGTTTCACTTCTTCCGGCACATGGTCTGGCAACGCGTTAGCTTTTGCGCCATCCACCGCGCTGTAGGCAAAGCAGCCTACTCTATCCAATTGCGCTTCTTGCATAAAATCTAACAGCATTTGGAAATCGTCTTCGGTTTCACCCGGAAAGCCTGCAATAAAGGTGCTGCGTATTGTGATGTCGGGGCAAATTTCGCGCCACGCTTTAATGCGCGCCAAGTTATTTTCGGCATGCGCGGGGCGTTTCATGGCTTTTAAAATGCGCGGGCTGGCATGCTGAAACGGCACATCCAGATAAGGCAAAATCAAACCATCCGCCATCAGTGGAATCACTTCATCCACATGCGGGTACGGGTAAACGTAGTGCAAGCGTGTCCATACGCCAAGCTCGCTCAAGCTTTGGCACAGCTCAGTCATGCGCGTTTTCACGGGACGGCCATTCCAGAAACCGGGGCGATACTTCACATCTACGCCATATGCCGACGTATCTTGCGAAATGACTAAAATCTCAGAAACCCCTGCATTGACAAGATTTTCAGCTTCATTCATCACTTCACCAATCGGACGACTGACCAAATCACCGCGCATACTGGGGATAATGCAAAAGCTACAACGATGATTACAGCCTTCTGAAATCTTGAGATATGCATAATGGCTGGGCGTTAAACGGATGCCTTGTGGCGGGACGAGATCGATAAATGGCTCATGCAGTTTAGGCAAATTAGCATGCACGTGCGTCATCACTTCTTCCAGCGCGTGTGGTCCAGTCACCGCCAAAACGCTGGGGTGCGCCGCTTCTACTACGCCTTTTTTTGCACCTAAACAACCCGTGACAATGACTTTTCCGTTTTTATGAATCGCTTCACCAATCGCATCCAGCGATTCTTGCACGGCAGAATCAATAAAGCCGCAGGTGTTCACCACCACCAAATCAGAGTCTTCATAGCTGGCTGAAATCTCATAACCTTCGGCACGTAATTGCGTCAGTATGCGCTCTGCATCACTCCCCGCTTTGGGGCAACCAAGTGATACGAAGCCAACTTTTGGCTGATTGTTATGTTTTGGTGTAAGTGTTTTCATACAAAATGCGATCTCTTTTAATGAACTGCGACTTTATTTTAAAAAATAACCTACTAGAAAAATAGATGCGACACCGCAAGCTATCAGACTCAATTGAGAGATGGTTGCGCGTAATTCCGTGCGTTTATGCAGGCTAGGAATTAAATCTGCAACGGCGACGTAAAGCATACTGGCAGCTGCCAAACCTAAAATAGTAGGCACCCAATTTTGCGCATGAGATAAGGCAAAATAGGCAATAAATCCGCCTACAGCAGTCGCTAAACTCGATACCAGATTAAAAACAAAAGCTTGTTTTTTACTGTAGCCAGAATGCAGCAGAATTAAAAAATCACCTACTTCTTGCGGAATTTCGTGCGCAATAATAGCAATGGCAGTCACAATACCCAGCTTGATATCCACCATAAAGGCTGAGGCAATTAAAATGCCATCGACAAAATTATGAAAGGTATCGCCTATCATAATCATCATACCGCTGCGGCCGCTATCATGGTCATGCGCTTGATGTTGTAACTGCGCATTGTGTGACTGCGCACTAATTGAGGGCTGCTTAACCGTCACTGTTTTATACTTTATTGCATCTGCATGGCTTGCAGTTATTTGTGCATCTGGGCATTCTTGTGCCGTGTGTACGGCATGCACTTCACAGTGATCGCCATGGCAGTGGCGCCATAGCACTAATTTTTCTAAAGCAAAAAATAATAAGATGCCAAACAAGACAGTTGCAGTCATATGCTTTGGGCTAGCCGCAACTTCAATCGCGTGTGGCAGAATCTCTAAAAATACCGCACCCAACATAGCGCCAATTGCATAGCTAATGAGCACAGGAACAGCTGTTTTATTGATGTTAAGTGCGACCAATGCCGCGCCTGCTACACTGAGCAGACCGCCCAATAAGCTAAATAATACAATCCAAAGTAAAACAGATAAATCAGGAATAGTCATGAATGGGCAATGAATGAAGACTTAAGTAATTAAAGCTTAAGCGATAATGCGACGGTGATAAAAGCATGCGCATTATAAACTAAACTGACGTACGTGCTGTTAACCATATCAATGTTGCCATGCGGCCTGTGACAAGATCTCGACGAAATGAGAAAAAGCGTGCGCTATCAGTCACCGTACAAAATTGCGCTTGCTGGCCGCCATATATTTGGTCAATACCCACTTTATTTAAACGTTGAGTGGCAATATGGTAAATATTAGCCAACCATTTGTCATGCGCTAATGCTTGAAAAGCAGATGCCGCTTGCGCATCTTTAGCAATCAATTGCGCTCTGACTTCAGCGCCTACTTCAAATGCTGTTGGGCCAATTGCTGGGCCTAGCCACGCCATTAAGTGTTGTGTACTAATGCTTGCGGCGCTTAAAATTTTCATAACAGTTGCCTCAATTACGCCATCGCACAAACTACGCCAACCCGCATGAATACTGGCGACCACGGTGCCAGCAGTATCGCATAGCAATATGGGCAAGCAATCCGCAGTCATGGTGACGCACACTACATTATGTCGCGTGGTAAAACTGGCATCCGCTTCTGGCAAACAGTCTGTATTAGCAGCATCTACCACATGAACACCATGCACTTGATTCAACCAAACTGGTTCAGATGGCACAAATTGACTTAATAATTGACGGTTGTGTGCCACATACATGGGGTCATCTTGGACATGACTGCCTAAATTGAAGCTTGTATGCAGCCCTGTGCTTACTCCGCCATGACGGGTGGTTTGCAAGCAATGCACATTAGTAGGCGCTGGCCAACTGGGCACAATAAAATCACTTTTTTTAAGCAAAATTAATCTCCTTCCAATTCGTCATCATCCAAAGCTTCATCATCAGAGTCTTCAAAGTCATCATCATCGGCCTCACCTTCATCATAATCACCGTCTCGATAAGCAAAATCAAAGTGCTCGTCTTCTCCATCTGTTGGTAGATCTTCATGGCGCATGGCTTCTAGCAATATTTTCATATCATCTGCTAGCTCAATTTGCCATTCCATGGCTTCATTCGTTTTAGGGTGAATTAACCCCAACTTTACGGCATGCAAAGCTTGGCGATTAAAATCACTCACTGCATCGCGCAAAGTTTGCGTCATGTGCTTGTGTGGAATGATATTACCAATACCATATACTGGGTCGCCCAACATAGGCGCTTTTAAAAACTGCATATGCACACGAATTTGATGCGTACGGCCAGTTTCTAGCTGGCAGCGCAAATAGGTATGCACGCCAAAACGCTCCAGCACCTCATAATGGGTAATAGCGGCTTTGCCTGTGCGCGATATGGCCATTTTAGTACGTGCGTGAGAATGCCGACCAATCGGCTGATTAATAGTGCCATTGCGCCATAACTGCCCCCAAACAATGGCTCTGTATTCACGTTTAACACTACGTGCTTGTAGCTGACGCACCAAACTGGTTTGCGCTTCTAAAGTTTTGGCTACCACCAATAAACCGCTGGTATCTTTATCTAACCGATGCACAATGCCAGCGCGTGGTATATCGCTTAATTGCGGCACATGATGCAATAAAGCGTTGAGCAGCGTACCGCTCCAATTGCCTGCAGCGGGATGCACCACCAAACCCGCTGGTTTATTAATCACTAAAATTGTGTCGTCTTCATACACAATACTTAACGCAATATTTTCGGGCAAAAAAGCCCGCTCTTGCGGATTAGCTTGCGGGGTAATATCCACTTGCTCGCCGCCCCACACTTTGGTTTTTGCAGTGGCCGCCGTTTGGTTCAGAGTAACAAAGCCTGCTTTAATCCAGGCTTGCAGGCGTGAGCGCGAATGTGCAGGCAGCATTTGCTGCAAAGCGACATCAAATCGCTCGCCGCCCATACTCATGGGAACGATTAAACGTTGCACCTCATCCAACGGTTTGTTGATAGTTAACACTTTATTTGGCATCAGTTTTGAGTACTTAAGTTATAATTAAACTTAAATTTTCGTAGGTTTTTTATAGTGAAACGTATTTTACCGCTTTTATCCCGTTCTATTGGCGCTTTATTATTGCCTTTTATATTAGCCAGTTGCGCCATTTTTGGTGAGCCTACAGAATTGGATGACACCGTTGGTTGGCAAGCTGATCGCATTTATGCGGCTGGCGAAGCGAAAATGATCGATAAAGACTATGACAAGGCGCTGGTTTATTTTCAAAAGCTAGAGTCGCGATTTCCGCATGGCAAATATGCCACGCAAGCACAATTAGAAACCGCCTACGCGCATTACAAAAAACAAGACCCTATTTCGACGGTGTTGGCAGCAGATCGCTTTATTAAACTGCACCCAAACCATCCTAATATTGATTACGCTTATTATCTAAAAGGCTTAGCTAGCTTTAATGAGCGCGGCGTTGTGGAAAAATATACTGCGCAAGAAATTAGTGACCGTGATCCTAAAGTATTAAAATTATCGTTCGCTGCGTTTAAAGAGCTGGTTGAGCGCTATCCTAAAAGCCGCTATGTTAAAGATGCAACACAACGCATGTTGTATTTGGTTAACGCGCTAGCACAGCATGAGATGCATGTTGCGCGTTACTATATGAAACGTACTGCTTATTTAGCGGCATTAAATCGCGCAAAATATGTATTAGAATATTATCCCAACTCAACTTCTGTGGAAGAAGCTTTGGTGGTGAGTGTGAGCGCATATGACTCAATGAGTTTAATGGATTTAAAAGACGATACATTGCGCATTCTTAAAACTAACTATCCGCAAAACCCAATGGTGCTGGGCAAAGTAAGTCAAGATGAACGCATATGGTGGAAGTTTTGGGAAAGTCTGTACTAAATCCTGTAATAGGGATAAATAGAAAATTTAAAAAAGATAAATACGCTTAATTTAAAGTAAATACGCTTCAAAAATAAAAAACTTAACCCACAAAATTGGTTAAGTTTTTTTATTAGCCTTCCATACTACTAATATTAGCGTTTTTTATCTTCAATATCTTTTTTGGCTTTCAGTTCGGCACGTTGCGCCGTTTTACGGCGACGCATACTCACAATACCCTCGCCCGCTTTTCGTTTATCTGGCTCAGCAAATGGGTTGTCACCTTGTTTAAATTGCACGCGCAATGGTGTGCCAACTAGCTGAAACGTTTTACGGTAAACGCCTTCTAAATAGCGTTTATAGCTATCTTTAATATCATCCACATGGCTGCCGTGTACCACGACAATCGGCGGATTCATGCCGCCTTGATGCGCATATTTTAGTTTTGGGCGCGTGCCGCGACTAATCGGTGGCTGATGTTGTGCAATCGCATCAATTAAAACCCGTGTTAATTGTGGCGTGGCAAGCTTTGCCATGGCAGCTTTAAATGCGCCGTCTACTGATGTAAATAGCTCTGGTAAACCTTTTTTTCTTAACGCTGAAATATAGTGAAATTTGGCAAAATCTAAAAATATTAATTTGCGGTCAATTTCTTTTTTAATAAATTCACGCTCATCTTCTGGCAAACCATCCCACTTATTTACCGCCACCACCAACGCACGGCCAGCGTCTAAGATATAAGCCGCCACATGTGCATCTTGCTCGGTAATGCCTTCCTGCGCATCGACTACCAAAATCGCCACATTAGCATCTTCAATTGCCTGCATGGTTTTAACCACTGAAAATTTTTCAACCGCTTCAAACACGCGGCCACGTTTTCGCACGCCTGCGGTGTCAATAATGGTATAGCTTTTGCCATCTTTTTCTAAATCAATTTCAATCGAATCGCGCGTTGTACCAGGCTCATCAAATGCAATCACACGTTCTTCACCCAGCAAGGCATTAACCAATGTCGATTTACCTACATTGGGGCGGCCAACAATCGCAATTTTTGGTTTTTTAAGATTAGTGCGTTCTTCTTCAAAGTTGTGTTCTGGGAAATTTTCCAAAGCTAACTCGACTAAATCTTTCACGCCTTCGCCATGTGCTGAGGAAATAGACAATGGTTCGCCCAAACCTAATTCATGAAAATCTGCCGAAACAACGGCTTTATTCATGCCCTCAGTTTTGTTCACAGCTAACAATACTGGGCGTTGCGATTTGCGTAATTTATCGGCAATAATAAATTCTTGTGGTGTCATCCCAGCACGCGCGTCCACTAGAAAAATGACGACATCGGCTTCATCAATGGCTAATAATGTTTGGCGCGCCATTTCTTTTAAAATGCCGCTTTCAGCTGTCGGCTCAAAACCGCCAGTATCAATCACTAAATAGGGTTTGCTGGCGCCAATACCACGACCATAATGTCGGTCACGCGTAAGTCCTGGTAAATCCGCTACCAGCGCATCGCGACTTTTAGTCATGCGATTAAAAAGGGTGGATTTGCCGACGTTAGGTCGGCCAACTAAGACAATGGTAGGTAACATATTTTAAGGATTAATTATTTGACGCTGACAGCATAAATACCGCCATTACGGGTTTCTGCAATAAGCTGTGACGCGTTTGAACCAGGAATGAGCGACATGACTGCATTGTCATCGAGCTTGATGCGTGCCGAAAAACTGCCGTCATCGCGGCTTAAAAAATGAATATAGCCTTCTAAATCGCCCACTGCGATTAAACTGCCCATTGGCAGTGGCGCTGTTAAGCGACGGTTAGCCAAAGCGCCTTGCCGCCAAAATGTTTTACCCGTTGTGTTATCCAGTGAATAAACCGACCCCAATGTATGAGTGACAAATATTTTTGTATCTTCGGCGCTTAAACCAGTATAGCTAGAAATATCACGGCTCCAAACTACTTTACCTGATGTGCGGTCTACCGCGGCAATTTTACCTTGGTAAGCTACTGCATATACTAATGGCCCATCCACAAAAGGCAAACTGGTTATATCTGCAATGCGCTCAATTTCGGTCACGCCTTTGGGTTGCGCTACGGTTGCCTCCCATAAAATTTTACCGTTATCTGCACGAATTGCTACCAACTTTCCGCCAGCAAACCCTGCATATACTGCCCCGCCATCTACGATGACCCCCACGCTGCTACGCAATGATAAAGCGGGTGTGACGCGTTCATACACCCATTTTCGACTGCCATCGATGGCGCTTAATCCGTAAATTCGATTATCGCCACTGCGCACAATCACATTTCCATCAAAATAGCGTGGTACGCTTAAAATTTCGCTAGATAGTTGCGCTTTCCACAAAAACTTACCTGCAACATCGTATGCATGCACATAGCCCTTATTGCTACCCAACATAACAATGCCTGCCGCTACGCCAACGCCACCGCTGATAGGTTCGCCAACATTAATGCGCCACAATTCTTTGCCATTCGCCGCATCTAACTTGACTAGCTCACCTTTAGTATTCACGGCATATACAGCATCAGAATCTTTTGCTGGTGTGTAATCATATTGATTCGTGGCGCCGATGTTGCTGGACCAATCTATTTTGGCAGTATAAGTCGGCTTAATCTCTTCTAATTCTGCGGGAGGATTTGCTGGTTCACGCCCAAATATTTTTTCCGATAA
>JBKJRD010000095.1:0-70404 GCA_046594885.1 Methylotenera sp. | reverse complement strand
TTGGTATTATTTTTACTAGGTGGTTTATACTTAAAACGCGCAACCTGGTTTATGGCATTTTTTGTTTTAGCCACGGTCATTGATTTTGGCGCGGCAGCGTTTGACCCCGCGCAAGGGTTTTGCTTAACCGATGGCTATTGGGGTTTGATTCCTGCTTATGGCGCGATGTGGTTAGGCGGTTTGTGGTTAAGTCAGCAACGAGACGTTTTTGCGCCCAACATGAAAGCCGTTTCTACTTATATGTTAGTGGGTTTTAGTAGCACATTGATTGCTTTTATGATTTCTACTCAAACTTATTATTTATTTTCTGGGCGCTTTCCTGCACAGGGCTTAATCGAATCGATGCAACATGGTTGGGAATATTGGCCAAACTGGATGGGTTTTTCGGCCATGTACTTTGCGCTGGTATGGTTTGGTTTTGCCCTGTTTCGTGGTGTTAAGTCTGTGCAATTATCTAAAACATAAGCTTATTAATCACTTAAGCCGCTTGAAATGAGCGGCTTTTTTACGCCAAAAACCTATTCATCATCGCTATGCATCATCATCACGCATATACATCAACAGAACAAGCAGCCATTTATAAAGTGATTGCCGAACGACGCGATATGCGGCATTTTTTGCCAATGCCAGTAGACAAGTGCATCTTGCAGAAAATTTTGCAAGCAGCGCATCACGCACCGAGCGTTGGCCTAATGCAACCGTGGCGATTTATGCGTATCACCGATATCACATTACGCCAAGCGATTCACAAACAAGTAGATGCAGAGCGCATTAAGAATGCGCAGGCGATTGGCGAATACGAAACAACTGCGCGCATGGCCGAATTTTTGCGCTTAAAGGTGGAAGGCATTTTAGAATGTGGCGAATTATTAGTTGCAGCGCTTTGTGATAAGCGCGATGCCAATATATTTGGTCGGCGCACCTTGCCAGAGATGGATATTGCGTCGGTGAGTTGCGCCATTCAAAATATGTGGCTAGCTGCGCGTGCAGAAGGTTTAGGTTTAGGCTGGGTGAGTTTGTTTGATCCAGTTGAATTGGCGCAATTATTAAATATGCCAGCAGATGCAAAACCGAATGCGGTATTATGCTTGGGCCACGTGGCCAGTTTTTATAAACAACCCATGTTGGTTGAAACTGGTTGGAACATAGAAAAACCGTTATCCGAAATGCTCATGGAAAATGGCTGGCATACACATGCAGAAAAATAAAATCACACTTGTGTTAGGCGGCGCGCGCTCTGGCAAAAGCAGTTATGCTGAACGCCTCGCCATCGCATCAAACTTGCCTGTGACCTACATTGCCACCGCTATGGTGTTTGATGATGAGTTTGGGCAGCGCGTGGCACATCATCAAGCGCGCCGTTTACATCACTGGAAAACCATTGAGCAGGCGCATAATCTGGCGCAAGCGTTACAGACGCATGCAACAGCAGGCGAGTGCGTGATTGTAGATTGCTTAACTTTATGGCTGGCAAATACATTGCGCCAGCCATAAAGTTAAGCAATCCGAGCGTGATGCTTTGCTGGAAATTTTACCAAAACTGGCAGGGAAAGTGATTTTGGTGAGTAATGAAGTGGGCATGGGCATTGTGCCTTTGGGTGCGATTAATCGCCAGTTTCAAGACGAGCAGGGCAGGTTGAATCAGGCGGTGGCGCAATTGGCGGATGAAGTGTACTTTGTTGCGGCGGGCCTGCCACTCAAACTAAAAGCTTAAAAGCTTAAAGTCTAAAGGGTTAACAATGAATACACAATTTACATTAAAAGGTGAATATATTGCACTTTGCGATTTGCTTAAAACTACAGGCATTGCCGATAGTGGCGGGCAAGGCAAAGCGTTTGTGGCGGATGGTATTGTGACGGTAGACGGCGAAATTGAGTTGCGCAAAACGGCTAAAATTCGTGCAGGCCAAGTGGTGCAATGTTTTGACAATCGTATTACAGTGATTGCAGCGACTTAACACTTAAAAACGCTTAATATCTAAAGATTCACAAAATTAATTTTTGGTACAGCATGCGCAGCGCCAAATTCTAACTGCGTGACACTGCCGTAATCAATGCTAAATCTGAATAAGCCTTTAAGCGGCATATTGAGCACATGCGCTAGCAAGGCGCGAATCATGCCGCCATGCGTGACGATAGCAATATTGCCTGTTGGATAAGTGGCTAAAATTTGTTCTAAAAAATCAACACCGCGCTGCTGTAACTGGCTAAATGTTTCGCCATTAGGCGGCGCTAGGCTGGCATAGTTGTGCGCCCATGCATCAAAAATATCACGTGGAATATCGTCCCAAGCCGACATTTCCCAATCGCCAAAGTAAAGCTCCATTAAACGATTGTCAACGACTGGCTCGCCAATATTGAGTGCATTAGCCAACTTTAGGCAGCGCTGCAATGGGCTGGTATAAATAGCAGCAAAAGCTGTGCTAGTGAGTTTGTGCTGGGTGTTCAGCGCTTCTTGCATAAAGCTGCTGCCAACATCAATATCGCTTTGCCCGTAACAAATGCCAGCAGGTACCTGAAGTGATGTATGACGAATTAAAAAAAGCTTCAAAGGCTAACTCCGCCATTCATCTGCCAAGCTAATATGCCTAAATAAAAGGCTAGCTCGGTTATTTGCTGTGTAGCACCTAAACAGTCACCCGTGTAGCCGCCCAGCCAGTGCTTGATTTTTTTGCGCCACCAAAACCAACTGAGGCTAACTGGAATTAGGCTGAAAATGATCAATTTAAATAGGATTAAATGTGAGTGATTGCTCACACTTAACGCTAAAATTGCAGCAAAAAAAGGGAATAATCCGAACAAATTTGCAACCAGCAAACTGGACGCATTGATTTGCGTGGCAAGCGGTTTAGCTTTGCCGCTAAATTTAACATAATCTAAACTTTGCATCATCCACACTGCGCACAAACGGCTTAAGGCATGGCCTGATATTAACGCGATAGCAATTAAAATACTATTGAGCGAGTTAAGCGTTTGGAATTTTGCAAATAGCATCAAAAAAAGCGCTACTGCACCATAGGGGCCTAGCCTAGAATCTTGCATAATGCTAATGATTTTACCTTTATCCCAACCCCCACCCAGCCCGTCTGCACTATCAGCTAAACCATCTTCGTGAAAGGCGCCTGTGGCATAAATAGTTGCAGCCATGCTGATTATTAACGCGACAGATTGCGGTAAAAATTGCTGAGAGATATAAAAACTTAACGCACCAATTAAGCCAATTAAAATGCCGATAAGCGGAAAATATTTGCTGGCATGGTTTAAGTCGGATGCTTGAAAATCTTTAAAGCTGGGCACTGGAATGCGGGTAAAAAATCCCAGCGCTAACAAAAAATATTGCCACTCTTTTTGCATTAAGTTGCCTTGTTAAGTTTGCTATCAACAACGCTTTGAGCAACGCCTGCACTGGAAAAACTAGCCATTTCATTTAAAAAATTAACGGCCGCCTGAATAAGCGGGTAAGCCAATGCCGCGCCAGAGCCTTCACCTAATCTTAAATTGAGATTGAGCAATGGTTTTGCATCTAAATAATCTAACATGTGACGGTGGGCATTTTCATTTGAGCAATGCGCAAACACACAGTAATCTAAGACATTGGGCTGTAATTGATAAGCCACCAATAATGCAGCAGTTGCAATAAAGCCATCAATGATGATCAGTGTTTTATGTTCGGCAGCACTGAGCATGGCGCCGGTCATCATGGCAATTTCAAAGCCACCAAAAGTGGCTAAAACTTGTAGCGCATCTTGTTGGTCGACATTGTGGCGTTGCAGCGCTTGCTGCAAAATCGCCGTTTTATGGCGCACTCCTGCATCATCCAAACCTGTGCCGCGGCCTACACATTGCGCAATTGGAGTGTGACATAACACGCTCATTAAACAGCTCGCGGATGACGTATTGCCAATGCCCATTTCACCAAAACCTAGTACGTTACAGCCATCATCAATTTCCAGTTTTGCTAGAGCTGCACCTGTTGTAATGGCTTGCTCGCATTGCATTTGGCTCATCGCAGGTTCAACTAAAAAATTGCGTGTGCCAAAATCTATTTTTGCATTAATTAACGGCATAGTTAACGCATTTTTTGGCTCAAAAATATGGTTAACTCCTGCATCTACAACGCGTAATCGTATCTGATTTTGTTTGGCGAACACGTTTATCGCCGCGCCGCTTTGTAAAAAATTCAACACCATCTGCGCGGTTACTGCCTGCGGATAGGCGCTCACACCATGATTGGCAATGCCATGGTCGGCCGCAAATATTAAGATGGTGGGTTTGTTTAATTGCGGCGTGAGCGTGTTTTGGATAAGTCCAATTTGCAATGCCAGATCTTCTAATTCACCCAAAGCGCCAACTGGCTTGGTTTTTTGATTGATTTTGAGGGTTAAGTCGACTTGCAGGCTTTTATCTAAAGGTAATAGGTTAAACGTCTTCATAAGAATAAGTGTAAATGAAAAACCCGCAAAACTTTTCAGCTTTGCGGGTTAAATTTAACCGATTAAAAATGATGACTGCATAAGCTAAAAATTAAAGCCAATAGCGTATTATTCTTTAACGTCATTAGCAGCGTCTTTAGCTGCTTGTACAGCATCTGCAGCTTCTACTTTTGCTTCAGCCGCGGCTTCTGTCACTACTTCCTTAGTCTCTTCGGCAACGGCACCTGCCGCTTCTTTGGTAGCGTCATATGCTTCGCCCATTTCTTCTTTCATATTATCCACTGCGTCATCTGATTTGTTACAACCAGCCAACAAGGTAAGCGCAAAAACGCCTGTTAATAATGTGCGTAAAAATGTATTCATGGTCAAACTCCTATATCGATATTAAAAAATTATTGCGGTGGAATGCGTAACATTTGCCCCGGATATATTTTATCAGGATGGCTTAACATTGGCTTATTTGCCTCGAAAATTTTCATGTACGCATTGGCGTTGTCGTAATATTGTTTAGCCACTTTTGATAAGGTATCGCCGCTAAGAACGGTATAAAATTGTGGTTCAGCTGCAGCCTCTTTCACCCCTAATTGATCCTGCACATGCTCCACACCTTTTACATTGCCGCAGCATAATAAGATTTTCTCTTTGATTTCTTGCGTATCCGCCATGCCTTGCACAATCACTGTGCCAGAGGCGCCATCAAAGCCAATGGTCAAATCTTGTGCACTTAAATTCATCTTTGCAACATAGTTTGCAATTGCCGCAGCTGCTGCTTTATTGGCAGCGTCTATATTCACAGGCGT
Organism: Methylotenera sp.; assembly: GCA_046594885.1. Classification (GTDB taxonomy): domain Bacteria; phylum Pseudomonadota; class Gammaproteobacteria; order Burkholderiales; family Methylophilaceae; genus Methylotenera_A. The sequence continues at coordinate 65,171 of JBKJRD010000095.1, read as the reverse complement.
TGGCGTTTTTTTTGCAATTTCATCCGCCGCTTTTGCTTCGCCAATGCCAAATAACTTTTCACCTGCTTCTTTAATAAATGAAAACATACCCATATCAAACTCCCTAAATTTTGCTGTCGCAACTAATTGTAAAATGCGCTACACCATGACTTAATGGCATTAGCAGGCTGGTTATTACTAATGCCATGATAAAACAATTAATTTAACTTAACACGTTAAGTTTGAATTAAATTGCGCTCGCCTGTGTAAATTGAGATGAAGTTTGCTATAATGCGCGACTTGCAAATCGTTATGTGATTGCAGCTGGCCGGGTAGCTCAGTCGGTAGAGCAGCGGATTGAAAATCCGCGTGTCGACAGTTCGATTCTGTCCCCGGCCACCACTTTTAGCACTTTTAAAATTAGCCTGGCTTTAAAAAGCTAGGCTTTTTTATTTCCATGATTTCATCGTCTTTGTATGATTTAATGATGTCATTAAATCAGGGGTGTAAATGATAGGGGTTTTATTGGCAGCGGGTTTTTCTCGTAGATTTGGTTCGGCTGATAAGCTTTTGCAGCGTTTGCCTGACGGCCAGATTATTTCAATAGTCTGCGCAAAAAATCTCATCAATGCTGTACCCAGCAGCATTGCTGTTGTGCGGCCAGAAAATAAAAATCTAGCTAGACTTCTCAAAAACACTGGCCTAGAGGTAATTTATTGCTATGAGCATGATCAGGAAATGGCTGATAGTTTAGTAACCGCGATCCGAGCCGCAACTCACTCAGCAACAGCTTACGATGGATTTATAATTGCGCTAGCAGATATGCCTTATATTCGATCTGCCACAATTAGTGCTGTGGCCGCTAAAGTGAATGCTGGCGCTTCTATCGTGATTCCGACTTATCAAAATCAGCGTGGGCATCCTATTGGGTTTGCTGCAAAATTTCGCAATGAATTAGAAAATTTGCATGGTGATGAAGGGGCGCGATCTATTATCAAGCGCTACCCAAATGAAGTGACGTTACTAGCGTGTGACGATGCAGGAATTTTGCAGGATATAGATACAGCGGCAGACTTAAGGAGCTAAGCCATTACCCCGCACTGCGTATCGGTCGAGCTATTAATGTAACCAGCGCCCATTTTCAGTTGTTGCGCTCTTACCTGAATCAACTCGGCAAGGATGGCAATGGTAATTTCCGCTGGCGTGCGACTGCCAATTTGCAAGCCCACAGGGCCGCGCAGAGTAGAGATTTCTAGTTCATTCAAATCAAACATGCGTAAACGCTCGCGACGCTTTTCTTGATTTTTGTGTGAGCCTAACGCGCCAACATAAAACGCGTCCGACTTCAACGCTTCCAGCAAAGCCATATCATCTAGCTTAGGGTCGTGCGTCACGGCAACAATTGCTGTATGCGCATCAGCATTGATGTCCAGCACCACGTCATCGGGCATGCCTGCAACCCACGTCACACCTTCTACATGCCATTCGTCACGAATCTCTTGTCTCGGTTCGCACATTAGCACATCAAAATCCAGTACTTGCGCCATGCTGGCTAGCATAGAGCCGAGTTGATTGGCGCCAATAATCAGCAAGCGCCATTGCGGCCCAAAGTAAGTGTGAAACCAATCGCCGTCGATTTTTGGTAAACCTTCTGGCAGCACTTGTATTAATTTTACTTGCCCAGTGCTCATATTCACTGAACGTTTGATTAGTTTTCTATCTTGCATACTATTAAGTAACAGCTGCAATTGTTCGGCAGTATTTAATGGCTCAACAAATATCTGCAATCGACCACCGCAGGGAATGCGGAAGCGCTGCGCGTCATCTCGGCTAATGCCGTATTCCATTATAGATGGCGTTTTAGGCAATGTTTGATGGCGTGCTTTATCAGCTAAATCATCTTCTATACAGCCGCCAGAAACCGAGCCTATTAAATGACCATCTTCGCGCACCGCCAAAATAGCGCCTGGCAAGCGTGGCGCTGAACCCCATGTTTGCACCACCGTGAACAAATGCGCTTTATAACCACTTTCCAGCCATTTCAACGCGTGAGTTAACACTTCAAAATCAGCAGATTTCATATAATCTCTTTATTTTTTCCCTGTTGTCTTATTCATAAAAACTATTCTTAGAATTGCATTACATGTTCGATTACACCACCTCAGGCATTTTTGAGATTAATTTATCAAGCGTAATCGGATATTCACGTACGCGAACGCCAGTAGCGTTGTAAACCGCATTGGCAATTGCTGCTGCTACACCACAGATGCCAAGCTCACCCACACCTTTTGCTTTCATAGGCGATGAGATTGGGTCGGTTTCATCCAGAAAAATCACTTCTTGATGCGGGATATCTGCATGCACAGGCACTTCATAGCCAGCCAAATCGTGGTTGACGAAAAATCCATAACGTTTATCCACTTCAAGCCCTTCCATTAGCGCCGCACCTACGCCCATTGTCATCGCGCCAATCACTTGGCTACGCGCAGTTTTTGGATTCAAAATGCGACCAGCCGCGCATACGGCAAGCATGCGGCGCATTCGAATCTCACCCGTTGCAATATCTACGCCCACTTCCACAAAATGTGCACCGAAAGTGGACTGTTGATAACGCTTATCAAGGTCGCCAAACTCAATTGCATCTTCTGCAACCAAACCACGGCTGCCTGCTAGGTCAGCCAGAAACATGCTTTGTGATCCACTGCGGATTTTTCCATCAGAGAATACCGAATCTTTAATGTTGAATTTAGGCTGTTGTGCCTTAGCCTGAAGCGCAATCGCTTCACGTAACTTAATACAAGCTGCATAGACGCCAGAGGTGGAGCTGTTACCACCCCATTGTCCACCCGATCCCGAAGAGGCGGGAAAACTTGAGTCGCCAAGGCGAACCGTGACTTTCTCCAGTGGCAAACCCATCATCTCAGCTGCAGTTTGGGCAATAATGGTGTAGCTGCCCGTGCCAATATCGGTCATATCGGTTTCCACAGTGATATGGCCACGCTTGTCCAGACTGACACGTGCCGCAGACTTGGTAACCACATTATCGCGATAGGCTGATGCGGTGCCCATTCCCACTAGCCATTGCCCATCACGCATTTGTCTAGGTTTAGAAGTGCGCTTATCCCAGCCAAAGCGTTCTGCGCCTATTTGAAAACATTTTGTCAATTGGCGTATGGAGAAAGGTGGATGCGGATTGCGATTAGTGTTTGTTTTAGAATCGCTTGTTCCAGGCTTGGGCGGAGAATCTGGCACTACTTGTGTATCGTTTTTTAGTCGAAACACGATTGGATCCATACCCAACTTTTCAGCCATTTCATCCATCGCAGCTTCAAGCGCGGCAAGGCCTGGCGCCTCATTAGGGGCGCGCATTGAGCTGGCTTCAGGTAAATCCAGTACGCTAAAAAAGTTGGAAGTCATTCTGTTAGCGCCAGCATAAAGCGCCCGTGTTTGGACTGCTCCGGCTTCCAGTCCGCCGCCAGGCAAGTTACCAGACCAATTTTCATGTCCAATTGCAGTGATTTGACCATCTTTTGTTGCACCAATGCGTAGGCGCTGAATGGTTGCTGAACGATGCGTTGTATTGTTGGGGATTAATGCGCGCTGCAAGCTGACTTTTACAGGGCGTCGCGCCGCACGCGCGGCAAGCGCTGCCATTAAAGCATCAGAGCGTAAAAAGAGTTTTGCACCAAAACCACCACCGATGTAAGGTGATATCACGCGAATTTTTTCTTTAGGGATACTTAGCGTCTTGGATACTTCACTTACGGCCCAAGCAATCATTTGATTTGAAGTCCAAAGCGTCAGTTGATCGCCATCCCAGGCCGCAATCGTCGCGTGTGGTTCTAGCATCGAATGCGATTCGTGTGATGTCGAATAAGATGCATCTAACTGCACAGGCGCTGATGTAAATGCCTTGGTGAAATTACCAACGGCGCTTTTTGAAGTCGTATTCTGGTCATCTTTTGCAACCGCTTTAGGTTTTTCAGTAGCTAAATCGAACAGGCCTTTTGAGCGCGCGTAATCTACTTTTATAAGATGAGCCGCTGCACGCGCTTGTTCAAATGTTTCAGCTACCACTACGGCAATGGCTTGATGGTAATGCTGAATTTCAGGCCCGCCCAACAGCAAGGCCGTGTTGAAATCACCTTTGCCTAATTTCCCCGCATTTTGTGCGTTAACGATGGTGATCACGCCTGGGTAAGCGGTGGCGGCAGATAGATTCATTGAAACGATGCGACCTTTGGCAATGGCAGAGCCAAGTACATATCCATAAGCTTGGTTTGGTATCACGTTGTATCGGTCATAAGCGTAGGGTGCCGTGCCTGTTGTTTTAAGTGGCCCATCGATGCGAGAGGTTGGTTGGCCAATTACTTTAAGTTGGTCAATTGGATTGTTAGAAGCTGGGGTGTCAAATTTCATGGCTTATGCTTTCGTTTCGTTGAGCGCTTCGTTAAGAACTGAGGCAATTGTGCGCTCTACTAACAAAACCTTGAATGCATTGTCATGCGTTGTACGCGCGTTGGATAGCAGGCCTGCAGTTAAGACTTTTGCACCGCGTGGCATATCACGTTCGGCCGCTTCAACGCGCCATGGTTTGTGCGCAACGCCTCCCAATGCCACTCTGCCAGTACCATCACGCTGAACGATGGCTGCAACAGAAATCACTGCAAATGCGTAAGAAGCACGATCGCGCACCTTGCGATAAATATGTGTGCCACCCACTGGTTTGGGTAACGTTACAGCAGTAATCAATTCACCAGACTCTAACGTGTGTTCGATATGTGGCGTGTTTTCTGGCAATGTGTGCAATTGCGCGATTGGAATTGTACGGATTAAACCATCAGGTTGCATTGTTTCAATCGTTGCATCAAGCAAGCGCATGGCAATCGCCATATCGCTAGGGTGCGTGGCAATGCAGCTATCACTCACGCCGACAATCGCATGTTGTCGACTATATCCGCCTATTGCACTGCAACCGCTAGCTGGTTCTCTTTTATTACAAGGCAGATTGGTGTCATAAAAATAAGGGCAGCGCGTGCGCTGAAGCAGATTGCCAGCAGTGGTTGCTTGATTGCGTAATTGGCCTGATGCACCAGCCAACAACGCCCGAGAAAGCACAGCGTAATCGCGCCGCACATCATCATTAGCCGCAAGATCGGTATTTCGTACTAATGCCCCAATTCGCAATCCGCCATCGGGCTTAGTCTCTATCTTGTCCAAGCCCAAATCATTAATGTCTATTAAGTGGGTTGGTGTTTCCACCTGTATCTTCATTAAATCGACTAGATTGGTGCCGCCAGCGATATACTTTGCGCCCTTTGTATGTGCTGCTGTCGCAACAGCTTCTGCTAGTGAGTTCGCTCTTTCGTAGCTGAATCCTCTCATGCTCGCTCTCCTACAACTTCAGCAATAGCTTCTTGGATGTTTGAATAAGCGCCGCAACGGCAGATATTACCGCTCATTCGTTCACGAAACTCAATATTATTCATTTCGGGCGAACGGGTCAGATCGGCTGTTACATGGCTAGGTATGCCCGCTTTTACTTCATCTAGCATGGCAACTGCTGAGCAGATTTGGCCAGGCGTACAAAAGCCGCATTGATAGCCATCGTGCTTGATGAAAGCCGCCTGCATCGGATGCAGATTCGTGGGCGTTCCTAAGCCTTCAATGGTGATGATGTCGTGCCCTTCCTGCATCACTGCTAGGGTCAAGCAAGACACAATGCGCCGTCCGTCAACAATCACGGTGCAAGCGCCACATTGCCCCTGATCACAACCCTTTTTGCTGCCTGTTAAATGCAAACGTTCACGTAGCGCATCCAATAAAGTCATACGTGGATCAACCATCAACTGATGCTCGCTTGCGTTAACGCGCAACAGAATGTTAACCTTTGCTGGTTCGGTTACCTGCTCGGGTTTATAGACTGATTTAGCTTCAGCCTCAGTCGTCAGTCGGGCAGCTATTAATGCCCCGCTACTAGCTGCAGTGGTTTGGATGAATTTTCGGCGTGAAGGGTCAAATGTAGTCATTCAATATCATCCATATTAAAAAAAGTATTAACTACAAAAAATGTCTTTTATAGTTATTTAATACTATTAAAAGACAATTTAAATTGTCTGTGCGCTGTATAACATATATTGACTTCACCCGCTTTTTAAAACCTTTTCGCTACCAGTAACGAGCCCGGCGTTGTAGTGATTGATTTTAAAAACGCAAAGGTAGTTGATGCATTCCGCATTGACAGCTATTGGCGGATTAACGCTAAGATATGTTGCCGCAGTAAAAAGCTCAACCTGAAACATTTAAGTGCCGATTGCTTAGCATTACTAGACAATGCGAAAGGCATGATTGAGGTAAATGTGATGGAGGAGCCTAAATATCATATCGCTGATAATAAATTAGGTTAACGTGCGCGCATTAAATGAATTCTAGGCAAGATTAAACGCCGGTGTTTTTCATGTCACTCATTTCTTTCCACTAAGTTGAAAATTAGACAGTTAAGCTCAGCTTACAACACCTTTGCAGCCATCATTTTTATTCTTTAAATATTTATTAAACAAATCAATGTGTTAAGTATTTATTTTAAGGTTAATTTTTTGGCATAAATAATGCACATTTTCAATTATTGATTAATTTTAATACATTGGAATGTTAAAGATGACGCTCAGTAACAAAAAATTGATGGCATTATCGCAATTTGCATTAAAAGCCAAACCGCATATTGGCTTGGTCAAAGCGGGTGAAATGTTATGTGATCCACACTATGCTTACAACATAATCGTTAAGGCCACACTTTCAAATAGCGCTGAATTAGTTAAGCTTTCAAAAAAAATAACAAACGAGTTTCACTTTGATGCTAATTTAGTCAGCCCAATTGAGGCTTATATGCAAAGCCTCAATGCGCAAGATTGCGATGCGGAATTTTTGCATGATAGTCAATATTTTTTAATCAAACTGAGTGATTATCTTTATAGCATCCCACTGGATGGCGCTGCCTATCGAGAAGCGGTTAAAAATTTAATTTTAAATATGGATAAGAGCGAAAAAACATTTTGCGTTGATTTAGCCAGAGCATTTTATTGGTTTTGGAAAAATCCCAATAGTTCACATGAAGAAGTTAACCTTGAAAAATCGTTAAAATTGCAGGCGCAGCAAGAAAAATTTTCAGCCATGTGGGATAAGATGGATGCCCTAAAATTTAGCGATGTGGAAAACTGGCCGTTGACGTTGTATGTAGAATATATGCGAAAAAGACAAGTATCAAAAGCGGACATCAACACCAAGCACAAAATTGCGAAAGCCATCATGCTCGAGTTAAGGCATTGTAAAAATGCGCCACAAAATAACTACCGAGCAGCGGTTAATAGCATTCAACATTTATTTGCTAAGCAAAAAACCAAAGATTTCTTTTTAATTGTATCCAGAGAGTACTTTCATTTTTGGGTGGGCAATTTACCAAAACAGCAGGCGGTTTAAGGCGCCTGCAAGCTTACTTAACACGCAATTAAGCCTCAAAAAATAAACCAGCTAGATGTTGGTTTATTGTATTGTTTGAGCCTATTTTGTCATGAATATCCGTACGGCGCGACTAAAGTTTGTAGTTCACTTTTATCACTCAATAAGGAATTTATCATGAACAAACCATTATTTGCATTATCATTATTCGCATCTTTGGCTGCAATTTCGCTATCAGCTAATGCGTTAACGCAGGGCGCATCAGGATTAACCTCCATGACCCACGCACACACCAACACACAATCAACAGTCACTGGCGTTGCTTCAAGCTCTACCGATGCGGTTGCTGTGATTCAGCCAATGGTACAAAGCCCAACAGTTGTAGTGGGCAAAGTTTCTGCAATGGGTACGGCTTTAAACACCATTCAGCCAATAGTTGATTTACCTGTCATCAACTAATTTTGGTTATATTTTTAACTAAAAAAGCCAGCTAAGTGCTGGCTTTTTGCTTTGCAACACAATCATCACAATGTGGGATAGTGACTTAATGCGCTTTCAAACTCATTAATCGGCAAGGGTTTACTGAATAAATAGCCTTGAAAATACGCACAATTCCCTTCTTGTAAATGTTGCAATTGCGCTTGGGTTTCTACGCCTTCGGCAATCACACTTAAGCCTAAACCTTGTGCCATTTTTATGATGGTTTTCACAATCGCGCTATCAGTTTTATCGGTAGTAATATCGCGCACAAACGATTGGTCAATTTTCAATTGATGCAAAGGCAGCCGTTTCAGATATTGTAGCGAAGAATAGCCCGTGCCAAAATCATCCAACTCAAAAAGTACACCAACTTTTCTTAAGTGATTCATCGCGATAATCAGGTTTTCAATATTATCCACCAGCATGCTTTCGGTTAATTCAATTCTTAAAAGCATGGCTTTAATTTGGTGCGATTCAACGGCTAATTTAACTTGCTCCACAAAATTGGCTTGGTGAAATTGCTTAGCGCTCACATTGATGGATATCGATAAGTGCTTAGTCGCATCCTTGGTTTGCCATAATTTAAGTTGCCTGCAAGCTTCATTTAAAACCCATTGCCCAATTGGCAATATAAGCCCAGTTTCTTCTGCTATGGGAATAAAGTGCAGCGGCGGCACTAACCCGCGCTGTGGATGTTGCCAGCGAATCAGCGCTTCAGCACCAATGGGTTTTCCTAGGTTATCGACCTGAACTTGGTAATACAATTTAAATTGATTTTCAGCAATCGCTTTGCGCATTTCTTCTTCTAGCGATACACGTAAATTGATGGTGTTTTGCATATCGGGATCAAAAAAGTGAAACGCATTGCGACCTTGTTTTTTGGCGTGATACATAGCGATATCGGCCTGTTTTAAAAGCTCATCGGGCGTTTGTTTTAATCCGCTAAAAACACTAACCCTATACTCGCTGTGGCGCTGGCTTGATGTGTTGCCAGTTGATATGGCTTGCTTAACGCGATTTGAATTTTTTGCGCCACTATTTCTGTTTGAGCGGCAGCTTCTAATGGCTCTTTGCTTAAACCTTCCAGCAAAATCACATATTCATCGCCGCCCAATCGCGCCACTGTATCATCGGCTCTCACGCAATCAATTAGGCGCGCTGCAACTTGTTTCAGTAATAAATCACCAATATCATGGCCACGCGAGTCGTTCACAATTTTAAATTGGTCAAGGTCAAGATACAATAAACCGCCCACCAAGCCTGAGCGCTGACTGATGGTTAACGCGTGACTTAGCCGATCTAATAAAAGCCGCCGATTGGGCAACTGCGTTAAAATATCATAAAAAGCCAACTGCTCAATTTCTGATGCTGCCGCTTTGCTTTCGGTAATGTCCGTTAACGAGGCCACATAATTAATAATATGTTGCTGTGCATCTTTTACCGCAGTCACAATCAAATATTGTGGATACACTTCACCGTTTTTACGCTTACTCCAAACTTCGCCTTCCCATCCGCCCTGATTAGCAGCTTCGCGCCAGATCTTTTCCTCAATACCCATATCATGCTCTGCGCTGATTAATTCAGGCTTTTTACCCACCACTTCTCCGGCACTAAAGTTTGAAATTTTTGTATAAGCTTTGTTTACCTTAAGAACGACTTTTTGCGCATCCATAATAATCATACCTAGCTGCGACTCAAACGATATGGCCGCGAGTTTTAAATCAGCCTCAGTGCGTTTCTGTTCCGTCATATCGGTTGAAATTCCGCACAAACCGTAAATGCTGCCATCCGCGCGCCGCAAGGGTAATTTAACCGACCAATAAATTCTAGTCTCACCTGTTCCTTTTAATTGATTCGCTTCTTCTTTTTCAACCACTTCACCCTTAACCAGTACTTTTTGGTCAATTCCACGAATCTGATGAGTGGTTGTTGCATCAAAGAACTTTTCATCGCCAAAACCAATGACCTCTTCTGAACTACTATTCCATAAATTCAGTAATAGCTGGTTGGCAAACAAATAGCGGCCTTTTAAATCTTTAACGTAGATGTAGGCGGCGACATTATTTAAAATAGTCGATAATTTTGCTTCACTTTCGGCGAGCATTTTTTGCGATTGCAAGCGATGTTGCTCACGATCAAAATTATCCAGCGCGAAACTAATATCACCAGCCATTTCGGTAAGTAAATCTACCGCTATTTTATCAAACGCCTGCGTTTCTTCGTGATAAACCGTTAACAAGGCATAGGGTTGAGCATGTCGATAAATGGGAAAACTAGCAGCAGAGCGCCAACCCAATTTTTTTGCTTTACGATGCAAATCTGACGCATCTAAGTGGTTAAGTAAGTCATTGATAATAATTGGTTTATGCTCCTTTAGTGCCACGCGCGTCGCATTATCATCATTTACTGCCTTTAAAATCGCCAAACAATCGGCAGCAGCGCCATAACTGGCGATTGGCATGATGTTAGCGGATGTCGTATCAAACTTACCTATCCAAGCCATTTTCATATCGCCTTGTTCAACCGCGCATTTACACACTAAAGTGAGTAACTCATTTTCATCTCCCTTGCGCACAATAGCTTGATTGGTTTCGCTTAAGGCCAAATATAATTTGTTCAAACGTTGAATTTGTAGTTCAGCTTTTTTGCGATCAGTTAAATCACGCACAATCATAAAGTAGTTATCTACATCTAATCTAGAGCAGCTAATTTCTGCGGTAAATGGTGAGCCGTCTTGACGAACACACGACCACTCTTTTAAAGCCGAAACACTTAAATTTAATTTTAATTTATCGATAAAATTATCTAGTTGATTGATTTCAGATTTTTCTAAAATTTGATGCAAAGATAAGCTTAAAAATTGTATATTGCTATAACCAAATAAATTCAGTGCGGCGCGATTACAGTCAATAATATGATGATTGCTATCTAAGATAATTACGCCTTCACCCGCCTGCGCAAAAAGTTGTTTATAACGTGTTTGTGCTTTTTGTCGGCCGCTCACCAATATCAGCGATAGCCAAGCCAGCATCAGCGATAAGCTTAAGCCAGCCAGCGCAATAATAAGGGATTGTCTGGGGTTAGCAACGCGCTCGACAAAGGCGGGCGTTATTGTGGTGACAATCGTCCAAGAGCGGCCACCAATATCTAACCGTTTAGATAGCGGAGGGAAATTGCTTTGAATCGTTGTATTTTGCAGATGATTGCTGGATTGATACATGCGAAATTGGTCGGAGATTGACACGCCGTCATAAATTTCCAGCACAATATCGGCTGGAATTTCGCCACTTAAACCATTGATTAAATCGTTAATGCGAAAAGGCACATCTACCCAAGATTTGATCGCAGCACGGCGTTCGGTGATCGTATTAATCGCTAGATTATTCGCAAAAATCGGCAGATACATCACAAATGCCAGTGAATCTGGTTTGCCTGCATCTTGCACTAGCATAATCGGCGCGCTGATGGTGGCCATATCTAAATCGCGCGATTTTTCCATCGCCGATAGCTCGGCTGGTCGTGTGAGCAAATCTAAACCCATTGCTTTCAGGTTATCACCCACCATTGGTTCTATACTAACGATAGGCGCATAAAACGCGCGATCACCTGCTGGCTTGATTTGATAATCTTTGAGCTGCCAGCGGCGTAAATGATTAATGTGTTGGGTTTTATCTTTGTGTGGAATCAGTGCAACAATCGCCACACCTTGAATGCCAGATTTCTTATTATCAAGGTGCAGGTCATTCACATAATTTTTAAACTCGGCAAAAGTGACATCATTAGAGCCGTGAAAATACGCTCTAACGCCGCGCAACATAATTTCATAAGCAGCAATGCGGCTGTGAATGTTTTTGGCTACTTGCTCGGTGGCAAATTTAAATTCTTTGTTGAGATGTTGTGTTTGCTGTTGTTGAGAGTAGCGCCATGAAAAAAACGTTAACAGCAAACCAATGATTAAGTGCAACAAAAAAGCGACACAAAGTAAAAGCTTTGTGTAAGCTAACTTATCAAGTTTTAATAGTCTATGAATATTAAACCTTAATAATATTAAACCATAATTAGTGCAGTAAGCATTTGCTAATATAGGGTATATTAATTTTCATACGTATCAAAAAAATTAAATCTTATACAAAGTTAATACATCTTATATAAGATTAACTAGTTGACTATATCCCTTTTGGCAGTAAAGATGTTTAATTATTTCTGCTGAAAATAATTTTTAAAGGAAAGCAATATGGCAAATGTTATTGGTTATGCGGCGCATGCCGCTAAAGATAAATTAGCACCTTTTCATTTTGAGCGCCGCGCATTAGGCGTAAACGATGTGCAAATTGAAATTCTATTTTGTGGCGTTTGCCATTCTGATTTGCACACAGCGCGCAACGAATGGAAAAATACGGTTTACCCAGTTGTGCCTGGCCACGAAATTGTCGGGCGCGTGCTTAACGTGGGTTCAGAAGTCACTACATTTAAAGTGGGCGATTTGGCTGGCGTTGGTTGCTTGGTCGATTCATGTCGCGTTTGCCCCGATTGCCAAGATGGTTTAGAGCAATATTGCGACCAAGAAATATTCACCTATAACAGCCCAGATAAACACACGGGCAAAATGACCTATGGCGGTTACTCGAATCAAATCGTGGTCGATGCGCATTTTGTATTGCGGATTTCAGATAAATTAGAGCTTGCTGCAGTCGCGCCATTGTTATGTGCTGGCATTACCACTTACTCACCACTCAAGCATTGGAAAGTAGGCCCAGGCAGCAAAGTGGGTATTGTTGGATTAGGCGGTTTAGGGCATATGGCGGTTAAGCTGGCGCACGCCATGGGCGCGCATGTGGTGTTATTTACCACCTCACCAGGCAAGGCAGAAGATGCAAAAAGATTAGGTGCAGATGAAGTGGTGATTTCTAAAAATGCAGATGAAATGAACAAGCATGCTAATAGCTTCGATTTTATTTTGAATACTGTCGCGGCATCGCATCAATTAGACGCTTATACGGCGCTATTAAAGCGCGACGGCACCTTATGTTTGAACGGCGTGCCAGAACATCCGCACCCAACGCCCAATATCGGTAACCTGATTTTTAAACGCAGGCAAATTGCTGGCTCGCTAATTGGTGGCATTAAAGAAACGCAAGAGATGCTGGATTTTTGCGCGGAACACCATATTACGTCGGATATTGAAATCATTGCGATTCAAGATATTGAAAAGTCTTACGAACGCATGGTAAAGGGCGATGTGAAATATCGATTTGTGATTGATATGCGCACACTTAACGCCTAAATTTAGCCAAAAAAAATGGTTAAGTATGTATTACTTAACCATTTTTTTAGCGCAATTTTCTACAACTTAATGATTGTTCAACCCAAAATGCGCTCTATAACGGGCAAAACATTTTGCGCCACATTCCAAACGCATCAGCGCGCCTTCTGCAATGGCCTTGGCAATTTCAGGGTTTGATTTTACTAAAGGGTAAATCACTTCTGCGTTCCAAGCTTTAGAATGGTTAATATCTAAAGTGGCGTGTAGTTGAAAATACTGCCTGGTTTTAAAAGGAATATGCAGACGTTTTAAACCATCATTCACAAAGCTTACTCTGGTTGGCGCGGTCATTTCGACGGCACCTAATGCACCAATGGATTGATAAGCGTAACGCCGATTTGCGGCTAAACCAAGCATTAAGTTAGCCAAAGCCAGCGATTCCCAAACCGTCATTTCAATGCTGGGCGTCAAATCTAAATCGTCCACCACCGCGCTTAACATGGGGCCATGCATGCCAGATTCGTTGCCACGACCCATTTCATCCCAATAATTGCGCGCCATTTCAAGCTTAGCTTGTGTGGGAATTTTTACTTGTGTGATGGCAACTAAATCATCAAAACCTGCTTCGCCAGCCGCTTCTTGATTCAAAAACCAGCGCATTTGATCTAAGCTTGCATGCTGCGCCAGCCAAGGAAATAGACGATCGCCTTGGCCAGGGCCGTTTTGTTTGAGCGCTTCAAACCAATCGATAAAAGCCATTGGGTTTTGCGGTAAATGCGTTAATTTTGTTTGTATTGTGCCTCTTAACTGCTCAATAAACTGGCCTTCTGCCAGCAAATGTGCGGTCTCTTCGTGCAATTTTGCTTGCCAATCACTATGGATAAAATTTGGCATAAAACGCTGATGATTAAATTGCGCCAATTTAATATGCTTTGCATCTAGCGATAAGGGAATAACTTTTGCCAATTTATTGTGCTTAAATGTCGCCAAATCGGTAAGATTAAAGTGCTTGTTATGCATAATATGATTGCCCGTTCGCTGATTATTTGGATTGCTGAATTTACCCGCAAATGTATTAATGCGGTTTGCTTTGCCAATATGCTTATATTAAATCTTGGTCGAATCTAGTTTCTAGAACAATCAAAATGCTGCTTTGGCGAATATTTGAATCAATCTATGCATTAAGTTTAGAGTTTGATTCAAAATAGTTTAAAGATAGTATGATTTTAAAAAAAACGGGTCAGTACGTTAGCGTACCCATTAATCATTAATCTTGTTAAGGGCGCAGTTTGGTGCAAACCTTTGACAGATTAATGTGCGCGAACGTACAGTAAAAACACCAGTTTTCAGCCAAACTTTTGCCAAAATAGGGTGCAGAAACGCTTAAAAAAATGTTTGGAATGAAATTATTAGAATTGAGTCATTCATATTGAGTGAACATAATATAGCTGGCCTAATGCAATTATTGCGACTGTTACGCGATAAAAATTATGCACATACAGCCATTACACCATTAAGCCATCAACGTGTGAACCAGCGCTTTGGCAATTCGCGAGCAACAGATTTAGCCGGTATTTTTGGCTGGAACCGAGCGTTTGCGTTAGAAGACATTGCAACGGACGTGATTGATTGCATGCGAGCCGCTGATATATTGGTTAAACACGGTGACCTCTGGCGCAGCCAATTGCGTGTGGCTAGTTTGAACGGGCAGTATTTTTTGCACTCAGCATTTCCTACAGATCATGAACATGCGGTTTTCTTTGGCCCTGATACCTATCGGTTTGCGGCGGCCATTCAGCAGTTTTTATCACAACACCAATCGCCAATTAAACGCGCAGTAGATATTGGCACTGGCAGCGGGGCTGGCGCAATATTATTAGCCAAAGCTTTGCCACAATGCGCGGTATTGGCTTTGGATATTAACGCTAGCGCATTAACGCTAGCAAAGGTGAACGTGCAAGCTGCACAGGCGCTCAATGTGCAAGTGGCATACAGCGATTTATTGCAGGATGTGGATGGTGAATTTGATTTAATTATTGCAAATCCGCCTTATTTAGTCGATGCCACTGCGCGTGCTTATCGTCATGGCGGCGGCGCGTTGGGCGCAGATTTATCGATTGCTATTGTAGATAGCGCCATCGCCCGATTAGCTGCTGGCGGAAGCCTGCTTTTATATACAGGTGTTGCGATTGTCAATGGCGAAGATGCGTTTTATTTGGATGTAGCGCAGCGATTAAATGGCGCTGGTTTTCATGTTAAGTATCATGAAATTGACCCTGATATTTTTGGAGAAGAGTTGTTGAGGGAAGTTTATCAAACCACCGATCGGCTAGCTGCGGTATTACTAACAGCGCAAAAACCATATGCATCTAATTAGTAATGAATGTGTTTCCTACCGTACAGACCTATTGTTTTGCCTGCCCTAATATAGTCTTTCATAAACGAATATCCTCGTTTAATAACCTATAACTTTTATATAAGGAATCACATGAATATATTTACTTCTAGCATTATTGCCGCGGCACTTAGCCTTAGCGCGTTAAGCGTTACGGCTGGCACTTCAACGCAAAACGTTGATGATGCAAGCAACTTGGGTACTGCAGAATCACCACAAGTGCAAGAGCAACAAATGCGCACTGACAAAGGTGTGACTGAAATGCAAGTTGACCCTATTAAAGATGATGCCAGCAACCTTGGTAACGTTGAAACACCACAAGTACAAAAGCAACAAATGCGTACTGATAAAGGCCCGTCAGTTAACCCATCAGATCGTCCGCACAGTAAAAAAAGCAAACTGATGAGAAAGAAAGATATGAATAGTGGCACTACCAAAGGTAATAAAGTTCAACCTAACCAGCCACAAGAGGCTGCGCCAGTTGCAAATTAATTAGGTGTTAATAGGATTAAACAATGTGTAAATTGCTAGCCATTACTTAACCCTATTTTTTACGCAATTTATATGATTAACTGAATATAAATAACCGCTACAATAAAAAAGCCGCACGCTTATGTGCGGCTTTTTTATTGGTTCAAGCTATTCAAATCATTGATTAAGCGTTTTATTCACAAAGTATCCTGTGTACAATATAAAAATTAATTAGGTTTTCAACATGAAAAATTATTCAGATATACAAGCGGCAGATTTACGCAATCTGATGAGTGAACCCAAAGTGGTGTTGGTTGATGTGAGAAATAATGACGAAGTGGCGCGTGGTATTATCCCTGGCGCGATTCACATTCAACTATCGATGTTGCCAGTGGAGTATGAAAAACTGCTCAATGCAAATACCGTCGTTTTTTATTGCCACAGTGGCGTGCGTTCAGCGCATGCGGCCGATTTTGCAACCAGCAAAGGTTTAAAAAATGTGTTCAATTTAACAGGCGGCGTGCTTGCTTGGGGCAAAGCTGGTTATGTATTTGGCGAAAATAAACCAGTCTAATCTGCGAACGTAATATTGAAATAGGAATAACGATGAATTTTGACAAAGAGTGTGACGCGCGCAATTTAAATTGTCCCTTACCGATTTTGCGCTGTAAAAAAAGCTTAAGTGAGATTAATGCGATGCAAACGCTAAAAATCATGGCGACTGATCCTGGATCAGTCAAAGATTTTCAGGCTTTTTGCAAACAAACGGGGCATGAATTACTAGCGCAAGAAGCAGCAGAAGGCGTATTTACGTTTTATATTAAAAAGCGTATCGATTAAAATAATGGCTAAAAAGCTTGCATTAATCGCTTCAAAAGGGTCGCTAGATTGGGCATACCCACCTTTTATTTTGGCATCCACTGCGGCGGCGTTAGATTACGAAGTGCATATTTTCTTCACTTTTTATGGCTTAACTTTACTTAAAAAAGATTTGTCTGAACTAAAAGTTTCGCCGCTGGGAAACCCCGCCATGCCAATGCCTGTGCCGATGCCCAATTTTGCGCAAATGTTGCCAGGCATGGAAAGCATGGCAACCATGATGATGAAGCAAAAAATCGCCAGTAAAGGCGTGGCCAGCATTGAGGAGCTGCGTGCCGCGTGTATTGAGGCAGGCGTAAAACTGATTGCCTGCCAAATGACGGTGGATTTGTTTGATTTCAAAAAAACCGATTTTATTGACGAAATCGAATTTGGCGGCGCGGCCACTTTTTTTGAGTTTGCAGGCGAATCAGACGTCAATCTTTTTATCTAGCTTCAAGATTTATTTAGACTCTAGATTCAATTGGTTTTTGCTTAATTTATCGGGTTAACTTGCTCTGCCAGCGCTTTTACAAACGCCTCAATATCCCACTCGCAACCACCGCATCCGGTTTTGATGCCAGTGCGCTGCGAGATGCCTTCAATATCTAAACCTTGCTGATATAAATCATAAATTTTGCCGCGTGTGGTGCCGCTACAACTGCACATAATTTCATTCACGGGGTCATCATCTGGAGCAGACATTTTAAAATTTAGCCATTTTAACTGGTTAAGTTAGCCCAATCTGGCAAGTTGAGTTTGCAGTTTAGCGGCATTTGCACTAAATTCGGCCACACGCGCTTTTTCTAAAGCCACCACCGTTGCAGGTGCGCGCGCTATAAAGCTTGCATTATTGAGCTTGCCATTGGCTTTGCCGATTTCGGCTTGTAATCTGGCGATTTCTTTAGCCAAACGTTCTTTTTCTGCGGCTACATCAATTTCTACTTTTAGCATCAATTTAAAGTCATTAACCAGCATCACCGGCGCATCAGCTTCTGGCAGCTGTGTCACAATCGACACATGATCTAATTTAGCCAAAGCTTTTAAATAGGGCGCATAAGTGGCCAATTGTTCTGTATTACCGTTGGCGATAAGTGGCACGCGCGCGGCGGGCGAAATGCCCATTTCGCCACGTAAGCTGCGGCAGGCATCTACCATTTGTTTTAACTGCGCAACCCATGCCTCGGCAGTTTCATCTAACTTAGTTGGCTGCGCTATTGGATAGGCTTCTAGCATAATGCTTGGGCCAGTTTTGCCACTGATGGAGCCAATAGTCGCCCAGATTTCTTCGGTGATAAATGGCATAATCGGATGCACCAAACGCAACATAGTTTCCAGCACACGAATCAAGGTTCTGCGGGTGCCGCGTTGGCTCGCTTCATCGACCGTTTGAATCTGTGACCCTTCTTGACGTTCCGCTTGCAGCTGCACTTTATCTTCACGTTCCGCCTGTAGCTGCACTTCATTTAGGCGTTCCGCTTGCAGCTGCACTTTATCTTCACGTTCCGCCTGTAGCTGCACTTTTGCCAGTTCTAAATACCAATCGCAGTATTCATCCCACACAAACTCATACATGGCTTTAGCGGCTAAATCGAATCGGTAATCGGCAAACGCGCGTTCAACTTCTGCCTCTGTGCGCTGTAGTTTGCTCACAATCCAACGGTCAGCAGGGGAGAAAAATAAATATCCCTCTGGCTTAGTGGCGCAATCTTCTAAGCCACAATCTTTTAAACTACCGTCTTCATTTTGTACGTTCATCAAAACAAAACGCGTGGCGTTCCACAGTTTATTGCAAAAGTTTCGGTAGCCATCACAGCGTTGCAAATCAAACTTAATATCACGCCCTGGCGAGGCCAATGCGGCAAAAGTAAACCGCAACGCATCAGTGCCATAAGCGGCAATGCCTTCTGGGAATTCTTTTTTGGTGCGCTTTTCAATTTTTTCAGCATCTTTAGGATTCATCAAACCTGTCGTGCGTTTTTTGATTAAATCGGGCAAAGAAATGCCGTCAATCAAATCAATCGGGTCAAGCACATTGCCTTTAGATTTACTCATCTTTTGGCCTTCGGCATCGCGGATTAAGCCATGCACATACACATGCTTAAACGGAATTTTGCCAGTGATGTGCTTAGTCATCATGACCATGCGCGCCACCCAGAAAAAGATAATATCAAACCCTGTGACAAGTACGCTAGACGGTAAAAATTGTTGTAACGCTTGGTTTTGCGCGTCAATCGCATCATCGCCTGTCCAATCTAAGGTTGAAAATGGCCACAGCGCAGATGAATACCACGTATCTAATACATCATCATCACGTTTCAAGTTACCCGTATACCCATCTTTGGCGGCTAAAGATTTGGCTTCTGCTTCATCATGCGCCACATACACTTTTCCAGTATCTGAATACCATGCAGGGATTTGATGCCCCCACCAAAGCTGGCGTGAAATACACCAATCTTGAATATTGTTCAGCCATTGGTTATAGGTATTCACCCAATTATCGGGATAGAATTTAATCTCGCCGCTAGCCACCACATCTAATGCTTTTTGCGTAATGCTTTTACCTGATTCATCAGATTTGCTCATTGCCACAAACCACTGGTCAGTCAGCATTGGTTCAATCACTACGCCTGTACGGTCGCCGCGCGGCACTTTGAGTTTATGTTTTTCGGTTTTAACTAAATAGTCGCCAGCTTCTAAATTTTCTACCACCAATTTGCGCGCAGCAATTACATTTAAACCAAGATATTGTTCAGGCGCATTTTCATTCACTAAGCCTGCCAATGATAAAATTTCTATCATTGGTAATTGGTGGCGCTGTCCAACCGCATAATCATTAAAATCATGTGCAGGCGTTACTTTTACGCAACCTGTACCAAACTCCATATCCACGTAATCATCGGCAATAATGGGGATTTCGCGATTACAAAGCGGTAACTTAACACTTTTTCCGACCCAGTTTTTATAGCGCGCATCTTCAGGGTGCACCATCACCGCAACATCGCCTAGCATGGTTTCTGGGCGTGTAGTCGCTACCGTTAAACTGCCTGAGCCATCCGCTAGCGGGTAGTTGATATGCCACATAAAGCCGTCTTCTTCTTCTTGTACTACTTCTAAATCTGAAACGGCTGTGCCTAACTTAACATCCCAATTGACTAATCTTTTACCACGGTAAATCAAGCCTTCGTTATACAAACGCACAAAGGTTTCGGTGACGGTTTTATTCAAACCTTCGTCCATGGTAAAGCGTTCGCGCGACCAGTCAGGCGAAGTACCTAAACGGCGCATTTGCTGAGTAATGGTGCCGCCTGAGTATTCTTTCCACTCCCACACTTTTTCTAGGAATTTCTCACGCCCAAGCTTATTTCCGTAGTCTTTTACAAGACTGTGCCGTGTAATACCTTGCGCATCTAACTGGCGTTCTACCACTATTTGGGTGGCAATACCTGCATGGTCTGTGCCAGGTTGCCAAAGCGTATTATCGCCACGCATGCGGTGATAACGCGTTAGCGCATCCATCAGCGTTTGATTAAAGCCATGTCCCATATGCAGCGTACCTGTGACATTGGGTGGCGGCAATAAAATACAAAAGTTGTCTTTAACATTAGGATTAGACGCTGTAGGTTTGCTGAAACCTGCGGCATAAAAACCACGGCTTTCCCAAAAAGCATACCAATGGCTTTCAATGGCTTTGGGGTCAAAAGATTTAGCGAGTGCTTTGCTGGTGATGTTTGGCTGAGTCATGCGCGTATTTTATCATAGGCAAGCAAAAGTCTTTGCTGCAAGCGTATGCAAAAATTGATTAAAAAATAGGGTTAAGTAGCCGCAAACAATACGGTATTAACTGCCTTGAATGAGCCGATTAAGCTGCTTAATTTAAGGTTGACTAGAAACATTATCACCGAATAAGGCTGGCCCGACTTTTTCCCAATAACGCGAGAAACGTTTAAGGCGTTTTTCGCTAATTTCAATATCAGTAAATTTAACTTCAGGCTGCCAAGTGGTGTTGAAAGCCTCGAGCAGCGCTTTAATTTGCATATTGGGCGTTTGCTGCGTAATCACTTGACCAACACCGCGTTGCTTAAGCACGTCGCGGGTGTCGCCCATCCATACTTCAATATCTTGCAATTCACTTAAGCAATCAGCCACAAACTGTATGCGCTTAAGTGGCCATCTGCCATGCAACATATCGTCAAACACAAATATCTTTGGCATCGGCTTGTGCATTAAGGGGTGGGCGGCAGAGAGCATTTCATCATGCACAAAAATCGCCACTGCTTGATGTGTAGACATGGCCACTTTTAGTGGAATGCTCACTTTATGTTTTTTGGCGGTTGTTGGGGCTAAATTAGCGAATAATCTATCGTTAAGTACTTCGTAGCTGGCATCAAAAGGGCAGCTTACTTTGCAATTGGCGCAATATTTTTCGCCTGTGAAGCGCGCCAAATTTTCTTTATTAAAATAATAAGGCTTTGAGCTAAATAGTGATGCAACCCATTGCCAGGATAAATGATTAGAGGCTTTATCGCCATCGAGCAAGTGATGCTCAAACCAATCAGCTGCTTCACGCCAATCGACTTTTAGCCAATGCACCACATAAGCTGCAAACCACATGCGTGCATGATTATGCACATAACCATATTGGGTTAAATCGCGAATAAATCCATCCATACAAGGCAATCCAGTAATGCCTTGACGAATAAAATCGGGCATTAATTTATCGCCCAGCGCTACTTTTGGGTCTTCAATATCGCTAAAGATACCATCGCCCAAGTTGTACCAAACACGGCGCCAATAATCGCGCCAAGCCAGTTCAAATACAAATTTTTCTGCATGCTCATGAAAACGTCCGCGCGCGCTGTCAGATGCTTCTTTTAAGGTTAAGCAACCATGTCGAAAATAGGGAGAAAGTTTGGTGACCGCGCCATTAAGAAAATTGCGATTACGATTATAAGCAATGGCATCAATGCTGTTTAAACGTTTAAGCGCTTCATGTCTACCGCCGCGCCACTCATCGCTCAAAAATGAGCCAGTGGCTTGCGGAAACATGCGTCTGATATATTGCAGACGTTCGGCACGGTCGCACGGAATAATAAGTTTGGTTGCCGACATTAAAAAAGTTCTTGTTGTGAATGCTTTAGTTTCATCAGTGTACTCTTTTTTTGACGTTTTTTTACGACTAATGCTTGCCCATTTGCGTCGCGAATACTACCCAGCATGCCTTTGCGCGAGGCATGTTTTTGAATGATTGCTTGCGTTTCATCAAGCGCGCCTGCCTGTTGGCGTACCTGCTTAATTTTAGCTCTGGCTTCGCGCATCGCAATGGCGATATCAACAATTGGCGCTGGATAGTGTTTTTCAAGCTCACATCCATATTGTTTTTGCTGTGCTTTGGGCATTAAGTACGGTTCAAAAATCCAAGTATCGGGCACATTTTTGAGTGCAGGTAACCAATGCCGCACAAATGCGCCTGTTGGGTCTTGATCTTGCGCCTGTTTAATTGGACTGTAAATACGCAAGGTATTAATGCCCGTGGTGCCGCTTTGCATTTGGCTTTGTGCCCAGTGAATGCCAGGTTCATAATCTAAAAATTCGCGCGCCAGATGCAGGCCAGATTGACGCCAGTGCAACCAATATAAATAAGATGCCGTGCTCATTAATAGGGCGCGCATGCGAAAATTAATCCAACCTGTTTCGCGCAGCATCGCCATGCACGCGTCCACCAATGGCCAGCCAGTTTCGCCTTTGCTCCAACTAGCCAGATGGCGCTGCGAATCAACATCACAAAGTGCTTCATCACGCATGCCATCATGCGCGTGGTGCAGGTTTTCAAACTCCATTTCAGGTTCTGATTCTAGCTTTTGCATAAAATGGCAGTGCCAGTGCAAACGGCTTTCAAAGCCAATAAGCCCACTATTCAAACTTTTAGGGAAAAGATGTGGCATTTGATTCGCCCATTCTCTGCGCGCACGCGTGGCTTGTACCACTTCGCGCATTGAAAGGCAGCCATAGGCTAAATAAGGTGAAAGCCGCGAGCCAGCGGTAACAGCAGTCAATGGGCTTGAAATGCCGCCGCGAAACTTGGCCGCGCGGCCATCTAAAAAACTGTTCAATACAGATAATCCATTGCTGCGCCCACCACGTTGGCGCTTAGGCTTATCAAGGCCTTTTGCTTGTGCAATATTGCTTGATGGCAAGATGATGAGCGGCGCTGCAACTAGTGAATTTGGCGTTGTGATGATAGGCGCGCACATGCGCTGTTCCCATTGGCTGTTCCAATGGTTGCGATTTTTTAAACGCCTGACCACGCCATTTTGTGGCGATTGTTGCCAATTAATTTGCTGTGCTTTGCACCAATCGGCCACGGCTTTATCCACCAAAAAACTAGCGCCATTGCCTGTTTCCTCGTGGCTATATAACCCGGCAATGGGCGATTGGTTTTTAATGCCTTGCAATGTTTCAACAATGCCGAGGTTAGAAACCATTAAAGGCAAGCCAATGCTGGTTAAGGCTTGTTTCAGATCAACTAAACATTCGGCAATAAACGCTTGATGTTGCGCGACATAATCGTCACCAGACCATTGGCTGGGCTCCCAGCAATAGAGTGGCAAGACGTGGCCTGAAGCACAAGCGCGATTAAGTGGTGCGTGATCCTGTATGCGTAAATCGCGTTTAAACCAGACAATATGAACAGGATTTTGCATGTTTTTGATGGTTAAGTAGAGTTGAATAGGAGCTTAGCAGCCAATATTAGGTTCATGTTAACCGTTACAAACAGGGTTTTTTTAAAATAATAGTGATACCATTATCCACTTAACTTAACACTGATTGAGGGTGTCAATATGCTGCAAGCAATGTGGATGTGGGGTGTGATTGGCTTGGTATTATTAGCCATAGAAATGGCAACTGGCACGGTTTATGTGCTTTGGTTTGGTGTTTCTGCCTTATGCGTGGCCATTGCTACTTGGTTGTTTCCCGCCATGCCAGTTGCTGTGCAGTTTGCTATTTTTGCTGCCTTGTCCATTGGCTCATTGGCCATTTGGAAGTTGAATTACAAAAAAACTGAAACACATTCGCGGGTGGGTCAAGCGCAAGGCGAGGAAATTGGCCGTATTGGCACGGTGGTTGAAGCCTGTAGCGCTGATCAAACAGGTAAAATACAATTTACGCAAGGCTTAATGGGTAGCCGCGAATGGCCTGCTGTTGCCAATGAAACGATTACAGAAGGCACGCAAGCGCGTGTCGTTGCAGTAGAAGGCAATACATTACGCATTCAAGCGATTTAGTTAATTTTTAAGGAAAATCCACATGACCGAATTCAGTTTAATACTCATCTTTTTAGTAGCAGTTGCCATTTTTAAAGGCGTGCGTATTGTGCCGCAGGGCGAAGAATGGGTAGTAGAAAGACTAGGTAAATTTGCAGGTGTATTAAGCCCAGGCTTGCATGTGATTAACCCTGTTTTCACTAAAGTCAGCTATAAAGTCACCACCAAAGACATTATTTTAGAAATTCCGCAGCAAGAAGTGATTACGGCGGATAACGCAGTGATTTTAGCCAACGCGGTGGCGTTTATTAAAGTCAGCAATATTGAGCGCGCCGTATATGGCATTGAAAATTTCCGTGAAGCGATGCGTAATATGGTGCAAACCAATTTACGCTCGATTATTGGCGGCATGGAGCTTAATCACGCGTTAACTTCGCGCGATCGGATTAAAACCGAACTGAAATTAGCCATCGCAGATGAAGCATTGGATTGGGGTTTGACGGTTAAATCGGTTGAAATTCAAGATATTAAACCATCCAATAATATGCAAGACGCGATGGAACGCCAAGCCGCGGCAGAACGTGAACGTGTGGCCGTGGTAACAGAAGCAGAAGGTGCAAAACAATCGCTTATTTTAAACGCAGAAGCGCGCTTAGAAGCGGCACGCAAAGATGCAGAGGCACAAATGGTGGCAGCAAAAGCATCGGCAGAATCGATTAAATTTATTACCGAAGCGGTCAAAGAAAATAACGCCTCGGCCATGTTTTTATTGGGTGACCGCTATATTACTTCAATGCAAAAAATTGCGGATTCTCATAATAGTAAAATCGTTATCATGCCTGGCGATTTAGTGGGCGCAGTTAAAAGCTTGATTGGCGGTAAATAATTTTTTAAGTCTTTTGAGTGGTTAAGTATGGCATGCTTAGCCGCTTATCACCCAATGACCAGATTTCCCACCGTGTTTTTCTATTAATTTGATTTCAACTATTGCCATACCGCGGTCTACGGCCTTACACATGTCGTAAATGGTCAGTAAGCCTACGCTCACTGCGGTTAAAGCCTCCATTTCCACACCCGTTTGGCCTGTGGTTTCGCAGATTGCCGTACATTTAACACTATTTTGCGCGGTATTTATTTCAAATGTAACGGATACTTTTGTGAGCGAAATCGGATGGCATAGCGGAATTAAATCCGCGGTTTTTTTACTGGCTTGAATAGCCGCAATACGCGCAATGCCTAGCACATCGCCTTTTTTTGCATGGCCTTGTTGAATAAGCGTTAAGGTTGTGGCTAACATGCTAATGCTGCCAGTAGCAATCGCAACACGGCGCGTAAGGGCTTTGTCACCAACGTCAACCATGTGTGCTTGGCCACTGTTATCAAAGTGGGTGAGGGTTTTTTTAGGTTGGCTCATAGAATTCTCAAGATTACTTTCTAAGGTTAATGATGCGGTTTAAATTTTGCCATGAAGCATCCATTATGACCATGCGCCGCAAACTTTTGTCATGAACTAAGCGACTTAAAGCATTATCATAACAATGATGCAGTTTAAATTATTATTTATGATGCCAATCGTTGCGATTGTAACGCTACTGTTTGCGCAAACAGCGTTTGCGGATGCTGCAGATGAGCCTGCGATTTCGGGTAAGCCATATCTAAATCGCGGCCCATTAAATACCAACTTACCAAGCCCCAATATAGATAACGATTTGCCAGACTTGGGCGATATTGCACAAACGGTTTTAACCCCGCAAGATGAGCAACGTATAGGCGAGCAAATTTTGCGTGAAGTGGCGGTGAGCGATGAGGTGTTGCAAGATGTAGAAGTCACGGATTATTTGCAAGCGATTGGGCAAAAGTTAGCAGAAAGTAGCCCAGACAAACGGCAAACATTTCATTTTTTTGTGGTGCGCGACAATTCTATTAACGCGTTTGCCATGCCAGGCGGCGTGATTGGTATGCACACCGGGTTAATATTAGCTTCAAACAGTGAATCAGAAATGGCCAGCGTGCTTGGGCACGAAATTGGTCATGTGACACAGCGGCATTTAGCGCGCATGTTAGCGTCGCAAAAATACGATACTTTTAAAAATATTGCAGGCATTGCATTGGCTTTGCTGGTATCACGAAGCAATCCAGAGCTCGCTTCTGGGGCTTTAACAACGGCAACTGCTTCAAGTGTGGCACGACAACTAGATTACTCTCGCGAGCATGAGCGCGAAGCCGACCGTGTTGGATTAACCATTTTAGATGCAGCAGGTTTTGATACGCGCGCAATGCCCGCTTTTTTTGCCACACTACAGCGTGGCAACCGCTTTGTAGAAGGCACGGCACCCAGTTTTTTACGCACTCACCCACTCACAGTCGAGCGTATCGCGGATATGTCCAATCGCGTGGATTCAATGCCCTATAAGCAAGTGACTGACAGTGTTGAATTTGGTTTGGTGAAGGCAAAACTGCGTGCTAACAACGGCATGGCGCAAGCAGCGATAGAACAGTTTCAACTAAATATTAGAGAGCGCCGCTTTGCCAACGAGGCTGCAGAGCATTATGGTTTGGCGGTGGCCATGCTGCGCAAAAATGACTTAACTGGCGCCGATGTGCAAATACAATGGCTGAGAACGCATGCACCACGACACGCTTTTTTTGAAAACTTGGCCGCTAAAATCGAAGTGGCGCGCAATCATCCACAAGCTGCCGCTGCACAATATGCTAAAGCGCTCAGTTTGTTTCCAGAGCATCGCGCGTTAATTTATGGTTATGCAGAGCATTTTTTGGCGATTCGTCAGCCGGATAAAGCCTTAGAGCTGATTGCCGAAAAGCAAGCACTTTACCCAGCGGATGCCTACTTTTATGAAATAATGGCGAAAGCACACACCGCAAAAGGCAAAGATTTGTTGCGTTTTCAAGCGCAGGGTGAGGCCTATTATCGCCAATATAATTTAACTAAAGCCATTGAACAGTTTGATTTGGCTGCAAAAGCCAGCGATGGTAATTTTTATGAACAATCGATAGTTGAGTCGCGATTAAAAGAATTGCGCCGATTGCAGGCGGCAAACCAGAAAGAGAGTTAACACAATATGCAACGCAGAAATTTTTTAACCATGCTATTGGGTATGGCAGCAGTGATAATGGTTTCGCCCATGCGAGCCTTAGCTCAAACTTGGAATAATAGGGCGTTTGAAGCGGTTAAGTTAGATGAAGCGGCTAAAAATTTGGCTATGGATGTTGTGATCCCCAGCAAAGATATTGATATCGTCGCGCCAGACCGAGCCGAAAACGGCGCAATTGTGCAAGTAGAAATTCATAGTCGCATCGCTAATACAGAATCAATCACGCTGTTTGTGGAAAACAATCCTACCGCACTAATTGGGCAGTTCAATTTTAGCAATGGCGCATTACCGCAATTAGTGACACGCATAAAAATGGCAGAAACGGCAGATGTAAAAGTGGTGGTAAAAGCGGGTAGCCAGTATTTTAGCGCGGCTAAAAACGTGGTGGTGCTAGAAAACGGCTGTGGTTAAGGGTAAAAAAATGGACAATATTAAAATGCGCGCCAAGTTGGTTAACGATATCACAGAAGTCAAAATGATTATTAATCATCCGATGGAAACTGGGCGCAAAAAAAATGATGCAGGGGAGTTGATTGCGGCTTATTTTATCCAATTGTTAACAGCAAAATTGAACGATAAAGTAGTGCTAGAAATGCAATGGGGAACAGGCATTTCTAAAAACCCGTATCTGACATTTTATTTAAAAGGCGCCAAGGTTGACGACAAAATTAGCGTGAATTGGGTAGATAATTTAGGCAAAACGGGTGAGGGCGAAATATTAGTCATCGCTGGCTAGCTTGATTGTTGACCATACTTAACATCACCGCTTCGGCAATTTTAATGCCATCTACTCCCGCTGATAAAATGCCACCCGCATAGCCAGCACCTTCTCCACACGGATATAAGCCTTTCGTATTAACGCTTTGCAGTGTTTCGTCATCGCGCCTAATACGAATGGGGCTGCTGGTGCGCGTTTCTACGCCAGTTAACAAGCCGTCGGCTAAATCATAACCTTTTATTTGCTTGGCAAATACGGGTATGGCTTCGCGAATCGACTCAATTGCAAAGGCGGGTAAGCTTGATTCTAAATTGGTGAGATGCACGCTAGGTGTATAAGAAGGCACTACTTGGCCAAATTGTTGTGAAGGTTTGTTGGCTAAAAAATCGCCAATCAATTGCGCAGGGGCGGCATAGTTGCTGCCACCCAATACATAAGCGTGGCTTTCTAATTTGCGCTGTAACGCCATGCCAGCCAATGCGTGTCCAGCAAAATCGACTTCTGGCGTAATGCCTACCACAATGCCTGAGTTGGCGTTGCGCTCAGTGCGGCTATATTGACTCATACCGTTAGTAACCACGCAACCTGCTTCAGATGCCGCTGCCACCACTGTGCCGCCTGGACACATGCAAAAACTATACACACTGCGCCCATTGCTGGCGTGATGCACCAACTTGTATTCAGCAGCGCCAAGCTTATTAATTAAATCTTCACTGTAGCTGCTGCCATAGCGCGCTTTGTCGATGAGTGATTGTGGATGCTCAATGCGAAAGCCGATTGAAAAAGGCTTGGCCTCTACAAAAATACCTTTGCGATGCAGCATTTCAAACGTATCGCGTGCGCTGTGACCAACCGCTAATACCACATGATTACTGGCAATGTGCTCGCCATTAGCCAATACCACACCACGAATGGCGCTGTTCTCAATTTCAATATCATCCACGCGCGCATTAAAACGAATCACACCGCCTAGTGCGATAATCGTTTTGCGCATGGTTTCTACCATGCCCACCAAGCGAAACGTGCCAATATGCGGATGGCTTAAATACAATATTTCGGGCGGCGCACCTGCAGCGACAAACTCTTGCAACACTTTGCGGCCGTAATGCTTGGGGTCTTTAATCTGACTCCACAATTTACCATCCGAAAAAGTGCCCGCGCCGCCTTCACCAAACTGCACGTTTGATTCGGGATTTAACTGATTTTTCCGCCAAAAATCCCAAGTGTCTTTGGTTCTTTCTCGCACCGCTTTGCCGCGTTCTAATACAATCGGTTTAAAGCCAGCCTGCGCCAAAATTAAAGCCGCAAAAATGCCTGCTGGGCCAAAACCAATCACAACAGGGCGATTTTTGAGGTGTTTTTGAGGGTTAACTACCGTTTGATAATTGCTATCTGGTGTTACTTTAACATGCGCATCTTTAACATGTTTCGCTAACACTTTCGCCTCGCCATGAATCACCACATCTAACGAATAAACCAGTAATATCGCATGCGATTTACGCGCATCGGTACCGCGCTTAAAAATACTAAAGCTCACTAAATCGGCCGTATTAATCGCCAGTTTTTTAATAATAGCCGCCCTAATTTCGGCATCGGTATGGCCTTCTTTGGCAGATGTGGCCAGTGGTAGTTTAATTTCGGTGATTCTTAACATAAATTTTAACTTAATTACGGTACATCATTTAAGGCTAAATTAAGCTGCAACAAGTTACGCAACATTGGCACTGTAATTGGCTTTTGCATGGTCAGCGACCATTCATCCAACGCATCTAAAGTGGCCATTAATGTGCGCAAATCGCGGCGTAAATAGCGCAGGCAATAATCCACCACTTCATTGGGCAATTTCATGCCGCGCTCATATGCATGCTGCTTAAGCGCAGTGGCTTTTTCACTATCATTAAGCGGATGCAGTTGATACACCAAACCCCATGCCAAGCGCGTGGCTAAATCATCACGCAAACCCATTTGTGTGGGCGCGTGCAGGCCTGCAGTAATCATCCATTTGTTACCTTCTCTGCGCTGATTATATTGGTTGAATAAATCTATTTGCGCAGCTTCGTCGAGCAAATGCACGTCATCCACCACATGAGCGCCTACAGATTTACAAGCTTGCAATAAATGGCTTTTACCAGAACCAGATTCGCCCCACAGATAAATAAATTGCCCAGAACCAAGGGGTGATTTTCTGCCTTTTATCGTTAACACTAAGCTGTTAAGCGCTTCTGCATTGCGCCCCACCACAAAATTTTGCAATGTGGGATGCGCAGCAGGTTTGATATCAAGTAAAAGTTGCTTCATCAGAAAATACGCAGAAACTGTTTTTAGGCTATTTAAGATAAGTATCGCTATCAAAATAGTTATCTCTGGTATGACGCAGGCCAACAGCAATGGCGGCAGTCACTGGTAACGCAAGCAATACGCCAGAGAAGCCAAATAATTGCCCGCCTGCAAGCAATGCAAAAATCACCACAACTGGATGCAAACCAATACGTTCGCCTACCAATTTTGGTGTAATAAAGTTGCTTTCAATAAGCTGGCCGATTCCAAATACCAAAAAAACGGGGATTAACTGACCAAAACTACTAAATTGCAGCGCGCCAATTAATAAAGCCAAGCCCATACCAATGGCGGGGCCTAAATACGGTACAAAATTTAATAGACCTGCAACAATACCGATGGGTAAAGCCATGTCTAATCCAGCCAACCATAAGCCAGCCGCGTAAAACACACTCATGATCATCATCACAATAAATTGACCGCGAAAAAACTCAGCCAGCATTTTGTCGATTTCTTGTGCGATTTCAGTTGTTTTGCCCACGATGTCGCGCGGAATTAAATTGCTTGCGCCTGCTATTAATTCATCCCAATCGCGCAATAAATAAAACAGCACAACTGGTAATAATAAAATATTGGCGATAATGCCTATGAGCGCCATGCTGTTACTGCCAGCCGATTGCAGCACATCGCCTAATATTCCGCCTGCGGTTTTCCAGTTTTTAGAGATAATGTCTTGAATGTGAGCACTATCAATTGCCAAGCTAATACCAAAGTTTTTTTGTAACCACGGCTCTGCGGTAGTGCGTAAATGGGTAATTAAATTAGGCAAACGTTCAATAATCAGCAGTGATTGTTTTTGTAGTACAGGAATAATAATCAGTAGTAATAATGTTATAGCACCAATAATCGCCAGCATCACCAACACTGTGGCGGTGGTGCGCCCAAATTGATATTTTTTATAACCTACAGTACTTAATTTATCGACCAGTGGATCGCACATATAGGCCAAAATTGCCGCCGTTAAAAATGGCGTGAGCACTGGCGCCAAAAAATACAATAGCAGCAAAAAAGCTGCACTTAAAATGAGCCAGCGGTTATCTGCAAAAATATGCTGGTCAGATGATGGTTTGCGCGTGTTTTTTGGTGGATTAGCCATGGTTGGATTAAATACTGAGTTAAAATAAGGGTTAAGTTAAAATTATACTGAATATTAAATAGCCACATTGCAATTAATTGAATCGAGAACAGTTTTGAACACGACTAACCCTGACAAAAGTGCCAGCGCCAACACAAATTCCATCAGCTACCGTGATGCTGGCGTTGATATGGAAGCCGGCGATGCTTTAGTAGAGCAAATTAAACCATTTGCAAAACGTACCATGCGCCCGGAAGTGTTGGCTGGCATTGGCGGATTTGGCTCGTTGTTTGAAATGCCTAAAAAATTTAAAAATCCAGTGTTGGTTTCTGGCACCGATGGCGTGGGAACTAAGTTAAAGCTAGCTTTTGAGCTGAATAAGCATGACACGGTTGGCATTGATTTAGTCGCCATGAGTGTCAACGATATTTTGGTGCAAGGCGCAGAGCCACTGTTTTTCTTGGATTATTTTGCTTGCGGTAAATTAGAAGTAGGTACTGCGGCGCAAGTGATTAAGGGCATTGCAGAAGGTTGCGAACAATCTGGCTGCGCGTTGGTGGGTGGTGAAACGGCAGAAATGCCAGGCATGTACCCAGCAGGCGAATACGATTTGGCTGGCTTTGCAGTGGGTTGTGTGGATAAAGAAAAAATCATTAATGGCTTAAGCATAACCGCTGGTGATGTATTGCTGGGCTTGGCTTCAAGCGGCGCGCATTCCAATGGTTATTCACTCATTCGTAAGTTAATTAGCCAATCTGGCATTGATTTTGAATCAGATGCGGATGGTTTTTTTGGCGGACGAAAATTCAAAGATGTGGTGATGGCGCCGACCAAAATTTATGTGAAATCACTACTTAAGTTGATTGATGCGCTGCCAGTTAAAGGCATGGCGCATATTACGGGCGGCGGCATTACAGAGAACATTCCACGCGTATTACCCGCTCACTTAACCGCACAAATCAATGCAAAAAGCTGGGATTTGCCACCTTTATTTCAATGGTTGCAGGCACAGGGCAACATTACGCACAGTGAAATGTACAGAACTTTTAACTGTGGCATTGGCATGGTGGTGATTATGGCTAAAACGGATGCCGCCGCCGCTAAGCAATTGTTAGAATCAGCTGGTGAAACCGTGTATGAAATCGGTATGATTCGCGCACAACAGGCAGGCGAAGCCGCTACTGTTGTTGTTTAAATTGACAACGCATCCATGGTGCTATGCGTTGTATAACGTCATTTAATAATTTGGAAAACATCGAATGTTTAAGCAAAATCAATGGATTATTTTTTTCTGCCTCGCGCTTTATGGCGTGATTGCACACGCTGTGCCAAAAAATATTCAATTAGCGTATGAATTAAAACGCGATGGTAAAGTATTCGCCAATGTGGTCGAAAATTTCAGTCAAGATGGTAGCCAGTACAAAATTGAATCTGTCACAAAAGGTATAGGCATTTATGCTTTACTGGGCGAGCGCAGGCTGTTAAGTAGTGGTAACGTAACAAAAGAGGGTTTAAAGCCAACACATTTTGAATTGCATCAAGGCGATAACGCTAAAAAATCCCTGATTAATGACTTTGATTGGGATAAAAATGTACTCAATATGCAGGTAAAAGGCAAAGCGAAAACACAAGCGCTAGAAAAAGGCACACAAGATTTACTCAGTTACGCCTATCAGTTTATGTTTACGCAACCCACTCAAGCGCGTGTAGGCCAAAACGCCATCAAGGTGACATTAACAACCGGCAAAAAACTCAATCATTATGAATACAATGTGGTGGCGCGCGATTTAAAATTAAACGCGGCAGGCCAAGTATTTAAAACGCTGCATATTGCCAACTCGCCAGCAAATGGCGATGATAAAAAACAACTTTGGTTGGCAGAAGAGCAATTCTATTTGCCTGTGCAATACAATTTAATCGATGATGATGGCGCAAATTTTGAGCAAACCTTAACCAAAATTAATGTGCAATAAGTTATAGACAAAGTTCAACACAACAGTCCCAAATAATTAGCCCTAGCCATGATATTTGTGTAATTTTAGCGCAATATTGCGTCTCTTAATATCCCCTGCAATTCTTGGCTAACAAGTTATAATCGCCTATTCATTTAACCAAAACTTGTTTAATAAAGTTAATCATGACTCCAAATTTACTGCGCCAAGCAGCCATGTTGCTCACCAATCTGTTGGATTTTAACAGTCCAGCAGATGCTAAATTAGGTGAATTTTTTCGCAATAATCGCGATTTAGGCACTAAAGATCGCGCGTTTGTGGCAGAGAGCGTTTACGGTGTTTTAAGGCGTTTACGTTATTTAAGTGCAGTTACTGCAAATGATGCCAACGACCCAGATGACGCACGCAAATTGATTTTGGCGTGGTTATTAAAAGTGGAAGGCAAAAGCATCCGCGAGTTAGAGCCGATTTTAAATGAGCAGCAAACCGAGTGGGCGCATGCCATTAAAGCCAAGTCTACTCAAGATTTGCCGTTGGCAGTGCAAGCCGATGTGCGTGATTGGCTTTGGGCTAAGCTGGTAGCGCAATATGGAGAAGCCGAGGCCTTGACTATTTGCCGTAGTATGTTTGAGCAAGCCGCACTAGATTTGCGTGTAAACACGATTAAGGGAACGCGCGAAGAAGTATTAGCGCGTATGCTGGCAGAAAATACCATCAAAGACAACGTGATTGAAATAACGCCTTATTCGCCCATTGGCATTCGCATGGGCGCGCGTTTAAACATTAGTAAGCATGTGTTATTTGAAGCGGGAAAAATTGAAGTACAAGATGAAGGTAGCCAATTGTTAACCTATTTGGTCGCCCCGAAACGCGGCCAAATGGTGGCAGATTTTTGCGCGGGAGCGGGTGGAAAAACGCTGGCGATTGGCGCTTTGATGAAAAACACCGGGCGTTTGTATGCTTTTGATATTTCTGAAAAACGCTTAACTAACTTAGGTAAACGGCTTAAGCGCTCTGGTTTATCTAATTTGCATGCGCAAGTGATCAGCTCAGAATCTGACCCTAAACTAAAACGACTTAACGCTAAATTTGACCGCGTTTTAGTCGATGCGCCATGCAGTGGCTTTGGCACACTGCGCCGTAATCCAGATTTAAAATGGCGTTTTGAAGAAGCCGATATTGCTGAACTTAACACTAAACAAGCAGCCATTTTGGCGCGTGCGGCCAAGTTAACCAAAGCAGGTGGGCGTTTGATTTATGCCACTTGCAGCTTGTTAAGTGACGAAAATGAGGCCATTGCAGAAGCATTTTTGCTCGAAAACTCAGACTTTAAATTAATTGCTGCAAATGAGGTGTTAAGTCATCAGCAAATTAAACTTGATACTGGCCGTTATTTAAAATTATTGCCGCATTTGCATGGCACAGATGGCTTTTTTGCTGCGGTATTTGAAAAAATTAATCCAGCTGACGCAGCTAAAATGAAAGCAGAAGTGGTGCAAGAAACGGCGGAACTGATTGAAAATATTAAAGCATCTGTTGTGAGTGCAGAGGATAGCGAGCAAGAATTTATAAAGATACCTAAGAAACAGCCACGTAAAAAAGTAGTGGCGAAGAAATAGCCGTAGTTATTAATATTAGGCCAACACATGAATCAACGCTTAAAGCGTAATCTAGCAAAGTAGTATTGCACATGAAAATGCCCAGCTTAAACGCACAGATTTTGTTAGCCGCTTTTATTGGCGTGTTAGTTGGCGTGTATTTTCAGCAGCTTGGTGTGAGTAATCACTATGCGCAAAGCGGGCTTTATGCATCGGGTTTAATCGGCACTTTGTTTATTGATTTGCTTAAAATGATTTTGATTCCTTTGGTATTTTGCAGCATTGCAGTGGGTATTGCAAATTTGCGCCAGCATCAGCAAATGCACCGCGTGTGGATCACGACCCTGTTATTTTTTGGCTTTACCATGGTTATCGCCATTACTTTAGGTCTGCTAGCCAGCAATTATTTTAAACCTGGCGCAGGCTTAGAAATCAATATGTTTGCAGATGCTATGCAAAATTTCTCTGCACAACAATTGCCGTTACCCGAATTTTTCGCCCAGTTTTTACATGGTTTGTTTATGAACCCTTTTACCGCTTTGGCAACGGGGAATGTGCTGGCAGTGGTGATATTCGCGCTGATTTTAGGCATTGCCTTAGTAGTCGGCGGTGAGCGCTATAAAAATATTCTGGTTTTATTGCAAGAAGGTTTAGAGCTCACCATGCGCATCGTCGGCTGGGTAATGGTGTTAGCGCCGTTTGGCATTGCGGCCTTGCTAATCAAATTAGTGGCCACACAAGACGTGACTATGCTGGGCACTATGGCAGAATTTATGTCAGTGGTCATTGGCACTACACTATTGCATGGCGTGGTGATTTTGCCACTACTGCTCTACTTAATTACGGGTAAAACACCCATGTGGTTTTGGCGTGGCGCGCGTGAGGCGCTGATTACCGCATTTGCCACCAGTTCCAGTTCTGCTACCTTGCCTGTGACCATGCGTTGCACCACGCAACATTTGCATGTAAAGCCAGAGGTGGCAGGTTTTGTGGTGCCACTGGGCGCCACCATGAATATGGATGGCACCGCATTGTATGAGGCCGCCGCGGCTTTATTTATTGCAAATTTAGTTGGCATAGAGCTTAACTTAACCCAACAAATGATTGTATTTTTTACCGCGATGATTGCTGCAGTAGGCGCACCGGGCATTCCCAGCGCCGGCATGGTGACGATGGTGATGGTATTGCAAAGCGTGGGTTTGCCAGCAGAGGCGATTGCGATTTTGTTACCCATAGATAGATTATTGGATACGATTCGCACCACTGTGAATGTGCAAGGCGATATGATTGGTAGCTTAGTTGTGCAAAAGTTAGTGATTAAAACTTAACCCATTAACTTAAATTCATCAACTTAAACCAATCAACTTAACCCCAAAAAAGCGTTAACTTTTATCATGCTACATTTTCATAAAGCCGAGTTGGTTGATGCGCAAGCGATTGCAGCCTTAATTAATTCTGCCTATCGCGGTGAAAGTAGCCGCGCAGGCTGGACAACTGAAGCCGATATTCTCGATGGTTTACGCACCACCACGCCAGAAATTGCCAGCATTATTAAACGTGAAGATGCGTTTATATTAGTGGGTGTGCTGCGCGATGGGATTGTTGCGACAATATGCTGCGAACGCCAAGCTGCACACGGCAGAAATACCGCCCACTTTGGCATGATTGCCGTTAAACCCACTATACAAAATAAAGGTCACGGCACCAGCATGATTCAAGCAGCAGAGGCGATTGCCTTAAGAGAATGGCGCGTTGTCGGCTTTCATATGGCAGTAATCACGCTAAGGGAAGAATTAATCGCTTTTTATGCGCGGCTAGGTTATGCGCGCAGTGGCGAGTTTAAAAATTTCCCTGAAAGTAGTGCGCTATGGCAGCCTAAAGTAACTGGCTTAACTTTGGAATATTTGGTTAAAATTATTTAACGCTAATTGCTTAGATGATACAACTTAGCAAGTTAACTACTTTTTCGGCTTAATTTTTCAGCCCCATGCATCGCTAACGAATACATCGCAGGCACCACAACCAAAGTTAGTAGTGTAGATGAGATCATGCCGCCGATCACTGCAACCGAAAGCGGGCCGTTGGTTTCAGAGCCAGCACCTAAACCCAGTGCGGCAGGAAGCAGTGCTAATATAACCGTCAACGATGTCATCAATACAGGCCGCATGCGGATAGGGCAGGCATTTAGCAGTGCTTGGTTAATGGATTGGCCTTTGTTACGCAACTGGTTGGTTAAATCGACCAATAAAATAGAATTTTTGGCGACCAAACCAATAAGTAAAACCAAGCCAATCATTGAGAAAATATTCAGGCTATTACCCGTTAACCAAAGTGCAAATATACCACCTATAATGGCCAGCGGCTGTGCCACCATGACGATTAATGGTTGCAAAAATGAATTAAATTGGCTGGCCAATACCATGTATAACAACAATAATGCCAAGGCAAATATAAACGATACATTTTTAAAGGTTTTAGCAAACTCTTCCGCTTGACCAGATAATTTATATTTATATTCCGCAGGTAAAATCTCTTTAGCCGCTGCTTCAACGCGCTCAACGGCTTCACCCAAAGCAATAGATGGACTGGCATATAAATTGGCCGCATATTGCAAATCGTATCGTCCAATAGTCGCTGCGCCTAATGCCTGTTTAAATTGCGCAATGCTATCCAAGCGCACCAAATCACCATTATTGGCACGCAAGTAAATCTTATTTAAATCTGCTGGTTCTTTAAAATTACCTTCTTCTGCTTTTAAGCGAATATCGTAGCGTTGGCCATCGCCATTTTCGTCGTTAAATTTGGCCACATCAATGCCGCCTGCATAAACGCTCACTGCATTGGCAATATCTGCCGCGCTAATGCCGAAACTTGCTGCACGTTCACGGTCGATTAGCATATTGAGTTGCGGTAAATCGAGTTGTAAATCTAAATCGACCTTACCAAAACCTGGCGAGCTGGCTAATTTATCTTGGATTAACTGAGCGTATTTGCTGACATTATCGATATTGGGACCGGTAATATTAAATTGTAATTTTTCAGAGCGTTGGCCGCGCACCATGCTTGCAGGCACCGGAAAAGCCTGTACGCCAGGAATTTCACCCAGCTCTACTTTGAGCTGATTAATTAATTCTTTTTGCGAGTTGGCGCGCTCATGCCTGTCTTTTAAGCGCACACTGATTCGCCCAGCATTCACTTGGCCTTGTTGACCGACCCCTATCACAGAGAAAAAGCTGGCCACATCGTCTGTGTGTTTTAACATTACTTTTTCGATTAAGTCGAGTCGGCTGTTGGTATATTCCAAGCTAGAACCTAATGGCGTTTTAAAGCTAACAGTAAATTTGCCTTCATCGGCTTCAGGCACAAATTCTTTAGTGACAGCGCTAAAAAAGAAAGCACTAGAAGCCACGACCAAAGTGGTGATTAAAACCACTTTCCAGCGATGTTTAAGTGACAGATTTAATAGTCGTGCATAAAAGCTATCTAAGCCTGCAAAAAAGCCATCCAGTGAATGATAAAGCCTGCCATGTGTTGTATTACTTGAAAGATAGCGCGAACATAACATTGGTGTAAGCGTGAGTGAAACGAACAAAGACACTAGCACGCCTACCGTGACGACGACGGCAAAGGCTTCAAAAAATTTGCCAATAATACCTTCCATAAAAATCACAGGGGCAAAAATACACACAAGGGACAATGAGGATGCTAATACTGCAAACACAATTTCGCGACTGCCATTGATGGTTGCTTGCTGGCGAAACGCCAATACCGCCTGTGGGTTTTTAAGGTCAACATTGTGTAATCCTGACCCTAATTCGCCCGTTAAGTGGCGCAAAATACTTTCGCGCACCACAATCGCATCATCGACTACCACGCCAACTAGCAGTAACAAGGCTAGCAGCGTCATGCTGTTAAATGTGTAGCCCGCAAAATACATCACGGCAATGGCGCCAAATAGCGACACAGGAATTTCTAGACAAATCATCAATGTGGAGCTAAAAGAGCGCATAAAAATCAGCACAATTATCGCGGCAAAAAGTGTGCCTTCCAGCAAATGCTCTTGCAACGCTTTAACCATTTCTTTAATAAAAGGGCCTTCATTCGCAGAAACTTCAATGCTCATGCCTGCTGGCAGATTAGGCCGAATTTCAGTTTCTAAACGGCGTTCTACTTCATTAATGATATTCACTGTATTGGAATTAGGCACTTTAATAATGCCCAAACCAACAGTTGGTTTGGCATTAAAGCGCGCTAGTTGC
The DNA here is from genome assembly GCA_046594885.1 of Methylotenera sp. GTDB lineage: Bacteria > Pseudomonadota > Gammaproteobacteria > Burkholderiales > Methylophilaceae > Methylotenera_A. The sequence goes on along the minus strand of JBKJRD010000095.1, from coordinate 25,953 downwards.
CTAAAATCGGTCAGCCCATCTTCAATGCTGGCAATATCTTTGAGTTTAATCGGCGCGCCGTCTCGGCTGGTAATCACCATATTGGCTAATTCTGGTAGCTTGTGAAACTCTAGGTCTAGTTTCAACAGGCGTTCAGCATTTTTGCTGACCAAAAATCCACCCGGCACTTGAATATGCTCGCGATTAAAAGCATTCACAATATCTGCCGTGGTTAACTTGTATGCGTTCATACGGTCGGGTTTGAGCAGAACCCGGATATTGCGGTCGCGCCGCCCACCTAATTGCACTTCACCCACGCCATCAATGGTTTCTAAACGTTTTTTTAAGATATTTAAGGCGTAAACATTGAGTTGCTGAATCGTTCTATCACCGCTTAACGCCAGCCACAAAACCGGTTCAGCATTGGTTTCAGCTTTTTTTAGAATAGGCGGATCAATGTCAGTGGGTAAACGGCGCAACACTTCATTTAGCTTGGCTTGCACTTCGTTATAAGCCACATTAATATCTTTTTTAAGCTTAAACGTAATCACAATCACCGACGCACCAGGCGACGAGCTGGATTGAATATGTTCAATGCCAGCCGTTGTATTGATGGCTGACTCAATCACGCTGGTCACCGAGGTATCGATAATGTCTGGATTAGCACCTTTTAAGGTGGTGGTGACCGTGATAATAGGAAATTCAATCAGCGGAAAGCGATCAATGGCGATTCTTTGATAAGAGATAATGCCAAACAATACCAGCACGCCCGAAAGCATCCAAGCCAGCACATGCCGTTTGATGGAGAGTTCAGGTAGCGTCATTTAAGTTTTAAAAATTGCATCTTTTTGAGTGTTAAGTACGATTTATGGCGCTGATGGTTGCACTGATGGTTGCACAATGCTGACGTCGGCTTTATCGGTTAAAAACGCGACGCCATCTACTGCAATGGTCTCATTTCCGCTTAAGCCTTCCAAAATTTCTACACCACCATTTAGCTGTAAACCTGTTTTAACGATGCGTTGTATCGCTTTGTTATTGCTTATTTCATATACCACTTCGCCAGCAGGGCGCAGCACAATACTTTGTTCTGGCACTACAAAAGCACTAGGCTTGTCGCCCAAAATCACCCGCCCATTCACGCTAGCCCCCGGTTGCCAATCAGCTTGATCTTTGATATCGGCAATCACATCAATCGTGCGATTATTGGCAGTCACTTGCGGTTTAAGTTGATTAATCACAGAACGCACTTCTGTGGTCGATGTTGGCGTAGTCATGATAACGGTCAATCCTGGTTTCAATTTTGCTGCAATATGTTCAGGAAATGGTAAATGCGCACGTAATAATTTTTTGCTGATAATCTGTAAAATAGGGTCACCCACTTTTACAAAGTCACCCGTCGCCACTAACTGCGTCTCTACAACGCCGTCGGTTGGAGAAACAACGCGATTTTTTGAGCCGTTATAACCAATTGTAGCAATACGGCTTTTAGCGCCCGCCAATTGCTGTTTAAGGGCATCTTGCTGCGTGCGCACATCATCTAGTGCATTTTTGGAGATAAAGTTTTTTTCAACTAAGGTGCGATTACGCTGTACGATTTTTTCTTGGTTCGCCAATAAAATTTCAATGCGCGCCACTTCAGATAAGGATTCCTGGCGTTGGTAATTGAAATCGCTACCGTCTAACAAAGCAACCACTTGCCCTTTTTTGACTGATTGCCCTGGACTGACTAACACTTTTAATACGCGCGCGGGTATTTCTGCTGCGATTGTAGGGTCTATCACGCCTTCTAAAGTGCCAATGGATTCTTCATATAAAGCTAAATTTTGCGTATGCACTTTGACCACGCTAATTTGCGTTGGCTTAATGCCTGAAATATCCGATTTTGCATCATCTGCGGCATTTTTATTGCAAGCTGCCAAGCCAACAATACTGAATCCAATCAGCATGTATAAAGTGTTTAAAAATGGTTTTTGCATATTTTTGGCATTATTTAGGTGTTAAGTTTTATTCTAGACCAATCAAAATAAGGGCCAGGGTCGGTTTTGCGTCCTGGCGCGATATCTGAATGGCCAACAATATGTTGAATGGCATAAGTTTGTTGTAATGCTTTAATTAGGTTTTGCAGTTGGCTATATTGCGCCGCTGCAAAAGCCTCAAAGTCACTGCCTTCTAGCTCAACTCCGACTGAAAAATCGTTACAACGTTCACGCCCCAACCAACTAGATTCACCTGCGTGCCAGGCGCGTTGCAAGCAAGACACAAATTGAATGAGCTCACCATCGCGCCGAATGAAAAAATGCGACGATACTTGGCGCATGTAAATCTGCGCATAATAAGGATGTTCGTTTGGATTAAGCGTGTTGGTAAATAACTCAATCACACCATTGCCACCATATTCATTAGGCGGCAGGCTGATGTTATGAATAACAATCATGCTGATTTCAGCATATGGGCGAGCATCAACATTAGGCGAAGCAATTTGCTTTGCAAGATCTGCAAAACCATTCTTGCTGATTTTTATTTCATTCATAGCTGATGAAAATTACGATTAATCCGATAAAATAGCATGTTAACTAATTTTTAGAGATGTTTAAGCATGGTTTTCTTACAGTTATTTGCAATGCTGATTATTATTTTAGTCGCGGCAGAGGTTTTTACCAATGCGCTGGAACATTTAGGTGAAAAGCTGGGTATTTCAGAAGGCGTGACTGGCTCGCTGTTTGCCGCAGTGGGGACGGCTTTACCAGAAACTTTAGTTCCGTTACTCGCGATATTTAGTTACACCTCAACTGGGTCTAATCCGGATGCGGGCCATGAAATTGGCGTTGGCGCTATTTTAGGCGCACCATTAATGCTGGCTACGCTGTCGCTTGCGCTGATGGCGATTTCTATCTGGAAGCGTCGCGGTACTCAAGGACATATCAGACCTGAGCGTAGTGGTTTGATACGTGATCTCAATTTCTTTATTGTCGCCTTTGGTTTTGCGGCAGTTGCCATGTATGTTCCACACAGTTTGCCAGTCGTTCGCTATGCAATAGGGGCTGTAATGGTGATGATATATTTTGTCTATGTGATGATGACATTGCGGGCATCCAAAGCCTTGGTGGATGAGGGTCATGCAACTGAAGCAGACAGCGAAATGCTGTTATGCAAAATTGGTTTACCAAATAACATGGCTATCATCGTCGTTCAATTGATGCTTGGCTTAGCTTTATTGATTTTTGGTGCCAAGGGATTTATTGACGAAGTTGAAGGCGCAGCTGAGATTATCGGTATTTCAGCATTATTGTTATCTTTGTTGATTATCCCAATCGCGACTGAATTACCTGAAAAAGTGAATAGTATTTTATGGATTCGCAAAGGTAAAGATACGCTGGCTTTTGGCAATATCACTGGCGCAATGGTGTTTCAAGGTACGCTTTTACCAGCAATTGGTATCATGCTGACGCCTTGGCAACCAAGGCTAGAAGTAATTTGGGGAATCGTCATAACATTGCTAGCTGCAATATGGTTACGTTACTTAATAGCAAAAGGCGGTATACGTGTTTGGCACTTATTAGTAAACGGGGCTATGTATCTGACTTATCTATTCATTGTATTAAGCTAACGAGGTATTAACTTAACCAATTTTATTGGTTAAGTTTTAAGGTGAGCTGTATTTACAGATTTTCTTCGGCCATATCTGCATCGTCGTCTTTCGCTAAACCTAACTTGGTTAAACGGTAACGCAAGGTTCTAAAGCTCACTCCTAAGAGTTTAGCAGCAGCAGTTTTGTTATTGTTAGCTTTTGTCAGCGCTTTCATAATCGCACGTTTTTCAATATCTTCTAGATACTCTGACAAGCCAACTTCCAGTGTTTTGCTGGGGTCAAATGTAATTTTATCCTCAGCACGATATTTAAACTCTTGATCTAATAACAAATCGTCTGTGCCTATTTTTTCGCCATCACATAACGCCAACGCGCGTTCCAGCATGTTTTCCAGCTCGCGCACGTTACCATCAAAATGCAGTTTGCTGATTAATGCTGCAGCGCTGTCTTCTAACACGGGCAAGCTAATAGATTGAGTAGCACATAGTTTTTGCAGTAATTTATGTGTTAACTCGGGAATATCTTCTGGACGGTCACGTAAAGGTGGCATTTTGAGTTGAATCACATTTAATCGATAATACAAATCTTGTCTGAATAAACCGTTACTCATCATGTCGCCCAAATTTTTGTGCGTGGCGCTGATTATGCGTACGTCTACACTTTCTTCTGCGGTGCCGCCAACAGTGCGCACTTTTTTTTCTTGAATCGCGCGCAATAACTTCACTTGCATGGCTAGTGGTAAATCAGCCACTTCATCCAAAAATAATGTGCCGCCATTGGCTGCTTGAAATAAGCCAGAGGTATCTTGTGCAGCACCAGTAAAAGCGCCTTTTTTGTAACCGAAAAATTCACTTTCCATCAAGTTTTCGGGTATTGCGCCACAGTTAACAGCCACAAAGCTTTTATCACGCCGTGAGCTATTGCTGTGTATTAAGCGTGCTGCTAATTCTTTGCCGCTGCCTGATTCACCGCTGATATAAACCGGTGCCTGGCTACGCGCCAATTTTGTAATCATGGTACGCACATAAGCCATCGCGGGCGAATTGCCGATTAAATCAACGGTGTCGCTATTTTTTTTGGCATCTGGGCTGGATAATTTAAGCGCGGACTCTACTAATGGACGCAATTGTTTCAGTGAGATTGGCTTGGTTAAATAATCGAACGCACCTGCCTTTAAAGCAGAAACCGCATTCTCAGCGCTGCCATAGGCGGTAATAACAGCAACAGGTAGCCCAATATAGTTGGCAGCAATGTGTTGCACCAACTCTAACCCTAGCCCATCGGGCAGACGCATATCGGTTAGGCATAAATGATAGCTTTGGCTGGCAAGCAATTGCTTTGCTTCGGTTAGGCTGCTGGCGCTATCTGCACGAATATCCATGCGCTCTAAGGTTAACACCACCAGTTCGCGAATATCGGTTTCATCATCCACTACCAAACAATTAAACTGCGCCATTACGTTTAAGCCTTTTTGATGAATATCATAAATTGCGAGCCAGTATCAGCCCTTGCTGGCTTAACAGCTGCTTTAAGTTGTAATTTGGCGCCATTGGCGTCTGCCAGTTCGCGCGCGATATAAAGCCCCAAGCCAGTACCCGATTTTTCTGTGGTGAAAAATGGCTCAAATAAATGGTTGCGCACGCTTTCTGCAATACCTTCGCCATCGTCACTGATTTCAATTTGCACATCTTGCATTGTTGCAGCGTTTGAAACGGTTAACTTCAAACTATTTTCGCTATTTTTTGAGTGGCGCCAACCATTTTTGCACAAATTCCATAAGATTTGATTTAAATGGCGTCTGTCAAACGCAATCGTGGTGTCCATGCTGTTTAGCTCCAGTTTAAAACATTGCACTGGAATTTTTTCAACAGCACAAAATTGCGTATAAAAATCGGTGATAAAGTGTTCAAGATGAATCATCTCTTGATTAGTGCGGTCGCGACGATTTAGCTCTAATACATCTTTAATAATTTGATCAAGTCGTTGCACATTGTCGGCAATAATTTGTAGCATGCGTTTATTGGCTGGGTTACTGTGTTCTTCCTCTTGTAGTAATTGATTGGCGTGGCTAATTGCACTGAGCGGATTACGAATTTCGTGGGCAATATTGGCGGTTAAGCGGCCAAGTGCGGCCAATTTAACTTGGTGCGCTTGCGTTTGCATTTGCGACCAATCTTCAATAAAAATAACCGCACCTTGGCTGCGGATGTTTGCAAGCGGCAGAAATCGAAGTCTTAATTCACGCGATAAAGTATTTAATTTTAAAATATTTGATGGATTTGCTTCTGTTAATGCCGCGTCATTTTGCATCCAATGACGGATCATCTCGGTTATTTCTGTCGAAATCGCCGCCAAAGATTGTTCCTGCCAGCTTGCCTCATTACTTCCGATGGCATCCAAGTCAAGTAATCGTTTTGCCTGCGCATTATGATGCTTAATATTTAAATGTTGATCAACCACCAATACACCATCTTGCATTTCGTGTGTAATTAAGGCGTTAATCTGCGCCATATTCTTAATATCCAAACCGCGTTGCGAGGCGAGCAATTCACTTTGTTGCACCCGTTTAGCCAGGCTGTGGGCTAACCAAGCCGTTGCAAAACAACTTAAGCTTAACATCACAGCGCTGGTGTAATCGACCATGTTTTTTACAGCAGATAAAAGACTATAGGATTGCTCTAACAAAATGCCGATCGTTGCAAATGCTGCATAAAATAAGGCTAAGCGACCTTCACTAATGAGGCTGGCACTGGCAATTGTCACAATTAATAATAGACCAATTCCACTCAAACCATCTTGCTGTGCGTGCATTAATAAGATAATAAAAGCAATATCGATGATAATTTGCGCAGGTAGGTTGAGGTCAATATTGGGTTTTTCTAGCCAAGTGAAAACCGCGGAGATGCAACTGAAAATAAAATAGCCAACAACTAAATTAGCAAACAATTCGGCCTGAATATTTGGCAGAAAATTAGCATCAAGCAGCTGATTTTGTGAGGCTAAAAATAACAGCGCAATAAAAATGCGGTACGCGTTATACAGTTTAAGGCTACGCCAACGCGTGGCGGTAATTGTGTCGTGTATATTAGGCGTGAGTTGAATAGCCATGATTACTGATGTTTTACACAATCTGGATTATTGCAAACGATTAAATCATTTTTTATCAAGCTTTCTGACTCTGGTATGTGCGTCCCACACACGGCGCATAGCACCATTTTTTCTGCTACTTTTTGCGGGTTAAGTCCAGCGTTTTTCTTGTTAATTGCAGCAACAGCACGTTTAACAACAATGTATAGCAGCCAGACTAATAAGATTAACAGTAAAACGCGTATCATTTATTTCCTTCATGCAAAAATGAATCAACACAACAATTGTAACCAAAACCAGCTGATAAACATACCGAACTGCCAGATAATAGCGAAGCTAAAAATTAGCGCAAAACCTAAAGCTGGTATACTGCGATAACGATTAAATAAACTTTTTTCATGGCAAGTTCTCAAGAATTATCCAATTTTTTGCGCGATGTTGAGCGCCGTGCTTTTAAGCAGACTGTTTACGCTGTGCGCGATGAGCATACGGCTTTGGATATTGTGCAAGATTCGATGTTAAAGTTGGCTGAAAAATACGCCGATAAACCCGTTGCTGAGTATCCCATGTTATTTCAACGTATTTTGCAAAACACCATGCGTGATTTTTGGCGTCGGCAAAAAGTGCGTAATTTGTGGACAACTTTGCTTTCATCGTTCGGTGCTGGAAAAGATGGTGAAGAAGACCATGACCCGCTGGATACGATTGATGTAGAAGATGAAACGGTTAATCCGATGGCGCAGCTTGAGCAAAGCCAGACCATGAAAATCATCGAAAAAGCCATTGAAAAACTCCCCACGCGTCAACGTGAAGCCTTTATATTGCGTTACTGGGAAGATATGGACGTTGCAGAAACTGCTGCAGTAATGGGTTGCTCTCAAGGCAGCGTCAAAACACATTGCTCGCGCGCTGTACATACGCTAGCCGCGCTTTTAGAAAAGCAAGGTTTAGGCAAAAAAGTAACCGCGCTTTCAGGAGTAAAATCATGAGCAAACATAACGTTAATCAACCCAATAAAAATCAACAGGATGAACACTGGATGGATACTGATGCAATAGATATACAGGCTAAGCAAATCACCAGCTTGCTTAATAGCCACGCAGATAATTTAAGCATGCGAACATTAAAACAGCTTGAAAATGGCAGAGAGTTGGCCTTAAAAGCGCACGCCAGAGGACTTTCGGGCGTTAATGTTAATCAAGACGGCAGCATAAGCCATTTATTTTATTGGGCAGAGCACCATCGAGTTGCTTCTGTGGGTTTATTAATTGGTGCGATGATTGCTGGATTTGTATTGATGCAATCATTAACTGCAAATACCGAAAACGGAGATGCATTTTTATTGGGTGCCGAATTGCCGCCAGAGGCTTTTGTAGATACAGGCTTCGAGCCGCAGTTAAACGTAGTACAAGCGAAGCTGTAAAGTGCATCTCGCTTATGTTTTAATAAGCGTTATGACAACAGCTCGGGCAGATTTTTTTAATTTTAGTATGATGAAAATTTAAGTGTGATGAATAAAATATTATTACTATTGCTAGTTGGCCTAATATCTCACCACGTTGTTGCTGCCGAAATTGCTGCCAGTCAGCAACCAGCACATTTAGCGCTGGGCGATATTGGTGGCATTAAATCATCATTAATAGATACTGCTAGCACCGATAATTCGCCAGTGGTTAGCTGGACTGAATTATCCGATGAGCAACGCAGGGTATTGGCGCCGTTGGGTTCAGAGTGGGATAGTTTAAGGCCTTGGCAGCGTGAAAAAATGCTGGATATTGCCAGAGATTATCCCAAAATGGATGCGCAAAAACAGCAGCGTGTGCAAAAACGTTTGAACACTTGGAGCCGCATGACACCTTACGAGCGCGAAAATGCGCGCAAGCGTTATCAGCAGTTTGATGCATTAAGTGAGGATAAAAAAGATGCGGTGCGTAAAAAATGGGCTGACTATCAAAAACTATCAGAAACCGAGCGTGAAAAGTTGCGTAAAGAATCGCCAGAATTAGGTTACGCACCTGATTTGGAATAAAGCATTCATCGTCACAAAATCCAAGCCCGCATGTGATATTGCGGGCTTTTTTACAGATTCATATTTCAGTACTTAACCCGTTAATATGATTAAAAAAACACGCCCTGAATACGCGCATGCGGTTAATAAAATTGCTTATTTTCGATTATTTGCAGCTTGTGTGTATGAATTGTTATTGCTAATCGCGCTGTGGTTTATAGGCGCCTGGATTTTTGTGGCTATTTTTGGCGATGCCACGCAATCGTACAAACGCTTTGGATTACAGCTGAGTTTATGGATAATAACCGGTGCTTACTTCGTTTGGTGTTGGCACAAAAGTGGTCAAACCTTGGCCATGCAGACGTGGAAAATGCAGTTGGTTAATCAAGATGGGCTGCAGCTAACTATTACGCAAGCAATGCTTCGTTATGTGTTGGCCAGTTTTTCGGCCTTGTTTTTTGGTTTGGGTTTTATATGGGCTTTAATAGACAAAAAACAATTATATCTGCACGATAAAATACTGAAGTCGCGCATTGTTTTGCTTAAAAATCGCTAACGTCTTTCAACAATCAGCAACATACTGATGCCAGCTAGCAAGAACAAAATAGTTGGCATCACCGCGCTCATTAATGGCGGCCAATCGTTTAAAACGCCCAAGTGTATAAACACCCGATTCATAATTTGGTACACCACGCCCAATAATATACCGATGAAAATTTTGGTGCTGGTGCCGTCTGAGCGTTGTTGTAAAAATCCAAACGGCAAGGCCAGTATCACCATGACCATGCAAGCCAGCGGGTAAATCATTTTTGCCCAAAGCGCTACTTCATAACGGGTGGCTCTTTGTTTGTTGGCATTTAAGTGATTGATGAACGAGTATAAATTCCAAGCCGACATTTTTTCAGGCGCCACCAACAACACATTGAGCAATTCTGGGCGAATCAACGATGTCCAGCTGGCCTCATTAAAAAACTGCGTTTGAATATTGCTATCTTGAATGGCTTTGGCGTCGTTAAACTTTGTTTGCGTTACGCCTGCTAGCCGCCAGCGTTCTTGTTCAAAGCCACCACTTTTGGCGTTGCTGATGCTACGTAATCTAAAATTTTCATCGAATTCATATATATGTATATTAAGTAGACTTGCATCGGGCAAAACGGTCTCTACATTGACAAAACTATTAGCGTCTTTTACCCATAATCCTGTTTTAAAATCTTGGGCAATCACCGAATCGGTCGCTTTAATGCGCATGCGTTGCGCCATTTTTTCGCTAATTGGCGTGATTAGCTCCCCCACCAAAAAAGTGATGATGGTGAACAAAAAACCTACTTTAATCAGAATCCAGCCAATATTAGCGACTGAAATACCACTGACACGCATGACGACTAATTCGGAATTACGCGCTAATGTACCGAGGCTATACATCATACCCACTAATACCGCGACTGGTACAACTTCATAAATATGGCCTGGAATGCTCAATGCAACGAACATTAACATGGTGCCGATGCCGTATTCGCCGCGGCCAAGTGTGTCTAGCTCTTGAATTAAATCAAAAAAAGAAAATAGCGCGAGTAAGCCCAGCATAATCATTAAAATATTGATGCTGGATTCTTGCCAAAAGTAGCGATTAAAAATGTTCAAGATAGTGAATACTCAAAAACTGACAATAATTGATGAATTTTTAATTCTTTTTTTTATTTTTTAACCAAACACCAAGCCATCTTAACGATAAAAATGCAGGAATAATGGGTAACAAATAAGTACGACGATAATATAAATAAACGGCTAAAAATAAAAAGAACACATGCACAGGCCATAGGCCTACTAATGTATTTAGACGACCTTGCGTTATCCAAGCCTGAAAAATGCTTAAAACATTGTTGTAGATAATGTAAATAAGTAAGGCAAACATTAAGTTAAGCGAGCGCCCAGCGCGCGGGTCGACGAAGCTTAACGGAACGGCCAGCAAAACCAAAATCACGGCCGAAATAGGAATGGCTAAACGCCACTGTAGTTCAGCTACATCTGCTGCCGATTGACTGCCAAATAACTGTTGGGTAGAAATAGCGTCAGCTGAATTGGGCTTGCGTGCAGCTTCTTGCGTTTCTATCCGAATCGCGTAGCGCTTAAATTCAGTGGTCGATACTTCAGCACTATTGGGCTTGCCTTCATAGCGACGTCCATCTTCTAGCACAATAAAATGATCGCCATTTTCTACTTTTTCACGCTTACCTTCTGCGGCCACAATCACGCCAATTTTTTGATGTTGGGTAGATTGCACGAAAATATTCTTAACAATATTACCTAACTCGTCGAATCTTTCAATAAAATAAACGCGCTCGCCGTTATTGGATTCTTTAAAAACACCCGGACTGATAGAAGCCAGCTCATCCCGACTTTCAAGTTGCACACGGTAGTCTTCCACCTTTTGCGTTGCCCATGGCATGACAAAAAAACTTAACAAAGAAACGACCACAACAACTGGTGCGGCAAAAGTTAAAATCGGCCTAATCCATTTATTGATACTTAAGCCTGAGCTAAACCAAACAGCCATTTCAGAATCGCGATGCCAACGCGTAAGTGTGAGTAATACCGCCAAAAAAATAGTCAGCGATAAAATCATGGGCAGGAACTTAATCATGCTAAAGCCTAACAAAGTCGTGATGGCATCATTAGGCAAGATGCCTTTAGCTGCTAATCGAATCATATTGCCTGCACGTTGCGCGATAACAATCCCCATCAGAATTAAAAAAATCGCACTGGCAGTGTTAATCAATTCGTGTAATAAGGATTTTTTGAATATACGCAATTTAATATTGTTCCAATTTAGGCTTTTATTTAGCCCGAAAACGCTGGATAATTGGTTAAAACGAATGTCATAAATGAACGCTTAAATTTAAATCGCTTTAAATCTAAAAGGACTAGCAATGGAATTTAGCATAAAAAATGGAAATCCTGAAAAACAACGCGCAGATTGTGTCATTGTGGGGGTTTTTGAAGGCAATAAATTAACAGATGCGGCAAAAGAACTGGATAAAGCCGCTAGCAAAGCCATTTCTAGCGTGATTAAAAATGGTGATTTTGAAGGAAAACTGAATTCATGTCTTATTTTGCATGCGCTAAATGGTGTTGAAGCCAGCCGCGTCATGCTGGTGGGTTTAGGCAAGCAAGATGAGTTTACCGAAAAGCACTATCGCCAAGCGGTGCGCGCTGCTGTTAAAGCACTGCCCAAAGGCGTTGGAAATGCAGGCTTATTTTTAACAGAAATTGCGGTTAAGAAATCGCATATTCATGCAAAAGTTGCACAATTGGCGGAAGTCGTTTTAGATTCGACCTACCAAGTAAATGCCATTAAAGCCAAAAAAGCAGAACCAATCACTTTAAGCAAGGTGACCATTTACGTGGATAAATCCGACAACGCAGCTGCTGAATCTGGCGTTAAACAGGGCGTAGCGATAGCAGCAGGCGTTACAGTTGCCAAAGATTTGGGTAATTTGCCGCCTAACATTTGTACGCCCACCTATTTAGGTGAGCAAGCCAAGCTTATGGCCACGCAATATGGCTTTAAAGTAGAAGTGCTAGAGCAAGCCGAAATTGAGAAGCTAGGCATGGGCTCATTTTTGGGCGTGGCGCAGGGCAGTGTAGAGCCACCAAGATTGATTGTGTTACAGCACTTAAAAGGTAAAAAATCGCAAAAGCCAGTCGTGCTAGTGGGTAAAGGCATTACGTTTGATACGGGTGGTATTTCATTAAAACCAGGTGGCGATATGGATGAGATGAAATATGATATGTGTGGCGCGGCCAGTGTGCTGGGTACATTTAAAGCCATTGCCGAAATGGATTTGGCGATTAATGTGGTGGGTGTGATTCCAACTTGCGAAAATATGCCCGATGCTGGCGCAATTAAGCCGGGTGATATTCTCACATCGATGGCTGGTTTAACAATTGAAGTGCTCAACACCGATGCAGAAGGTCGTTTGATTTTATGCGATGCGCTAACCTATGCCGAGCGTTTTGAGCCAAGTGCGGTGGTGGATATCGCCACCTTAACAGGTGCTTGCGTGATTGCTTTGGGTCATCATCCAAGTGGCTTATTCAGCAACAAAGACGCATTAGCCAAAGAATTATTAGAAGCCGGTGAAGCCGCGCACGATAGAGCCTGGCATATGCCGTTATGGGAAGAATTTCAAAGCCAGTTAGACAGTAACTTTGCCGATATGGCCAACATTGGCGGGCGTGCTGGCGGCAGTATTACCGCCGCTTGTTTCTTGTCGCGTTTTGCTAAAAAGTATGATTGGGCGCATTTGGATATTGCAGGTACTGCGTGGAAAAGTGGTAAAGAAAAAGGCGGTACAGGCCGCCCTGTGCCTTTATTGACTACATTTTTGATTCAGCGCGCGGCCTAACTTAACACTTAATTTAGCCTAATATTTGATGACGCGAGTGGAATTTTATTTTAATGTGGCCAATAAACAAAAACTGTTGCTAAGCTTGGTTGAGCATGCATTAATTAAGCATAAAAAAGTCACCATATTGAGTAGTGATAATGCGCATGCGCGCAATATATCTGCCTATTTATGGCAGGATAAGCCCAACAGCTTTTTGCCTAATTTGATGGCGAATGCTCAAAATGCCAACAATACGCCGATTGTAATTGTATGTGAAAAAAATGAAAATTTTCATGAAGACGCTATTTTTCAGGATGATTTATTGATTAACTTAAGCACTCATCAGCCCAAGTTTTTTAGTCGGTTTACGCATATGGTCGAGCTTGTTGGCATGGATGATGCCGATAAAGTTGCCGCGCGACAACGCTACAAATTTTATCGCGATAGAGGTTATGAGATTAAAAACAATGACCATGCTAAACTTGAAGAATCCGTGTTGAATAGAGAACATCTTGTCTGATTCTGAAGAAAAAGTAAGCAAAATTCCCGTACTAACCGAAGTCTATCAACCTAAAGCTAAGCCAGAGCAAGCGGCTGCGACTTACAATCAAGGGGCTACAAATTCGTCGGCTATCAAACAAGATGACCCCACTTTAGGTATTACACCTGAATTTATTGCACGGGTTACAGGCCATGTGCGGCCTAGACTAGAGGCGGAAATTACGCAATCAGTCATGGATAATCTGCGTGAAGTGCTGAAAAAAGATTTGATTCAAGAACTACAAATTGAACTCAATAATACCAAGCTTTCACTGGAGGCAAATACGGCTAATTTTGTCGATAAGACAAAAGCAGACCTTAAAACAGAGTTGCCACGCATGTATCAGGCCAGTGCAGAATTAGTGCACAATCATTTGCAAGATAGAATTGCGATTTTGCAAACCGAGGTGGTTTCTAAAGTAGATAGGTTATTGTCAGACGTGATGCAGACCTCTACACAGGCCGCCAATGCTGAAATTAGCACGCATGTAGAAGCGCTTAAGGTTGAAGCGAGTGAACGCGTTGCAAGAGACTTGAATCAAGAATTGCAGACTCTTCAAGAAACGTTGATACAGCAACACAAAGCGCAGGCTGATGAAGCGCTAACCAGTGCGTATTTAACGATGAGCCAGCAAGCCGAGCAAGCATTGCAACAACATATGCAAGAAATTCAAGGCCATGCGCTGGCGCAAGTACGCACTGATTTAGATGTTGCAATGCCTGATATTTATGCTGCAGCGGTGGCGGATGTTAAAGCAAAATTTGTAGCAGAAATGCAAACTGAAACTTTGAGTTTAAGAGAAAGCTTTTTAGTTGCGGTTAATAGTGATTTGCCAAATGTGCAAGACGTATTACGCGATAATATTCAGCAAATTCTAGCCAGCACCTTACCCGCCTTAGAGCAGGATTTAAGACTGCAGTTGACTGAAGAGTTGCAGCAATTATTGCTGAAAGTCAAATTTGTGTTGCCGTGATTTTTTGAGTAAAAAATAGTGTTAACTATTGGCTGACCAAATCGGCATAAGCCTGTGCAGTGAGTAAATGGCTAATATTAGAATCGTCCAAAGGCCTAAATTTAAAAATCCACGCAGAATAAGGATTTTCATTGATATTTTCTGGATTATTCAACACCTCATTATTAACCTCGGTGATAATGCCACTCATTGGCGCATGTAAATCTGAGCCGGTTTTCACCGATTCCACCACGCCGCAGGCAATGCCATTTTGAATCGTTTCGCCAACATTGGGCACTTGTACAAACACAATGTCGCCCAACAAATCTTGCGCATAGTCGGTAATGCCGGCTTGCCATTCATCAGCAATTTGGCTAACCCATAGATGTTGATTGGTGAAATACAAATGATGTGGAATTTTCATAGAGATGTTTTGTCCTATCAACTGTTAGTACAATGTATTTTCTCATAAAGTCATTAATTGTCACCTAACATTTAGTTTTCCGCTGTCTTTATATCACTTGTGTCAAAAAAACCTCATTATATAAAATCTTAATAATAATTTTATATATAAGCGCTAACTTAATGACAACTAAACATTTTTTATATACTATGATTTAAACGTAGCCGAATTGAGGTGTGCATCATGAATAAAGTTTTAAACAAAATCGTGCTGATTTATGTCGCATTGAATTTGGTTGCTATGCCAATGCAATCGATTGCGGCAGAAAAAAAATCGCAGAAGCGTATTTATAGCAGTCAAAAAAGTAGTGTGAGCAAATCTCGCTTAAAAAGCGGTAGAGTTAAAGAAATACATTATAAATCTCGCGCCGCCCGCAAAACGCCCGCTATAACACAAACTCAATATTTAGCCGCAGATCGCTTTGATGGTAGCGGCATGTTACAGCTTTCTTCTGCTAAAGCATTGATTATTAATCAAAATACGGGCGAGGTTATTTACGCAAAAAATACAAACGCACCTACGCCAATTGCTTCAATTACCAAACTCATGACAGCAATGGTGATGTTAGACGCGCAATTATCACTTGATGATACTTTGGTAGTGAGTAGAGAAGATGTGGATTATTTAAAACATACCACTTCAAGATTAAGCATTGGTGCGGCATTAAGCCGTAGCGATATGCTGCAATTGGCGTTAATGGCTTCTGAAAATCGTGCCGCCTCGGCGATATCTCGACATTATCCTGGTGGAAAATACGCTTTTTTTAAAGCGATGAATGTGAAAGCCATTGAGCTAGGTATGACCAATACACAGTTTTATGATGCAACTGGTTTAGATAGCAGAAACGTATCAACCGCTGAAGATTTAGCGAAAATGGTACAAGGTGCTTATCAATATCCAGAAATTAGAATGGCAAGTACTAGCCCTTCACATGAGGTTTACATTCAAAACCGTACTCATGCGGTTAACTTCAATAATACCAATGGCTTAGTAAGAGCTGGCGAGTGGCAAATTGGTTTATCTAAAACAGGCTATATATCTGAAGCAGGGCGCTGTTTGGTGATGCAAGCGCAATTAGCTGGCGAGCCAATGATTATTGTATTGATGGATTCTGAGGGTAAATTAACCCGTATTGGTGATGCAAATCGTGTGCGCAAATGGATGGAATTTAATATTGAGCCTAAAATAACCACCACTGGAAAGTTAGATTCTTATGGTAACAAACCAGTGCAAGATAATGAGCGTGTAGCAGAAGGCGTTTCTTCTTAGCTTAAAATGTTCTGTTTATGTAAAAAAATGGCGCTGTGTTATTAACAGCGCCATTTTTTTGATGACAATACACGTTGCATAATCACTTTTTTAGTTAACCCATTTTTTTTAACTAATTTTTAGTGGATGGCTTTTTGGCAGTGGATTTTTTTACATTTGCCTTGCTTTCAGTAGCTAATTTTACTGCAGATTTTTTAGCAATCATCTTCTTAACAACAGGTTTTTTCACGGCCTGTTTTTTTACTGTCGTTTTTTTCATAGCAGTTTTTTTCGGCACAGGCTTTTTCTGACTGGTTTTTCCTGTCACTTCTTCTTTAGCGGCTTTGTCGGCTAGCAAACCAAGTGCTTCTTCTAATGTTAAAGATTCAGGTTCCATACTTTTTGGCAGGGTGGCACGCAATTTTCCATGCTGCACATAAGGGCCATAACGGCCAGCAAATACCTCAACTCTGCCTTCACCAGAAGGGTGTGCACCAAGCTCTAACAATGGCGCAGGGCCAGTATTAGCAGCAGCCAGCAACGCAACCGCGCCTGCGTTATCAATGCTGAACACACTGTCACTTTTTGGAATGGATTTAAATTTGCCATCATGATTCACATAAGGCCCAAAACGACCAATATTGGCCACAATTTTTTTATTGGTTTCAGGATGCAAACCTAAATCACGCGGTAGTGACAACAGCATATTTGCAATGTCGATATTCACGTTGCTAATGGGTATTTCTTTTGGAATGCTGACGCGTTTTGGCTTTTTCTTTTCACCTTCAAGCGCAACACCAATTTGTAAATAGGGACCATAAGGCCCGTTCATTAAATAAATTTCTTTACCAGAACCGGCATCAATGCCAATTGTTACTGGGTCTGCACCTGCCTGCGCAGTGCCGTTCATACTGCGTTTGTAGTCACATTTCGGCTCATCGTTATAGCCAGTACAGCCGATAAAGCTACCAAAACGGCTTAATTGCTTTTGTAACGGCTTGCCACATTTTGGGCAAGCTTCATCTATTAACTCATTACCAGGCCTATCGACGTCGGCTTTACTAATCACTTGCGCATTAAAATCTGTCCAGAATTCGTCCATCAGCGGAATCCACTCGCGCGTTCCATCAGCAACGCTATCTAGCGCATTTTCAAGGTTGGCGGTAAAGTCGTAATCCACATACTTAGTAAAGTGTTCGGTTAAGAATTTATTTACAACACGCCCTACATCGGTTGGCGTAAAGCGTTTTTTATCTAAAATCACATATTCACGGTCTTGCAAAGTGCTGATAATGTTGGCATAAGTAGAAGGCCGACCAATGCCATATTCTTCTAAAATTTTTACCAGGCTGGCTTCACCGTATCTTGGCGGCGGTTCAGTAAAATGTTGGTCACCATAGATTTTCTCAACATTTAAGATTTCGCCAGCTTCTAAATGCGGTAATTTGCTTTCACCTTCTTCCTCTTCATCATCACGGCCTTCCATATACACCGCGATAAAGCCTGGGAATACTAAAGTTTGGCCAGTTGCGCGGAATAGATTCGCTTCAGAACCAACACTTAAATCCACACTCACCGCATCAAATTTGGCGGGAGCCATTTGGCAAGCCAGCGTGCGCTTCCAAATCATTTCATACAATTTAAATTGCTCATCATTCAAATATTTGCGCATGGCTGTTGGGTTGCGTGAAATATCGGTTGGACGAATCGCCTCATGCGCTTCTTGCGCATTTTTGGCTTTGGTCTTGTACATAATCGGCGATTTTGGCAAATAATCCACATCAAAATGTTTTTTCACATAGCCGCGAATGCTCATCACTGCTTCTGCCGCTAAACTGAACGAATCGGTACGCATATACGTAATTAAACCTGTTGTGCCAGAACCCACATCAACACCCTCGTATAGTTGCTGCGCAACACGCATGGCACGGCTGGTGGTAAACCCAAGTTTACGCACGGCTTCTTGTTGCAGGGTAGATGTGGTGAATGGCGCCGCAGGGCTGCGGCTACGTTGTTTTTTCTCAACGCGCGAAACAGCGGTTTTGCCTGCGCTGGCTAATAATAATTTGCCGACAATGTCCAATTGCTGGTCGTGATTAATCACGCTAAATTGCTCTACTTTTTCGCCATTTAATTGTATTAACTTGGCATTAAAGCTGTGTGCATGTTTCAACGCGTCTAAATGAATTGACCAGTATTCTTGGCTTACAAACGCTTCAATCTCTAACTCGCGCTCAACAATTAAGCGCAAAGCAGGGCTTTGTACACGGCCAGCAGATAAGCCTCTGCGGATTTTCTTCCATAATAATGGCGATAAGTTAAAGCCAACCAAGTAATCCAAAGCGCGGCGCGCTTGCTGCGCATTGACCAAATTCATGGCGATATCGCGCGGATGATCAATCGCGTGTTTTACTGCACTTTGCGTAATCTCGTTAAACTCAACGCGCTTTAACAGTTTATTTTTTAACAGTTTTTTAGCGTTAAGTACCTCGGCAATATGCCAGGAAATCGCTTCACCTTCACGATCCGGGTCGGTTGCCAGATAAATGCTATCGGCATTTTTAACCGCACGCGTAATTGCATCCATATGCTTGGCATTGCGCTCAATAATGTCGTATTTCATGGCGAAATTATTAGCTGGGTCAACCGCGCCATTTTTGGGAATTAAATCGCGAATATGACCGTAGCTGGCTAATACCTCAAAATCGTTACCAAGGTATTTTTTCAGCGTTTTTGCTTTAGAAGGTGATTCTACAATGAGTAGTTTGGACATTAATGCCTAAATAAGGGCTAAAGTGAGTAATTGCGTGAATGATAACAAGCTAATCGTCTTGTAGACAATAAGTCAATGCAAATAACGATGATTTCAATGATTTGCTAAGATTTTTGTTTGCTGGTTTATTTATTTGCAGACTTATTTGTTTCGAGTGAACTCAATACGGGTGCCATTGTTGCTGGCTAAACTTAATGCGCCGTTTGCCAAGCCACTTAAGTTTGATGCAGTATTGTCTGATAGTTTAGCGGCAATATCGCTAAAAAGTGGATCTTCATCGCTGAGTTTGGCTTGCGTTAAGCCTTTAAAATCATATAAATTAGTATCAGCAAGATGTGAGGGCTCCACATTGCCGATTGCGCGGAAAATATTATTGACGCGTCCAGGTTGTTCAATCTCCCACGCTTGCAGCATATCTTTGACTTTTTGGCGCTGTAGGTTTTCTTGGCTACCACATAAATCGCACGGAATAATCGGAAAAGCCATTTGGCGCGCGTAGCTGGCAATATCTTTTTCCGCGCAATAAGCCAAAGGACGAATCACCACGTTTTGTTTATCGTTTGTCGCCAATTTCGGTGGCATGGCTTTTAATTTGGCACCAAAAAACAGGTTAAGAAACAGCGTTTCTACGATGTCATCGCGGTGATGTCCCAGCGCGATTTTATTGGCACCCAATTCTTTAGCTGTGGTATAGATAATGCCGCGCCGTAAACGCGAACAAAGACTACAAGTGGTTTTACCTTCTGGGATTTTCTCTTTAACCACAGAATAAGTATCCGCTTCCACAATGCGGTAATCCACACCTAAATGCTTAAAGTATTCGGGCAAAACGTGGGCAGGAAAATTCGGCTGTTTTTGGTCCAAATTCATGGCGATGAGTTTAAAGTCAATCGGCGCGCGCTCTTGCAAAGCCAGCAACATCATCAGCATGGTATAACTGTCTTTGCCGCCGCTCATACACACTAAAACTGTATCGCCATCCTCAATCATGTTGTAATCGCCAATGGCTTTGCCAGTGGCACTGATTAAGCTATTGCGCAGCTTGATAAAGTTATTGGAATGGTTATCGGGCAAGTGTTTAATCATCAATACTTAACTCATTTTATAGGCTATAAATTTAAAGAACGTCCGCCATCTACCGCTAGCACATGGCCAGTGATAAACGGTGCATCGGCTACCAAGAACTTAACCGCTTTAGCAATATCGGCCGCCTCACCTACGCGTTTAAGCAAGGTTTGTGAAATCACGCGCTGACGATACACTTCATCAAACTGCGGATTGTTCTCTGGCCATTGCACCGCTCCAGGCGCGACCGCATTGACGCGCACTTCTGGGCTTAATTCATGCGCCAGCGATTTGGTGAGCGTGACCAATCCTGCTTTGGCGACACTATAAACCACATAACCTTTTTTTGGGCGTTCAATGTGCATATCGGTGATATTCACAATGCAACCATGATTTTTGCGTAACTCTATTGCCGCAGCTTGCGCTAAAAACATCGGTGCTTTTAAATTGCTGCCCATTAAATCTTGCCAATTATCTTCGGTAATGGCGCCAATTTCGGTGGCGTAATAGCTTGATGCATTATTAATTAACACGTCTAGTTTGCCAAAATGTTTCACCGTTTCTTGTATCAAGCTAGGTAGAACCGCGAGATTGAGTAAATCGCCCTGAATAATCGCCACCGAATTTGCGCGTTGCAAATTGAGTTCGGCCTGCAATGCGCGCGCTTCATTGGTGGATGATTTATAGTGAATCATCAATTGCGCGCCGCACGCATGTAGCTCGCGACAAATGGCAGCGCCCACGCGTTTAGCGCCGCCAGTAATTAACACCACTTTTCGATTTAAGACGGTATTGTTTAAGTTTTTATTTTGTAGAGATTCGCTCAATGTTTACTCACTTTAGTCATCGAATATTATAATGGCTAATGGCCTTACTACCTATTCCAAGTGCAGAAGCGCAAACCCGCAGCCAGCAGTTAACCACTTTAATTCAGCAAAAAATTGCCCAGTCAGGCGGTTGGATAGATTTCGCCACCTATATGCACATGGCGTTATATACGCCCAGCCTAGGATATTACAGCGGCGGAAGCGTTAAGTTCGCAGATTCTGTCAAAGGCGGTGGAGATTTTGTGACTGCGCCACAAATTTCGCCACTGTTTGCGCGCACTTTGGCAAGGCAAGCGGCGCAAATAGTACACGTAACACAAGGCAATATTTTGGAACTGGGCGCAGGCACTGGCAAACTGGCAGCCGATTTATTGCTGGAATTACAGCGATTAAACCAATTACCGCAACAGTACTTTATTTTAGAAGTAAGTGATTACTTGCGCCAAATTCAGCTTGAAAAATTGCAAGCGCTATTGCCAGCTGATTTGTTAAAAAATGTTGTATGGCTAAATACCTTACCAAGCGATTTTGTCGGCTTGATTTTCGGTAATGAAGTGCTGGATGCCATTGCTGTGCATCTGGTTTATCAATCACAACAAATTTGGCTTGAGCGCGGCGTGGCTTATGAAAATGCATTTATTTGGCAAGATAAACCGTTAAGTCACGCAGATTTCATTAAGCATGTAAGTGCATACCCACTGCCAAACGATTATTTGACCGAAATGTGTCCAGCCGCAAATGGGCTGGTTGCCAGCTTGGCGCAGACATTAAAACAAGGCGTTATTTTGATGCTGGATTACGGGTTTGGCGCGGCTGAATATTACCATCCGCAACGTAATACAGGCACTTTGATGTGTCATTATCAACATCAAGCGCATAGCAATCCGCTGTTAAACGTTGGTCTGCAAGACATTACCGCGCATGTGAATTTTACCGCGATTGCAGAAACTGGGCTTGCAAATGGGTTAAGTTTGGCGGGTTATTGCAATCAGGCCAGTTTTTTAATCAATTGTGGCATGTTAGATATTTTGAGTGAAACTTCGCCAAGCGATATAAATGCTTATTTGCCGCTGGCAACCGCTGCGCAAAAATTGTTATCGCCTGCTGAAATGGGCGAATTATTTAAAGTGATTGCGATGAACAAAGATGTTGATGCAACGCTGATTGGTTTTAAAACTGGCGATAAAGCGCATATGCTGTAAGCGTCAATTGAGTTTAAATTCAGTATAATGCGCGGCATGATTGAAAATCCAAATCCTCTAGATGTATTGCCAAACGAAATGCCAGACAACGACTTGCAGAATAAACATATGCATCGCCGTATTCGCAGTTTTGTATTGCGCCAAGGTCGATTAACCAAAGGTCAAGCGCGCGCGCTGGCAGAAATGTGGCCGCAATTTGGTATTGAATACAGTGAAAACTTGCTGGATTTAAATGCGATTTTTGGCCGAGTTAACACTAAAAAAATACTGGAAATTGGTTTTGGCATGGGTGAAAGTACCGCCAAAATTGCACAAATTTTGCCCGATTATGATTTTTTAGCGGCAGAAGTGCATACGCCCGGCGTGGGCAGTTTGCTGAAACTGATTCAAGAAGGTGAAATTCATAATATCCGCGTGATTCAGCATGACGTGGTAGAAGTGCTGCAACATATGATTGCCGATGAAAGTTTAGATGGCGTACATATTTTCTTTCCCGACCCATGGCATAAAAAACGCCATCACAAACGTCGCTTAATTCAAACTAAATTTATACAGCAGTTATGCGCGAAACTGAAAGTGGGTGCTTACATCCATGTAGCAACCGATTGGCAAGAATACGCGCAATGGGTGTTAGAAGTGTTAAATGCGGAGCCGCAACTACAAAATACGGTAAGTGACTTAACACTAAAATATGCGCAAAAACCAGCCTACAGACCACTAACCAAATTTGAGAATCGTGGTATCAATTTAGGCCATGGTGTGTGGGATTTGATTTTTAAACGGCGATAAATTTATAACATTACGACTCGCTCAATCGCGCGTGCAGCTTTTTATTGCATGACTTTAACGAGCAGTCTGATTTTCAAGTTGCTGCAGTTTTGGTAGCGTATTTTTTTCTATAGTAGCTAGCGTGAGAGACAAGCGCCAGAAAAACATACTGAGAATCGCCATTAGCAAAATCGCCCAAGCAAATCTTCTCCAAGTCCAATATTTAATTGGTGGAGTGTAAGCCAGCAACAATAAAATGGCCCCGATTACTGTGACCGCATCAAAGCTTGCACGCTGCCAGTAACCACCGCCTAAATGCAGCCACATGCCAAATTCATCAAAAGTTAATGCTAAGCCTATACCGTAAGCAACAGCAACTACGCCAAGCCATTTTCCAGATGTGGGCTGAAAAAGTAGCAACGCGCCTACTATAGAAAGAATAAAAATGCCGTAATTAAGATGATGTATATGTGTGCCGCCAAAGTACAAATATAGCTCTGGAATGTCGCGCGACATGATAAAAAAAACGATAATGCGTGCTAGTGCAAATGTGACAACGAAGCTGGTTAGTACAAGTCTTTGAATGTGTTTAGTGGGGTGCACTTGATTAGGATGGCAAAATGAGTGATTTAAAAGTGTTAAGTTTTACCTGCATTATCGTTTAACGGTCATCAACCGAATCTTTGGAGGTGCTAGAAAACAACCAATCACCAATCACTTTCTCTGCTTCTTCCACACCCAATTTTTTAGAGCTGGAAAATAATTGCACGGTGCAATTGCTGCCATAAGTTTTGTCCCAAGTCTCTAGTAATTCTTTACGCACTTTGGCTAATGTTAAGCCCGCTTCGCCGCGCGATAATTTATCAGATTTTGTGAGTAAAACATGCACTGGTTTGCCGCTTGGGCAAAACCAATTCAGCATTTGGCGGTCTAGTGGGGTGAGTGGATGGCGGCTATCCATCACCAATACCAAACCGCCCAAACTAGTACGTTCGGATAA
Organism: Methylotenera sp.; assembly: GCA_046594885.1. Taxonomy (GTDB): domain Bacteria; phylum Pseudomonadota; class Gammaproteobacteria; order Burkholderiales; family Methylophilaceae; genus Methylotenera_A. The sequence continues at coordinate 2,060 of JBKJRD010000095.1, read as the reverse complement.
ATAACGCGCCAGCACGCTTTGCCAATGCGCACGCATGCTTTCAGGCACTTTTGCGTAACCGTAACCGGGTAAATCAACTAAGTGGCGGTCGTTACCTAATGTGAAAAAGTTAATCAGTTGTGTGCGGCCAGGTTGCTTACTGACAAAAGCCAGGCGATTGTGGTTAGCAAGTGTATTCAATGCGCTGGATTTACCTGCATTTGAACGGCCAGCAAAGGCCACTTCGATGCCAGAAGCGGGTGGTAAATCGCGTAAATGATGGGCGGAAATAAAAAAAGTAGCGTTTTGAAAAAGCGGCATGGCGTGGATTGTCTGTAAAACTTGAGGCATAAATGCTATCACGAACAGGCCTATTTTGATAAACTATTAGGTTGATAAAATACTCTAGTAATTAAATAGTTAGGAAAGCTTTACCATGTTTAGAAACGCGTTCAAATGTAGTCATGTAATAATGGTTTTGTTAATGGGTTTTTTTGCATCGCCTAGTTTTGCTGAAACCGAACCATTAGATAAAGTAACGCCAGCAACCGCACAAGTGGCGCACAGTGATGAAAGCAGAAAGAAAATTGTTGAGACTGTCTGCGCAGCTTGTCACGGGGCAGATGGCAATAGTGCGATTAGTTTAAACCCCAAGCTGGCGGGCCAGCACCCAGAATATTTATTAAAACAATTGAAAAACTTTAAAGAAGGCACGCGCGCAAACGCGGTAATGAGCGGCATGGTGGCCAACTTAACCCCTGAAGATATGCAACATTTGGCGACTTATTTTGCAGGGCAAACGCAAGCATTAGCAAAAGCTAAAACCAATGGTAAAGGCTCATTAGGCGAAAAAATATATCGCGGCGGCATTGCTAAAACCAATGTGCCGGCTTGTGCTGCTTGCCACGGTGCAAAGGGCGCTGGCATACCAAAACAATTTCCACGTTTGGCGGGTCAGCATGCAGACTATACGCTGCAGCAGTTAAAAACTTTTCGTACTGGCGAGCGCGCTAATGCGCCGATGATGATGTTAATCGCGAGCAAAATGACTGAAGCAGAAATGCAAGCAGTTGCGGATTACATGCAAGGTTTGCGTTAATTGATCGACGTGTTGAAAAAAGCCAATCGCTATGCTTTTTTCAACACAACATTGTATAAACGTCCACTTTTTTGCCCATTTGTAAGGGTTAACTCTTTTTTTCAAACGCTTATGTCGTCGTCTTGGCGATAATTAACGTTAAGTCTTCATCTTGAAATCACCCAACACCACATTACAACGTTTTTATGAGCTATTTAGCTCGATGCGCTTTGCAGTAAGCACGCTGACTGTGTTGGGTATTGCATCGATTATTGGCACGGTTTTAAAGCAAAACGAACCTTACGCCAATTACATTATTAAGTTTGGCCAATTTTGGTTTGAGCTTTTTGAAAAGCTGGGCCTGTATGACGTGTACCACGCTACTTGGTTTTTGCTGATTTTATTATTTTTGGTGATTTCAACCAGTTTGTGTATTTATCGGAATAGCCCTTCAATGGTGCGCGAATGGAGAACCTTTAGAGAGCACGCGGCCGAAAAATCATTGCGTGCTTTTAGTCATCAAGCCAGCTTTAATCAGCAAGGTAATATTGCAGAGAGCAAAGCAAAATTAACGCATTATTTAACCTCGCAAAACTATAAATTTAAACTTAATACTCAGCAAAATGGTGATGAACTAATCGCCGCCAAAGTTGGCACGCATCAGCGCTTGGGTTATATTTTTACCCATGTTGCCATGGTGATTATTTTTTTTGGTGGTTTATTAGATGGTAATTTACCCTTTAAAGTGCAAGAGTTATTGGGGCAAAAAAAGATAGAAACCTTAGATATTGCCGAAAGTCAGGTGCCAGCAATTAGCCGTCTTAGCGCTAACAACCCATCATTTCGCGCCAATATGACTTTGCCAGAAGGTGTGAGTGACAACGTGGCTTTTGTGCGTGTGCGCGATGGTTATTTGGTGCAAGAGTTGCCATTTAGAGTAGCGTTAAAAGATTTTCGTATTGAACATTATGCCACTGGCCAGCCAAAATCGTTTGAAAGCGAT
>JBKJRD010000098.1:0-28736 GCA_046594885.1 Methylotenera sp. | reverse complement strand
AAAGACGCGGCATTTCTACATTCACAGGTGAAGATTTGTAAGCCGCTTTTGCCGCCGTGCCATACTGCGGCGTGGCCACTGCATCGTAACCATCGCGCACTTTGCCACCACGACGTGGCGCTTGACGATATTGCGGCTCGTTTTTATCGGGACGTGGAGTGATGCGCGTATCAATACCTGCTGGTTTGTGCTGTTTGGGTTGGCCGTCAGGCTCCGCTCTCAAACTACTCCTCAGCGGACGATTTTCGTTAGGCTTGTTGTAGTCGGGCTTGCTATCACTCTCTGGCTGTGCAAAAGGCGCACCATGCGCTTTGCCGTCAAATCGATGATTGCGCTGCCGCGTGCTATTTGGTTTGTCTGTGTGCTCGTCAATCCCGCTCAAACGGGCATCCATTTTGTCTTTTAAACTTGATTGAGTATCGCTTACCCCAACCACAGGTTTAGGCGTCGCCTGTGTTCTGTCGCGCTTGGCTGGGTCTGCTCTGCGCACAGGCGCTTTGCTGGCAGTTGCTGTTTCGTTGGTTTTTTTGATGATTTTAATCGTGGTCAAAATAGAATGTATGTCATTGGTTAATGGAGTATTTTAGCAAAATTAAGCCTTACACATAGATTTATAATTTGGGTGTATTATAACGTTTGTTATAACATTAATCATGAGGTGCAACATGGCAACATTAAAATTAACGCAAATTGGTAATTCGCTCGGGCTAATTTTACCTAAAGAGGTATTAGCTAGACTAAAACTAGAAAAAGGTGACTCAGTATTTGTAACCGAAACGCCCAACGGCATTACCATTTCGCCGCAAGATCCAAGCTTTGAAGAGCAGCTAGAAATGGGGCGCGAGTTTATGCGCGAGTATCGCGATACTTTCAAAGCATTGGCTAAATAAAGCATGCAGTGGAAATGGATAGATAAGCAATTACTCATCATGCTGCATGATGAAAGCCTTGCGTTACACGGTGGGTTATCTGGCTTGCGCAATGAAGGCTTGCTAGATTCTGCATTAGCGCGTGCGACTAATTTGGCTAACTATGGCCTTGCAAATCGCGAGGCGCCAGATTTTGCAGACCTAACCGCAGCGTATGCAGTTGGCTTAGCTAAAAATCACCCGTTTGCAGATGGCAATAAACGCGCCGCATTTTTAGCGGTTGGTTTATTTTTAATGCTTAATGGTAAAAAACTTACAGCCACACAAGTGGATGCGACGCTTACGATATTAGATGTTGCTTCGGGAGAAGTGACCGAGCACGCCTTTGCCGTTTGGGTTCGAGAAAGCTCAAGTATTAAGTAGAATTAGGTCACAGAATTTGCATTTAATTGATTAGGCTGATTATCTGTAATAAGAATGAATTTATGGTCCCGCGTTACATAAACGGGGGACAAATTGATTTAGATGAGGCTATAACTAAACAATGTCTGTTATAAGTTTTAGAGAATGGAAAATTTGGACAAATCTTGAATTCTTCGGGGAAATATCTGAAGTATTTGGTGTTGCATATCTAAAAATAACTCCGTCATTAATGGCGGAGCAAACAATAGGTTTTATCTATGAAAAGATAGAATCTATTAGGCATGGTCGCACCCTTCAATATGAAGATCAAAAGCTAAAAAGCTATTTTGACTTAACTTGGGTAACACCCACAAATGAACTAGTAATTCAAAAAAGCTCCTCAATTTTTACCCGTAATGAATCAGTACGTATTTTTATTGACGAAATATTAAATGAACTAGAAAGTTTATCCCTATGCCTAGACTTCCCTCTCACATGCAATGAAATAAATTTTGTCATAGCTCCTACAAGTTCAGCGCAAGGCATAGCATTTCAAGCTAACAGAAAATCAATTGGTAGGGCAATGGCATTCGAGGTCGATGAGCGAGACAGCGCTTCAAATAGATTGAACAATAATTTCAGTTCCTTTTTGATTTTGAACCATATCCAAAAGGTTGCATTAAGGCACTATCTTAATGGTCTAACTCTGCTAGGTCTTGAAGACCAATACACTGGTTTAATTGATGCTGCTTTTATGCAATTTTATCAAGCCTGTGAAGTGCTATGTGGCGAGAATTTCAAACTAGTTGAAGTAAAAAAATATATTGCTAATCAATATCCAGCAGAGTCAAAAAATCTTCAATTAATAGCACATCATGTTTGGCAGATTAGACATAATTTTTATGGGCATGGGAACGTAAAGAATAACATTACAAACTTAGTTAGCGCAGATGATACCTTTAACGCAGCAAAACAAGTTATAGTGGCTCGCTGGTTATGTAAGCGCCTCTTAGATTTAAGTACAAATGCAAATCCGCTTATAAGAGAAATGAGACTTTATCATAAACATACCTCAGTTGGTTTCTCGGGCAGATTCGAGGAGTTAATAAGCGATTTTTATAATGGTTATGATTACAAAAATGCTCCAGTATTGGATGGCAGTGGAAATATACTTGAAACTGTAAAGCTTAACCCAACCATATAATTTGAAGTTATGAACATGGAGTTTCCAAAAGGAGTGACTTCCCCAGCGCTTGTTACTCTATTAATAACAAAAACTACTTTCTAGTTACCAGATTCATCTAAATTGATGAGCCAACTAAAGCACGAACTAAAATGCCAGCTGAAATCGGGCCTTTTATTAGTTCAAAATATCTAAAAGTAGTTAAACCTTTTGGTAAACCTCGCTACCTTTTTTCACAAACTCAATAGACTTTTCTTGCATACCTTGTTTCAACGCTTCTTGCTCACTTACACCTAAAGTCGCTGCGTAATCACGTACATCTTGCGTAATTTTCATTGAGCAGAAATGTGGGCCACACATTGAGCAGAAATGCGCTTGTTTTGCGCCATCTTGTGGCAATGTTTCATCGTGAAATTCTTTGGCTTTTTCTGGATCTAGGCCTAGGTTAAATTGGTCTTCCCAGCGGAATTCAAAGCGCGCTTTACTTAACGCATTGTCGCGAATTTGTGCGCCAGGGTGGCCTTTTGCTAAGTCAGCCGCGTGCGCTGCAATTTTGTAGGTAATTACGCCTACTCGCACATCTTCTTTATCTGGCAAGCCTAGGTGTTCTTTTGGCGTTACATAGCAAAGCATCGCACAGCCATACCAACCAATCATCGCCGCACCTATACCAGAAGTGATGTGGTCATAACCCGGTGCAATATCTGTAGTTAAAGGTCCGAGTGTATAAAATGGCGCTTCGCCGCAATGCTCAAGTTGTAACTCCATATTTTCTTTAATTAAATGCATCGGCACATGGCCTGGGCCTTCAATCATGGTTTGCACATCGTGCTTCCATGCAGTTTGCGTTAACTCGCCCAATGTTATTAATTCAGCAAATTGCGCTTCATCGTTGGCATCATAAATTGAACCTGGGCGTAAACCATCACCGAGTGAAAAGCTTACATCGTACGCTTTCATAATTTCGCAGATGTCTTCAAAATGCTCGTACAAGAATGATTCTTTATGATGCGCTAAACACCATTTCGCCATAATAGAGCCACCGCGCGACACAATACCTGTCATGCGTTTTGCCGTCATTGGAATGTAAGCCAAGCGCACGCCTGCGTGAATGGTAAAGTAATCCACACCTTGCTCCGCTTGCTCAATCAAGGTATCGCGGAAAATTTCCCAAGTTAAATCTTCAGCCTTACCGTTTACTTTTTCTAGCGCTTGGTAGATTGGCACCGTGCCAATTGGCACTGGCGAGTTACGAATAATCCACTCGCGCGTTTCGTGAATGTTTTTACCTGTGGATAAATCCATCACGTTATCTGCACCCCAACGGGTTGCCCACACCATTTTTTCAACTTCTTCGGTGATGCTAGAACCTAACGCAGAGTTACCAATATTCGCATTAATTTTCACCAAGAAATTGCGGCCAATAATCATCGGCTCAACTTCTGGGTGGTTAATATTGGCTGGAATAATCGCGCGACCAAGTGCTACTTCACTACGTACAAATTCTGCCGTAATCATTTTTGGAATATTCGCGCCAAAATCTTGGCCTTTATGTTGGGTTTGTAGCAACTCACTCATATTCTCACGGCGTTGATTTTCACGAATCGCGATATATTCCATCTCAGGCGTAATAATGCCCTGGCGCGCGTAATGCATTTGGCTGACGTTTTTGCCTACTTTTGCGCGGATTGGCTTACGCGTTAGGTTAAAACGCATGGCGCGTAGTTCTGGGTCTACCAAACGTTGTTGGCCAAACTCTGAACTTGGGCCGTCTAATTGCTCGGTGTCGTTACGCTCAGCAATCCAGCTTGAACGCACGGTATTTAAGCCGTTACGAATATCAATTTTGATGTCTAAATCGGTATAAGCGCCGCTGGTGTCATACACCACCACTGGCGCGTTAGTATCTGCGCCAAACATAGATGGCGTGTCGCTTAAGCTAATTTCACGGAAAGGTACTTGAATATCGGCACGTGAACCTTGCACATAAATTTTGCGTGATTTAGCAAACGGCTTAATGGTTTCTGGGTCAATTTGCGCGGTTTCGCCGTCAAACTTGGCAAGATTTTGCTTAATATTTTTTTGGAGATTTTTATCGATGGCGTTCATTTGGTGCTCCTTAAAGGAATAACATAAGAAGCAGTGTGATACCTGCTTTCCTACGGCGGCATTACCCGCATCAGGTTCAAAGGGTGATTCTCACTGATTTTGCTTTAAATTAAAAAATAAAAGCAAATAAATCAGACCCCTAGCAATGCATGGAATGTACGCGAAAATACTTAAAAAGGCAAGAAATGCGATTAACTGCACACGTGATGCAAGGCTTTATTGTGCAACAAAAATTTAGGTATTTTTTGCAAAAAATGTTATAAATATCATTAATGATTCACAACAATACATCACAGGTTTAATTATGGTTCTTATCGCACTTTATTATGCGCTTGCTATTGGTGTGCTCACCTTGCATTTTACAGGCCACCTAGAGCGCTGGAATATGGAGTGGCTAGTGTTTGTGTTTGCGGTAACGGTATTTCCTGCGGTACTTTATTTGTAAACATTTAACTGATCAATACACAACTTATCACTAGAATTTATAAAACTTAACCCATTAATTGCATTAAGTTTTTTTTAAAAATGGCACAGCAAGTGCTGTTTGTTTTTTAAGCCCAATATTCACAGCCTGCGGCAATACACCATTTAGCCATGCAAAAAAAGATTGCGGCTGGCCAATAAATACTTCCTGTTTTTCTTTCTCTAGCGCTTGAACAATAATGCTGGCGACTTTTTCAGCGCTGTCCATCGCATTGCCCGTTTTTGCCCACATGGCAACAGTATTGGCATCGTTCATCTCTGTTTTTATACCACGCGGGGCAATATAAGTAACGCCGATTTGCGTATTTACTAACTCGCGTCTTAAGGCTTGTGAAAAGCCATGCACGGCAAATTTGCTGGCGCAATAAGTGGCAAAATGTGGAAAGCCCAATGAGCCAAAAATAGAACCCACAAATAAAAAATGCCCTTGATTATTGCTTTGAAAGCTGGGCAATACCGCGCGCGTAAGTTGAATAAGTGCGGTGACATTGGTTTGAATCATCTCTGCAATACGCGCATCTGTTTGGTCTTGCAATTCAATAAAATCTAGCACACCAGCGTTATTGATTAATACATCAATTTCACCTAAATACGCCTTTGCTTGGCTTGCAATTGTGCTGGCACTATTTGGTACGCTTAAATCGGCTTGAATAGCGTAAACGCTTGTGCCAAGCGCTTCAATACTGGCTTTAAGCGTATCGAGTTTGGCTTGATTGCGCCCAACAAGTACTAAGATAGCACCTTTTTTTGCCAGATTTATGGCTAGCAACTCACCAATACCGCCAGTGGCACCAGTGAGTAAAATACGTTTATTATTAAGCTGCATATTGCATCCTTTGATTAAATACACGACATAGTGCGCGCTTCAATTTCTCTAAAAATATTGCCATATAATTGATAAAAACTCTTTGCGCTGTGAATCAAACAATCTTGATCGTTTTTATTGGTGATTTGATTGACAATGCCAGCATAAAAATCGGTATGACCCACATCTAGCGCGCCATGCGACAACAAATAGCTAAACGATTTTGGCGTTAGTTGAAGGCTATTCATGATGTTTTGACCGGCCGCTGTTGCCACAGCCGTACTGGTGCCCTCTAACACCAATACCATGCCGAAAAATCCGATTGGGTTAACGCGGTGAATCATATCGTAAGCATACGCCACCATGACTTCTGTGGCCATCGATGGTTTACCATATCTCACCAATTCTGCGTGACTGCCGCAGCCTGCAATGTCATCTAAAACCCATTCTTGATGGCCCATTTCTTCTTCAATATATTCACCTATTGATACCCGCAACCATTCATATTGCTCACTTAAACGCGCGCCACAGGCCATTAATAAAGGTACAGTGTGCTTAACGTGATGATATGCTTCTGTTAAAAATGCAACATAGGTTTTCAAAGTAATATTACCGCTGGCACCCTGCGTAATTAGCGGCAAACTTAACAGTATTTTGCGCTCAATTTCTGTTGCTTGCAGTAAATCGTCATAAAAAGCCATGTTCAATCCTTTGGTTAAGCTTGCCTTTGATTAATCGTGATAAAGCGCATTAATGTGATGCTGATATATGTGCCAAATAGCATCGCGCTTCAGTCTGTTATTAGGGGTTAGTTGTTGATTACTGATGCTAAATGGCGCATCAGCCAAAACGAATTCTTTCACTTGAGCGTAGTCGGGCAGTGTTTGATTTACATCAAAAATGGCTTGCCTAATTTGTTTAAAAGTTGCATCAGCTGCTGCAACAATCACAGCCGTGTTCCAAGGTTTTGCCTCACCAAAAAGACAAGCTTGCGCAATAGTTGGTTGGCTGGTGAGTTCGCGCTCTACCCACTCTGGCGAAACATTGCGCCCAAAAGAGGTAATAAAAATATGCTTTTTACGACCATTAATATATAAAAATCCCTCATTATCGCAATAGCCGATATCGCCTGTAGCTAGCCATTCATCTGTTGAAAAAGCTAAGTCTTGGTTGGTGTAAGCTAAAAAATTAGCGCCTTTGACTAATATTTCTTGGTCAGCAGAAAACTTGATTTGAATATGCGCTAATGGCTTTCCTACGCTACCAATTTTATTGGCAGTCGATGTGTTTAAAGCAATAACGGATGCACTTTCAGATAAGCCATAGCCTTCAAACACAGGCATGCCCAAGCTTTGCGCGCGTGCCAATAATTGCGTAGAAACATGCGCGCCACCTACCGCAATAAAACGCAAAGCGGACAGTTTTTTTGCGCCAGATTCTAATTTGAATATTAATGCTTTTAATAATTCAGGTATGAGTATCACGCTAGTTGCATGGCAATCTGCTAGAGCAATGTAGAGTTTTTGGCTATTTAAACTGCTACCGCTAAAGCCCACTTGCGCGCTGGGCAATATGTGTATTGTGCCACCTGCTAGCAACACGGCGTACACACCTGCAACATTTTCTAGCAAAGTGGACAAGGGCAATACGCAGCAATGCTGGCTGCTTTGGTTTAAACCAACTGTATTTTTAATGCTATTTGCTACGTTAACTAACGCACTTACACTCAGACAAACGCCTTTTGGATCGCCCGTGGTGCCTGATGTGTAGGTGATTTTGCTAGTGCCAGCAGGCAAAGCAACAGGTGCAATGGCTAATGTGAAAAGTGTCAGCGTTTGATGCGCCACGCGTAAAACATGTGTGTTGATGATTAAGTCGCCCAATAGCTGGCGAAAGTAATCGGCATTATCGGTGATAATCGCCTCAGCACCTGCGTTTTGCATGGCATGCAGTAATTGCGTATTAGAAAAAAAACTGGGCAGCGGCACTAGCGGAATATGCGATTCAATTGCAGCTAAATCGAGCACTACCCAAGCGGGATGATTATCTACATTTAAGGCAAGCGTTTTATTGCCCATCATGCGTGATAAATGCGCGCTTAGTTGTGCAATTTGGCTGCTTAAATCGGCGTAATTTATAGCAATAAAATCATTTTTAAGTGCAATCGTGTGCGGAAATAACGCTGCATTTTGTTGAATACTATTTAGCAGCATAATAAAAATAAATTAATAAATATAATAAGTTAGCAAGTACGCAATGCCGCGCACAGCAATAATTTGCGGTTGGTTGTCATAGTAACTGCCCCAAAGTGCTTGCTCATCTTTTGGTAGCTTGCAAACATCTGCTGCGTGTAAGCCAAATACATCGCGTCCGCCTTTAATTAGGCCATTTTGCAGGCTGCGGTGTGCGGTTGCCACACACCATTTGACTTGCATGGCTAAACTTTGTTGAATGACATGTGCAATTAAAATGCCTGCGTTGCGTGGGTTAGCAACGGCTAAATTGCCAATTTCTGTAATGTCATCGCGCACAATAGTTTGATGGAGTTGCTCAGATAGTAAACGTTCGATTGGCTGCTCAATATATTGCTCTAAAAAAAGCGGCCCTTGTGCCGCATCACGCATGCCAAAAGCCGCCATTAAATTACCATCCGCATCGCGCAAAGCAATTAATACAGGCATAAAGTGGCTAACACTTGCCCCGTAACACGCTGCAAATACGTCGTGTATAAAATGCTCTACCTCGCGACGGTGTGTATGATTTTGCCGAACAATAAAAGCGTGAATTTCTTGCATGGTATACCGTTTAGTTTTTGCAAATTCTCTTAATTGATAAGCTGTTTGACCATGGTAAATCGCTTGTGGTGCTGTAGAAAGTGAATGCATATGAATCTTTCAATATTGACACACACAAACAGCAGCAAATAGGGTGCCAATAAAAATAGGTCAATCATTCAGTTACTTACAAGACAGCTAAGCTAAAACACGCAAAATTTGCACGATTTATTGTGTTAAGTCATACGATTTTTGCAGCATTATTATCAATATCCAGTTAATAAACCCTCGTAATTAATAGTATTGTTAATACAAAACAATCACTTAAGGTTGTTTTTCTTAAAGTGGCATCAAGGTTGCATATAGCTTTGTCATTTATGAACGCGATTGCTTACATGACACCAGCCAATATCACGAAATTGAGCCAAACACTGCGGCTATACTTTTTTTGTACTTATGTTTTCCTGCTATTTTTGGTGGCAAGCACCATCGAATTTAAAGAAATTTATGCAGATAATCAATTTAACTTTGTATTCTTGTGCATAACCTTTGTGATGTACGGAGGTTTCTATTTAATACCATCTTATGTACTAACACATGCAAGCAAAAAGTTACTCAATGCACAGTTAAGCAAACCTGCTGCACAAAAAACTATTTACGCAGTTGCAATATCGACAACAGCAATTACCACCTTGTTATTTTATGCAAATGCCAAGTTATATGCTTTGTACGGCATGTATATCAATGGCTTTGTGCTTAATTTGGTGATGACGCCTGGCGGAATTGAATCACTTGGCGGCAGCGCTTCCAGTGATATGGGCTTTGCCGCCATTGCGCTGGGGTTTTTACTATTCCAAACGGCGTTATTATGGATAACTGTTCAATTTACACAAATAAATTTTGCGCAGCAAAAACCTGCATTAGCACAATCTTTTGGCTGGAAATCTGCGATATTCGGTTTGTTGACAATCGTGACGGTGCATATGACATTCGCCTATGATATGCATACTAAACATCAATTATCTAGCGTGGCACAAATGGTGCCATTTTATCAGTCAGTATCTGCGCGGAGCATTTTCAAAGCGATTGGCATCAAAGGTACGCGCTCATCCAGCTTAAAAGCCAAAGGCAAGTTGCATTATCCGCTGTACCCCATTCAATCGGTTAAGCCAACTAAGCCTTACAACATTGTGTGGCTGGTTTCTGAATCGTGGCGCGCGGATATGTTAAACGCCCACGTGATGCCCAATACATGGAATTTTGCGCAACAGTCCACACGGTTTACCAAAAACTACAGCACAGGCAATGGCACACGGGCGGGCGTGTTTGGCATGATGATGGGTTTGCCATCTAGCTACTGGTTTCAGTTTTTGCAAGAGCAGCGTGGCGCAACTATTTTGGATGTGATGCGCAGCCAAGGCTATCAAATGCAGTTTTATACCAGCGGACTATTTAGCTATCCAGAATTTGATAAAACCATTTTTGCGCAAATTCCGACAAAAGAAATGCATGATGCACAAGGCAATAAAAATCCAGGTTGGCAAAATGATCAGCAAAATGTGGGTGATTTATTATCGTTTATTGATCAACGCGATGTTAACAAACCGTTCTTTACCTTTATGTTTTTTGAGTCGCCCCATGCGCGTTATTACTTTCCGCCAGAAAGCGTCATTGCCAAGCCATATCGCGATGATTTGAACTATGCCAGCTTAAGTAAAAAAGCACTTAGAACTGACATTGTGCCGATTAAAAATCGTTACATTAATGCAGTACATCATTTAGATAGCCAATTTGGGCGCGTATTTGATTATTTAAAACAACATCAGTTGCTGGATAACACCATTGTGATTTTGGTGGGCGACCATGGCGAAGAATTTATGGAGCACGGCTTTTGGGGACACAACTCTACGTTTGTAAATGAACAAATACGCACACCGCTGGTTATTTATGCGCCAAATAAGCCAGCAGCGGTAATTGAAGCGATGACCAGCCACGCGGACATTGTGCCCACTTTAATGCCAATGCTGGGCGTGACCAATCCTAAAAGTGATTACAGCATAGGCATTGATCTATTCGGCGATGAAACTCGCGACTACGCCTACATTGCTGATTGGGACAGGCTTGCCTATGTGGACAGTGAAGTAAAAATTGTGTATCCAGTGAACAACAACAATCTATTTAAACTACTCGTGACTACGGCAGACGATAAAAGTGTATCCGCTGCAAAGGCGCACCAAATAATGCAGAAAAAACAAAAAGTGAGCATGCAAATCATGCAAGATTTAACGCATTTTGCTAAGCCAGCAAGCATTAAAAAGGCTGCTTATTAATGCTTTTATGGCGAAATATTCATAAAAGTTGGGTTTGGCAACTGGTTTTTTTATTCGTTTGCGCGCTATTTTTAATGATGATTTATCCAAAAACAGGCTTAGATGAGCGCTTAATTAGGCCTTACTTTAATTCAGAAAATCAACACTTTAATCTGAAGCATGATTGGTTTTTAGAAAAAGTTCTGCATACCGGATTGAAATACGCCTTGATTTTGGTAGCAATTAGCACTCTGCTGGCCAGTATTATCGGCAATATATTCAAGCCTTTAAAGCCTTATCGTCAGCGATTATTATGGGTTTTTGTCATTATGCTGGTGAGCACAAGCTTGGTTTCGCTACTGAAGCATTACAGCATACACGGTTGCCCTAGCGACCTCATACAATACGGCGGCAATTTAGCGTATCTACAATTATTCGATACATTGCCAGAGGGTGCAGAAATGGGTAATTGCTTCCCTGGCGGCCATGCCAGTGGCGGTTTTGCGTTGATGGCATTTTATTTCGGGTTTCGAGATGTCAATCCCAAATTTGCACAAATGGTATTGATGTTTTCGGTCATGTTAGGCTTTGTGATGGGTTGGGCGCAAATGATGCGTGGCGAACATTTCTTATCGCACAACTTGTGGAGCGCTTGGGTGGTTTGGGCTGTTTGTGTTGTCTGCCAACCACTATTATTTATTCAACAATTAAAAGAAAGTCACTAAATGGCTGACATAATCAATCGACTATCACCGTTAAGTATGTTGCTGTTTGGCACAAAAAACCAAAGCCGTACCATTTTATGGGTGACCGCGTTTGTGATGCTAACAGGCAATTGGTCGCTATTTAGCCGAATTTTAGAAATTTACCCACTTAGTTTCAGTCACTTACCTTTTTTGTTATCGCTGGTGATATTTTTTAGCGTTTTAACCACTATGTTCTTTTTGTGTATTTGCTACGGCAGGGCAACGCGCTGGATATTAGCGCTATTTTTGGTGGTGGCCTCGCAAGCAGCCTATTATATGGATCAATTTGGCGTCATTGTCGATATTGTGATGATAGACAATATCCTGCAAACCAACCCACAAGAGTTTGCGGGATTATTAAGCCTAAGTTTAGCCGTGAGAACATTATTATTCGGTATTATTCCTGCATACTTAATCATTCAATATTGCCCAAAACCTGCGCGTTTGCGCATCGAATTACAATCAAAATTACGTTGGCTAGGCGTGATGATTGTATTAATGGTGCTAGTAATTGCGCCATTTACTGCAGGTTATACCACTTTTATTCGCGAACATAAAATCACCCGCTTTTATGCAAATCCTACTTATACCGCCTATTCTGCGGTTAAGTATATAAGCCAACAAATTCAAATAGCAAAGCCAGTAGCACTTAAAATGATTGCACAAGATGCGGTACAGGTGGGGCCAACATCAAAAACTGAACTGATGATTTTAGTGGTGGGAGAAACAGCGCGCGCCGATCGATTTTCGCTTAACGGCTATCAGCGAGAAACCAACCCTTTGCTGGCCAAGCAAGATGTGGTGAGCTTAAGCAATGTTAGCTCTTGCGGTACTTCTACCAGTGTTTCTGTGCCTTGTATGTTCTCAGCATTAGGGCGTGACAAGTACAGTAAAGAAGCCGCGTTAAATCAAGAAAACGCGTTAGATGTGCTTTCTGATCATGGCGTACAAATTTTATGGCGCGATAATAATTCTGACTCTAAAGGCGTGGCAACGCGTTTGAAATATGAAAATTTTAAAAGCCCAACACTTAACCCAAATTGTGAGGGCGAATGTCGAGATATTGGCATGTTAAGTGGCTTGGATCAATTTATTCAAGCCAGACGTGGCAAAGATATTTTAATTGTGCTGCATCAAATGGGTAACCACGGGCCAGAATATTACAGAAGATACCCAAAGGAATTCGAGCGTTTTAAACCCGTTTGCATGACGGGCGAGCTACAAAATTGTACCCAACAAGAAATTGATAATGGCTACGATAATGCGATTTTGTATACCGATTATTTTTTATCGAATGTGATTGATTTACTGAAAAAATATGACAATACTTTTGCTACATCGATGCTCTATGTGAGTGATCATGGCGAATCGTTAGGCGAGCATGGGTTTTATCTGCATGCCGCGCCATACATGATTGCCCCTAAAGAGCAAACCCATGTGCCAGCCATTATGTGGATGGGAAAGCATTTCGACTATACGAAATCTCAACTTTTGCCATACAAAGATTACCCATTAAGCCATGACGACTTATTTTGTAGCTTACTAGTGGCGTTTGAGATGGATGCCAATATGTGTGAAGCCAAAAAAAATGTACTGATGCAAAATTTAGATATTAAGGCCAGTGCAATCAAGCAGCCAGTCGCCAAATAAGTCATTTAAAAACTGAATTGCGTTTTAAGTAAGGAAAATAATGTTCAATCACAACGCTGCCCTTTACAAAGAACCAATCGTTATCTTGCATGGGTTAATGAGTTGGATAATGTTGCTGCTAATGATGGGCGTTTATGCGCTGGCTGGCTTATATCATCATTATATTAAGTGCGATAACGTGCTGACAGGAATGCTGTTAAGTCAGCCTAAAAAATAGAAAATTGTGTCATCAATAGCGTTAAGTCTTGATGGGCAATACAAATTTTAAAGTGCTTATCAGCATACTTGCACGTGATCAAGCTACATCGTGCCGCACAAAAAATGGTCAATAATATTAGGAATGAAATGAAACAACAAAATCATAAGGCGCTCAATTATTTAATGGGCATGTTAGTAGTATCTAATACTGCAGTGTTTTTAGTTTTGGCCAATTTACATGTGTTAAGTACCAATCCTAAATCCGCCGTTTTTATTGATTTTTGGGGCAGGTTTACTGTGTATTCAATGTGGTTTATTGGATTTTCTTTATACGTGCGATACATTTCACCGATAAAGCCGCTAAAAAATATGGTATTGCTGGCTACCTGTTTCAATATACCTTTATTTTTATTAATGGCTTATTTTAATCAAATTAGTAATACGCCAGACACCATCGTAATGGTCGATTTTTGGGGCAGAATTACCGTGTATTCGCTGTGGGTGCTGTGCTATGAAAGCTATCAAAATTATGTAAAATCAACACCTGTACGTGTTTAAAGGTGAGCGATGGAAAAACCAGCAAAATTAGTTAAAAAGCTTTCTGAGAAAAGCTGGGCTGAGCTTTCAACAAGTGAACGCCATCAGATTGAAGATTATCTGCAACAAAATAGCGACATCAGAAACGTTAACCAAGAGTATGTTAAACAGCGCACTTTCGGCCATCGCGCGGCTGATAACGTTGCGCGCGTTGCTGGCTCATGGTCTTTTATTATGATGTTTTCGCTGAGCTTACTGATATGGGCTTTTATCAATACAGAAATACTCGGCCCTAGCCATCGGGCTTTTGATCCTTATCCTTATGTATTTCTTAACTTAATACTATCCATGCTGGCTGCCGTTCAAGCACCTATCATTATGATGTCACAAAATCGCCAAAGTGCGCGCGACAGGTTAGATGCAGAAATCGATCACGAAGTGAATGTTCGTGCCGAAATGGCTATTCATGGCGTTGATGGACGTATTGAGTTATTAGAACAAAAGCTGGATATGCTGAACCAACAGTTGGCAAAAATTCACCCATAAGTGAGGTTAAGTATGCAAGATTGGATATTATTTGCAGCAATTTCGGCTGTTTTTGCTGGCTTTACTTCTGTTGTCGCCAAACAAGGCTTAGCAGGCATTTCTGCTGAAATGGGTTTAACCATTCGCACACTGTTTGTCTGTGGGCTAATCATGCTATTTGCTTTATTTGCGGTAAACCTTAGTGAATTTAAATTAGTACAAAAAATGAATTATGTGTGGCTAGGTTTATCAGGCATTACCACGGCTTGTTCTTGGATTTTTTATTACAAAGCGCTAAAAGTGGGTGACGTAGCAACTGTTGCCTTAATCGACAAAGCCAGCGTTATTGTCGCTATATTGCTGGCTTGGTGGCTTTTAAAAGAAGCGATTACTTGGCGAATAGCCATTGGCGCGGTGTTAATTTTGGCAGGCTTAATCATTATTTCTAAAAAATAGTGGCAAATTAAATTCGTTTGATTAGTTCTGGCATTGTTTATCGGCAGGCGCAAGGTTGCTGATTTGATGATCAATTATCCACAGCACTGCTTTAACACGGCTATCCACATGGCAGGCCTCTACATAACCAATCGCACCATCAGTTTGGGCAACGTAACGCAACACAGCTTCTTCTGAATGAACAGAATAAGGCGGCAATATGCCGTTAAAATATTGGCCGTTCCAGTAATCAATTTGTTTTTTAGGCAAGCTTCCCAAGACCGCTTGTGAAAATTGCTGCCTTAACGCATGTTCTGCGTTTAAATTAACGGGTTTAATGCGCTGCCCCTTTGACCAATACAGCTGTTTGCGCCAGTAAATCAGGCTTAATTCACTTAACCCTAATGCATGGGTATTTATTTTTTGCGTAGCGTTATTCACAATAATCGCGATAACCGGTGCATTGCTTTCTGCTTGTGCCAGCGGCAAACCACTCAGCAACAGGCCGGCTATCAGCATTTGACGCATCCGCAGTTTATGCAACAATTTAAGCATTAAAAAAACAGCGCAAAAGAAGCGCTAAATCCACGCGGCGATTCTGGCAAGCCCGCACTGCCGCCAGTAAATTCTAGTTTGAATAATTGCGTTGGCTTAACCCGCCATGTGGCGCCTATTAACCAACGTTCGCTGGTATTTTCATTCGGGCGTTGCAAGGTTTCAAGCCGTGTAATCCAATACCAATCTGGCAAGCCCAAACGATTAAGCGGTACTGCTGTTTGCAAATAAGCACCGCTGCCACCATCTCGGTTGTTGGTATTAAATCGTTGAAAAGCTTCTGCGCTAATTTCAATATTTTGGATGGTTGTTACTGCATCTAAACCCAACATGCGGTAGCTGGCAGCATTAAGCCCTTTTTCGCGAAAAGATAATAAGGATATGCCGATATCAGATTGATTTTTTACACTCAGGCGTAATCCGCGCACATGTTCAAACTGTTGCTCTTCAGCGTCTTGCTCTTGGTCTTCTAATAATTCTCCAAATAGTTTATATTCAAAAGCGCTGTTTTTGAATGGAATGGCGCCATGCAGCATAATGCCGTTTGTGGCGGTGGGAAAAAGCTGCGTGGTCGCCAGTGGCCGCGAGGTCGTCCACACTAGCGGCGGCGCGTGCAATAAGTTCCAACGACTATTAGGCGTTAAAAAGCGACCCGCACGAAAATTAACTTGTTCAGATAAATTATAATCAACATAAAATCGCTCTAAATCAAAATGCCCTTCTTTGCGCGAAAAGTTTTCATCATCATTCCACGCCAGCGGTCGTTCTAGCTCTAGCTCACTAAAAAAACTCAAGCGTCCTTCGCCCGTCCAGGTTAATAGCAAGCTCACTTCATTTACTGCGGCTTCTGCTTCTTGATCTCTATGCAAAATAATGCCCGCGCTGCTGTAACCGCCTAGCTGAAAACCATCAATCCAACTGCTATTTTCTTCTGCTTGTATAGGCTTGCATAGCAATGTGGATAGCACTAGACTGGCAATGATGAAAACAAAACAATTACGCATGATTCGTTCCAAAGCCGCAGTGTATTGGCGGCGCTATTTTGATAGTCGTGATTGTCTCATAACGGCTCAATATCAGCCTTAAAAATCACTTGATTAAACGCCTAACGATTCGTCAATTATTATTATTGGCCTTCTTAATAGCAGGCTTGTTACCGGCTATGCTGGTGAGTTTTTTAAGTTTCTATCAGGCCAGAAACGCATTAAAAAAAGAAATCACCCACGATTTACAAACTTTAAGTCAAACCGTTGCCAATAGTGTGTCGCACATGATGTTTGAGCGCACCCAAAATGTGGCCTCTTGGAGTGAGTTGGCAATTATGCAAGAGTTGCAAATTGACGATGTCGATAAACGATTATCAACGTTTTTGCGCGAATTACAACTCAGTTATGGTGATGTTTATCGCACGATATATGTGCTTAATCGTCAAAATAAAGTCATTGCGTCTAGTCATCCGCAGCAAATCAATCAAATGACACCAATACCAATAGCTTGGTTTACTAGCGCTATTGGTAGTAAAAAAATAACCTATTCAATTATCCAGCAAGATGTGCTGGCGATTTCGCAAGAGATTAAAGAGCCCAGTTCTGATCAGGTCATTGGGCGATTAGTCGCTGAGTTTAATTGGCTGCAAATACAAAATCTGCTCAATTCAGCGGTGCAAAAACCATCAACTGTTGCATTATTAGGCGAGCAAGGTAGCGCGCTGGCAGCAAGTACCCATTGGAATGAAAGCACGGGTTATGAAATTCATGTTGAAAGCGAATTTAAGATTCAAGCGGATGCACCTACTTGGCAGGTGCGGGTAGAAAAGCTGCACTCGTTAGCGGTAGAGCCTGTACACCGCTTAGGCTATATTTTCTTGGCACTGTTAGCCAGCACCCTGCTATTTGCCACTTTTTTAGTTACACCCATCGCACAAGCCATTACCCAGCCGCTGGCTAAATTAACGCTATTTGTGCGCAGCTTTAAGCAAGAGCAATTGGCAGAAACGCCCAAAACTGGGCCGCCAGAGGTGCAAGAGCTGGCGATTGCGTTTGAAGATTTAATGCAAGATTTAACTAAGATGCAGGCGAATTTAACCCGTGCGGCCAAGCTAGCCGTGGTGGGTGAAATGGCCGCAGCCATGAGCCATGAAGTGCGCACGCCGCTGGGTATATTGCGCTCATCGGCCGATTTATTATTGCGCGAACCTAAGTTGAGCAAAGATGGAAAAGAGGTGCTGGGGTTTATTATTTCTGAAACAGAACGACTTAATAGATTGGTTTCTACGCTCATTGATTCTGCCCGCCCACGTCTGCCGCATTTCGTGGCGGTTGATTTGACTGGCCTAATGACCCAAATTGTTGGCATGTTACGTGTTCAAGCACAAGCTAAAAATATCGCGCTCAATTTAGTATTATCAGCACCTGTTACAGCAGAAGTTGATCACGACCAAATCACGCAAGTGATGATGAATATTGTGTTAAATGCCATTCAAATTTTACCCACTAATGGCAAAGTAATGATTAGTTTGCGGCAATATCTTGATATTGCCGAAATACAGGTGGCCGATGATGGGCCAGGCATTAGTGATGAAAATCAGGCGTATATTTTTGAGCCATTTTTCACGCAGCGCGCAGGCGGTGTTGGCTTAGGTTTGGCAGTAGTGCGGCAAATTGTGCAGGCGCATGGTGGCGATATTCGCTACAGTACCAGCCAATTCGGCGGCGCACAGTTTACAATCTCATTACCCACTCATAGAGCCATTATTTAGCCCATGCAAAAACAATGCAGCATTTTAGCCGTAGACGACGAACCCAACATGCGTCGCTTGTTGGAAATTAGCTTACGTCAAGCTGGCTACAAACCAATACTGGCGGCAGATGGCAACGAGGCGCTAGCAAAAATTAAAGCCCAACACATCGATTTAGTTGTAAGTGATTTACACATGCCGAGCATGAATGGGTTGGCATTACTCAAAGCGATTCGCCAAGATAATGAGACGCTACCATTTATTATGGTGACAGCACTTGGCGAAATAAAAACTGCGGTAGAGGCCATGAAACTGGGCGCCAGTGATTATATTTTGCGCCCTTTTGATTTAGAAACATTGGAAATTGCCATTGCAAAAGCGTTAAGTACAAGGCGCTTGCAGTTAGAAAATAGCTATTTAAAGGCAGATAACCATGCAGGGTTGATAGATAGCAATTTTATTGGTAGTAGCGCGCCAATGTTGGCGTTAAAACAGCTTATTCAACAAGTTGCACCAGAAAAAACCACGGTGTTAATTACTGGCGAAACGGGCACAGGTAAAGAGTTGGTGGCAAAAGCCATTCATGCGGGATCTTTACGCAAAAATGGCTTATTTGTGGCAATCAATTGCGCAGCCATTCCTGCGGAAATTTTAGAATCTGAATTATTTGGTCATGAAAAAGGCGCGTTTACAGGTGCTGTAAAAGAGCGCATCGGTAAATTCGAGCTCGCCGATGGTGGTACACTTTTTTTGGATGAAATATCAGAAATGCCCATTCAGCTACAAGCCAAACTATTGCGTGTGCTACAAGAGGGCGTGGTTGAAAAAATTGGCAGTAATAAATCGTTAACTTTGGATGTGCGTGTGATTGCAGCCACTAATTGTGATCCACTACAAGCAGTTAAAGATGGCAAACTGCGAGAAGATTTGTATTATAGGCTGAATGTTTTTCAATTAAACACCCCACCTTTGCGTGAACGTGTAGAGGATATTCAGCGATTAACACAGCATTTTTTAATGAAAAGTGGCACGAAAATTTCGGATGCAGCGCTTGATCAGTTACAACATTATGCCTGGCCAGGCAATGTGCGAGAGCTTGAAAACATATTAGAACGCGCGACTATTTTGGCGGCCAAGCAAACCATTTTGCCGCAACACTTGCCTGCCGATATGTGGTCAATACAAACGGCTACCAGCAGTTTTACAGCGCTTGAACCACCATTTTTTGCAGAGCAGCTTTTTTCTATTCCTAAAATGACTGCGCAAATTGAAAAAAAACTAATTGCAGATGCACTGAGTGTTAGCCATGGTAATAAAGCCAAGGCGGCTAAGTTACTAGAAATTAGCGAACGCTCACTTTGGTACAAGCTGGATTTATTTAACCTAAAGTAATTTCACGCAATATTCATTGATTAGGTGTTAACAAGGTAGATTAACGCTGCTAAGTTAACGCTGTTAAGTTGATCATTTTAATCTGCCACCAAAACCAAAAACCGAGTTAACGCGTCAACAACTACTTACATAAATGAGGTATGCAGCGCGTGCGCTATTTTTATCGCGCTTAATTTTGCTGTTACCCACCGCACCATTAGGATTAATTGCAGTCACAATTGCGTTACGAATATTTAACCAGTATTCAACCAGCCGTTTGGATTTGTAGTCATGCTGGGCAGCATTGTTTATCGGGCATGATTATGCGAAATTCGGTGATTCTGATGCATCAAATTGACCAAGACAAGTTGCAGAGTTTGCCGACTTGGTAAGCGATTGTTGAATCAACGCTACAGTGCTTTTAGGGCGATTGGGCTAACAGCAACAGCAATATTAACAATAGCAATCATTCTAACCATGCTATTTTTGCCGGCTTGGTTTAGGGTAAAAGTGCCTGAAACGCCTTGAATACTTAAGCTATAATTAAGCTTAAATAAATGAAAGTATGAATATGATACAAACAGCATCTTTATCACCAGAAAATAAAGTATTTGGCTTAAACCAACAGCACCCAATTGCCGAAACAAATATGCCGCGCGAAATTGCACGATTTAACATGATCGAACAACAAATACGCACATGGGAAGTATTGGACCCTGTGGTGCTCGCATTGTTGAATCAAATACCGCGCGAACATTTTGTGCCAACTGAATATCAAGGCTTGGCGTTTGCCGATATTGAAATCCCCATCGGCCGAGATGTTGCATCAGGGCAAACCATGCTTAGCCCAAAATTAGAAGGCCGCATTTTGCAGGCCTTAAGCGTAGATAAAGCGCATCATGTGTTGCATATTGGAACAGGCAGCGGTTACATGGCAGCGCTATTGGCAGGCTTGGCAAAGCAGGTTATTTCTGTTGATATTAACGCCGAAATAAGTGCAAAAGCAGCCGAAAACTTAACCCAAGAAAACATTCAAAATGTGACATTAATGGTTGCCGATGGTGCAAATGGATTGCCAAATCAATCACCATTTGATTTGATTGTTTATACTGCCTCGGCATCGATAGAGCCAATTAAAGTGCGTTACCAGCTTGCAAACGGTGGCAAACTATTCGTTGTATTAGGCACCGGCCCTGCCATGCAGGCAACTTTAATTCAACGCTTATCAGATACGGTTTTTAAACAAGATGTATTGTTTGAAACCTATATTCCTGAATTAGTTAACGGTCCAAAAGTATCAAATTTTGAGTTTTGATATGTCCATTAAGTCGTTTTCAATTGGCATCATTTTTTGGCTGGCGTGTTTGCCCGCAGGCTTAAACGCGCAGGATAAAAAATTAAACTTGCTGGATATTTATCAACAGGCATTAGCGCGCGATCCAGTATTGGCTTCGGCACTCAGCAGTAATGGCGCAGCGCAAGAAATTATTGAGCAAGGCAAAGCGTTATATAGGCCCACTGTGAATTTTGTGGCAGGTGCCAATACCAATAACCAAGATTTTGCCTTTACCGGCGCTGCACGGCCAAACCCAAGCAACCCGTTGATTACTTTGCAAAATCAGCAAAGCGGGGTAGAAAAGTTTGAGCAGCGCAGCTTTGGCATACAGGCGCGTCAACCTATTTTCCGCAAGCAAAATCTGCTACAGATTGAGCAATCTGAAACGCAAGTGAGCCAAGCCAATAAACAGCTGCTGCTGACCCAGCAAAATTTGATTTTGCGCACTACTGAGGCGTATTTTAATGTGCTGCTGGCGCAAGATAGAATTGAGCTCATCAATGCACAAAAACAGGCAATCATCAGCCAGCTTGAACAAGCAAATGCCAATTTTGAGGTGGGCACAGCCACGATTACCGATGTAAACGAAGCGCAAGCACGTTACGATTTGATTCTGGCGCAAGAAATTGCAGCCATTAATGAGCATTCCATCACCAAACACACCATAGAATCGATTACTGGCGAGCTACCGCAACAATTGGCAACGGTTAGAGCCGATATTCAGGTGAATCAACTGACAAGAAACATGCAAGAATGGCAGCAACTTGCTAGCGCAAATAACCTGAATATTCAAATTCAGCAAGATGCGCTGCAGCTTGCCGAACAGGCGCTGCAGTTTGCTAACGCAGGGCATTTGCCAACATTAGACGCGGTGGCTAACTACACCGATAACTATGCCAATGGCGGTATTAACACCGATAGTAACCGCTTTAAAAATGCAGTGTTAGGGCTTGAATTGCAGATTCCGTTGTATCAAGGTGGTGCTATTAGCTCGCGCGCTAGACAAGCTGGCTTAAATAAACAAAAAGCGCAGGACGATGTCGATATTGCGCGGCGTCAAACCGATTTAGAAACCCAGCGTGCGTATTTAAATTTAAGCACCAACATTGCCCAAATTAAGGCGTTAGAACAAGCTTTAATCAGCAGTCAAAGCCAGCTCGATTCTACCAAGCTGGGTTATGAAGTAGGCGTACGAATCAGTGTGGATGTATTAAATGCGCAACAGCAATTGTTTTCTGCCAAGCGCGATTTATTGCAAGCGCGCTATAATTATCTGGTGAATATCATTCGCTTAAAATCGGCAACAGGCTTGGTGGCAGAGCAGGATTTGCAAGAGATTAACCAACAATTAGTGATGGCAAAATAACATGAATACGACGTATAACCTTGTCAAAGCCGAGCTTAGTCAGTTAATCATTATCGATATGCAGACCAAGCTGATGAGCGCCATGCAGCCAGATGCGATGCAAGTAGCAATTAAAAATTGTGCTGTACTCATACAAGCGGCCAATATACTCGCTGTAAGCACCATTGTCACAGAGCAATATCCACAAGGCTTGGGCGCAACATTGCCAGAACTCAAACAGCATATGCATGCTACTAAGCCGATAGAAAAAACTGTTTTTTCAGCAACTGGCACGGCTAAATTTAACCAGCAATTACATCGCGACCAATCGCAAATGATATTAACTGGTATGGAAGCGCATATTTGTGTGCTGCAAACCGCTTTAGCCCTAAAGAAAATGGATAAACAGATTTTTGTAGTAGAAGACGCCATTATCTCGCGCAATTTGAGCAATAAAAGCAATGCCATCGCGCGTATGCGTGACGCGGGCTGTATCATCACCAATACAGAATCTGTGTTATTTGAATGGTTAAGTCACGCGCAACATTCAGCATTTAAAGCCGTTTCTCAACTGATTCGATAGTTATTTTGTGATGATTAGTTTGAATCACAGCAGATTTAGCGCCAGTCAATTTGAATCTGCAAAAGCGTTTATTCACAAGCGCTTATTCAAAAGATCAATAAATTAGCGCCTGCAAAATGGTTTTTGCTAAAAGCTATTTTAAAAACTTAACCACTTTTTTGATGCAATTATGGGGTTAAGTGCGCAGCAATAAGCTGCATCATGCACACAGTTGCGCCGCTGGCGCTCTGGCTAAAATATAAACTGGCTTGTTGCATTTGGGTTCTTTTCTCGCTGTGCAGGCACAAATGTTCAATTATTTCGCGCAATTGGGCAACACTGTTAACTTGTATGGCCGCACCCGCTTTTAGCGCGTTTTTGGTGGCTTGTGCAAAGTTATACGTATATTGACCAATTAAAATTGGCTTGCCCATGCTAGCCGCTTCAATTAAATTTTGCCCACCAAACGCTAACAAACTGCCGCCTACAAAAGTGAAATCGCAGGCGGCATAATAAGTAAATAATTCTCCCATGCTATCGCCCAAAATGATTTGTGTGTCACTACTGATTGCTGATGTTAACTGGCTACGCCGCACATATTTCAGCCCCGCGTCTTTAATCATTCTCTCTACCGCGTTAAACCGTTGTGGGTGGCGCGGTACGATGATTGTTAATAATTTTAAATCTTTTATCGCTTCTAATATTAAAGCCTCTTCGCCTTCGCGCGTGCTGGCGGCTAAAAATACCATTCGCTCAGCTAATAATTTTCGCAGTTTTAACCCTTGCTCTATGGCATCTGCTGGCGGTTTCACATCAAATTTTAAATTGCCACAAACGCTCACATTCACTGCACCCAGTAATTGTAAGCGCGCAGCATCTGCTTCGGTTTGCGCGGCAATCGCGTTTAAACTTTGTAAGCCTTGTGTTAGCAAATAACCCAATTTGCCATAACCCTTGGCCGATTTTTCTGAAAGGCGCGCATTGAGTAACAATAATGGGACATCACTTTTTTTGCAGGCGGCAATTAAGTTAAACCACAATTCGGTTTCCATTAACAAGCCAATTTTGGGCTTAAAATGTTTTAAAAAACGCTGTACGGCAAATGGCAAATCGTAAGGTAAATAAACGCGCTGTACGCTATCGCCAAACAGCTGTTCGCTGGTTTCGCGCCCTGTCGGCGTGGTGTGTGAAATTAAGATTTGATGGTCAGGATATTGCGTTTGTAAGGCTTTAATTAGCGGTTGTGCCGCGCGGGTTTCGCCCACCGAAACGCAGTGCAGCCAAATAACAGACTTAACACTTTTTTTTGAGTAAAAATCGCTAGTATAAAAGCCAAATCGCTCATACCAATGCTTGCAGTAAGCAGGTTGTTTTACGCCGCGCCACCATAATTTAAGCGGCACAAACGGTAGTACGATGTACAGCAATAAGGAATATACAAAGCGATTCATACTGTATTTTCTCATAATTTAAGCGTGATGTTCTGACGCTTTGTGTTTGTACGCACAGACTCACTTTTTATGCGACTGATTTATTTTTATTATTATTCAAGTAAGTCAGTAAACGCTCACCCCAACTCAATCCAAATACTGGCCTAGTGTTTGCAAAAAACTCACCAAAATGGTGCAAAAATGTATGCAAATTTAAGGTTGACGAACACAAAATAAAGGCATAAATTTGCATCCAGTGCACAACATATTGTGTTTAAGCAGATTATTTTGCATCAAAAAGTTGTTAAGATAAATGCTTAATTAGTTAAATCAAAGAGTTAAGTAGTTTCGTTGATTTTTCTGTGAATAACACAGATTAAATAAAAAATTAAGGGAGTAAGCCATGCTAAAAGTCGTTGAACCAGCAAACAAATTATCAGAGAACCTGGTGTCAGAAAACGCAGCGATTGACATTCCAATTCAATCGGTGTCGCTGGATATTTGGGATAAAAAATATCGACTCAAAGCAAAAAATGGCGACCATATTGATCAAAATATAGATGACTCTTATTCGCGTGTAGCACGCGCCTTGGCCGACGTTGAAGTACAAGAAAAACGTCATGAATGGCATGAAAAGTTTCTATGGGCGCTACGTCGCGGCGCAATTCCTGCTGGCCGCATTACTTCTAACGCGGGCGCGTTGCAGCACAAGCCTGCCACTTCTACCATTAACTGCACCGTGTCTGGCGTGGTAGAAGACAGCATGGACAATATTTTAAACAAAGTGCACGAAGCTGGCTTAACGCTTAAAGCAGGCTGCGGCATTGGTTACGAGTTTTCTACATTGCGTCCAAAAGGCGCATTTGTGGCGGGTGCTGGCGCCTACACCAGCGGTCCACTTAGTTTTATGGATATCTACGACAAAATGTGTTTTACCGTTTCTAGCGCTGGCGGCCGTCGTGGCGCGCAAATGGCTACATTTGATATTAGCCACCCAGATGTGACAGATTTTATTAAAGCCAAACGTGAAAACGGTCGTTTACGCCAATTTAATCTTTCTTGCCTCATCACCAAAGAATTTATGGAAGCGGTAAAAGCCGATTCTGAATGGAAACTAGCTTTCCCCGTCACAGAAAAAGAAGCCATTGTCGATGGCCTGAACGTGAATGACATGACGCAAGTAGTGTGGCGCGAGTGGCCAGTAAAAGGCAAATACCTGACCAAACAAGACGGCGTAGATGCTGGAAAAGTGGCTTGCCGTGTGTATAAAACCATTAAAGCACGCCGCCTGTGGGATGTGATTATGAGTAGCACCTACGACTTTGCTGAGCCGGGGTTTATTTTGATTGACCGCGTCAACGAAATGAACAATAACTGGTTTTGCGAAAATATCCGTGCGACGAATCCATGTGGTGAGCAACCACTACCGCCTTACGGCGCGTGCTTATTAGGTTCAGTTAACCTGACTAAATTTGTACGCAAACCATTTACCGATGAAGCCAGCTTTGATTGGGCAGAATATCGCCAAGTGGTAGGGGTATTCACCCGCATGCTAGATAACGTGGTGGAAATTAACGGCCTGCCGTTACAACAACAGCGTGACGAAATTGCCCGCAAACGCCGTCACGGCATGGGTTATTTAGGGTTAGGCTCCACCTTTACCATGATGAAAATGAAATATGGTGAAGAGGAATCGATTAAATTTACCGATGAAGTAACGCGTGTAATGGCCGAAGAAGGCTGGAACGTGGGCGTGCAACTGGCAGAAGAAAAAGGCGCCGCGCCGATTATGGAGGAGAAATTTGAAGTCACTGCCGATATGCTGGCAAAACGTCCAGAAATGGCGGCCGATGGCATTAAAGTGGGGCAGAAAATCGCCGGCAAAGTGTTGCTGGGCAAATACAGCCGCTATATGCAGCAGTTTCCAGAAGGTTTGCGCAACCAAATCGCCACTAAGGGCGTGCGCTTTACGCACCACAGCTCAATCGCGCCAACTGGCACCATTTCATTAAGCTTGGCCAACAACGCCAGCAACGGTATTGAGCCATCTTTTGCGCACCACTATGCGCGCAATGTGATTCGTGAAGGCAAAAAATCGAAAGAGAAAGTTGATGTATTTTCTTTCGAACTGCTGGCTTACCGTGAGTTGATTAACCCAAAAGCCATGCCGTTTAGCGATAAAGAAGACGAAAAACTGCCTGACTACTTTTTGGATTCTTCTACCATTATGGCCAAGGCGCACGTGGATATTCAAGCGGCATCACAAAAATGGATTGACAGCTCAATTTCAAAAACCATCAATGTGCCAACGGATTATGACTTTGAAGACTTTAAAAACATTTACTTATACGCTTACGACAAAGGCTTAAAAGGCTGCACCACGTTTAGGTTCAACCCAGAGGCGTTTCAAGGCGTGTTGGTGACAGAGAAAGATTTAGAAAGCACTACCTACAAATTTACACTAGATGACGGCAGTGAGATTGAAGTAAAAGGCAACGAAGAGATTGAATACGATGGTGAGATTCACTCAGCCGCCAACTTATATGACGCGCTAAAAGAGGGTTACTATGGCAAATTCTAAATTTGAATACTGAAAACTATTATGCTCACAATTGCTTTGTTAAAAAGTTATTTCAAGTCCTCATGTACTTCAATGTACATTGCGGTTCAAAATAACTTTTTGCCTGGCACTTGCTTCGCACACTACGTTTTCATTTATCCAAATTAGTCATTGCATCGTATTTAGGAGCACGTGTAAAAACTTTGAAAAGTTAGGGAGAGGTTTATGCAAGCAGCAAAGACGTATTTTTTAATTAAAAAAATCTGGTTTGCAAATATGTTGGCTGAGTTTGCGCCCTTGTAAGAGCTACAGTATTTAGGAGAGAAATTATGGCAGTTAAAATAGATAAAAAAATCACTGGCTACGCGCTGGTAAACGAGCAAGACAAAATAGATGCAGCCAACAAAGCAGCAGAAGCGAAAGCGCTACAAAGCAACGTGGTGGCGATGGGCGAGCCGCTAAGCCGCCCCGATATTTTGGTGGGTAGCACCTACAAAATTAAAACCCCAGTGACTGAGCATGCGCTTTACATCACCATTAACGATGTGGTGATGCACCCTGATACGCCACAATCACATCGCCGCCCGTTTGAGATATTTATTAACTCTAAAAATATGGATCACTTTCAATGGATAGTCGCCCTCACCCGCGTCATGTCCGCGGTGTTTCGCAAAGGTGGCGATGTGACGTTTTTGGTGGAAGAGCTTAAAAGTGTGTTTGAACCCAGTGGCGGCTACTTTAAAAAAGGCGGCAAATTTGTGCCTAGCTTAGTGGCAGAAATTGGCGAAGTGGTAGAGCAGCATTTGCAATCTATAGGCATGCTTAAAAAAGTGGGCTTAGATGAGCACCAGCAAAAACTGGTAGAAGAAAAACGCACCGAATACTTTGAAAAGCACGCTAAAGCGGGTGAGGAAATGACGTCAGAAGGCTTCCCCAAAGGCGCGCAGCTTTGCAACAAATGTAACACCAAAGCCGCTATTATTATGGATGGGTGTTTGACTTGTTTGAATTGTGGTGAGAGTAAATGCGGGTAAGAGGCTAATATTTTGGCAGATTTTTCTTTAATAAAAATAGATGGTGAGTTAACGAAGCCAGCCACTGTACTCTTGGAAAAAGTGTCAGCAGCACTAGGTGTTATTTATGAGCCAACTAAGATAAAAAGAAAAGCTAGAGCTGATGTAGAAGCAGAAAAAATAAAAGCGATAGCTAAATTAGAGATTAACGACTTAGAACAGCGTGCATTATCAAGATTTGTTAAACAAGAAGCTCGTAAACAAAAAAATATTGAAGAAATAACCACAGCCGCAATTAAGAATTTACCAAACGATGCAAAAGTTGAAGGGCTAGAAGAAGATTGGATAGCTCATTTTTTTGAGCAATGTGAAAATATTTCTGATAAAGAAATGCAAACTGTATGGACTAAATTACTAACTGGTGAGGCTACTAAACCTGGAACCTTTTCAAAAAGAACTATAGATTTTATTTCTTCGATAGATAAAAAAGATGCGGATTTATTTACCAAATTTTGCAAGTTTGTATGGGAAGCTAAAGAGTTATGTCCATTCATCTTAGATTATAAAAACCCAATATACAAAAAAGAGGGTCTAGCTTTTCAAGATTTAGTACATCTAGACTCTATTGGTTTAATTAAATATGACAGTATAGGAAATTTTGGTCTAAATTTTGATATTGCAAACATAGAAAATCCAGGAATAATTTTTTATTACGGAAGAGCACTACAAATTGAGTTTTCATCAGCAGGAATACAGACTATAAATGTCGGCAGTGCGCTGTTAACAAAAACAGGCATGGAAC
>JBKJRD010000035.1:0-6957 GCA_046594885.1 Methylotenera sp. | reverse complement strand
AATCATCACCTTTGCCTGATGTATCCACAGTAGCGCTAACACCTGATGCTGCTAAGCTTTTAACAATCGCATCAGCAATGGCTTTATGGCCGTCATCCGAAGCAATCACTAAGCTAGATACGCCATGCTTAGCTAAAATTGGCTTAGCTCTAGCAGGTGAGTATTTATACGCTGTCAAAGTTCTGTCGTAACCATACGAACCTTTAGTAATCATAGAGGGCATTTGTGTGCCGAAGCCCAATGAACCTTCTTTGATGACTAACTGTTTATCTACAGCATTGTTTATTGCTTTGCGAAGAACTTTGTCGGTCCATTTAGAACCAGCTTTGTTCTGGTTAAATACGCCAACAAGAACAGTTTTTGCTTTGCTTTCAACAAGACGAGCATTTTTGCTACTTTTTAATGCAACGGCTTCAGTAGGTGTTAACTCAGTAACAATATCAACTTTACCACCTTTAGCGACTTCTTCAAGCGCCTCGGCTTTAGAGATAACATTATCAAACTTGATGCTTACCTTAGGTTTACGGGCTGGATTCCAATAATTTGGATTAGGCTCCATTAACACAGTTGGTGAGCGTTTATCAAGCTCTGAAGTGCCTTCTTTAAGAATAAACGGACCAGTCCCCCACGGACCAGCAGCGCCTATCACTCACCAATGACCTTCAGCATCGTTTTTCTTCTGGTCTACGAACGCAAGTTCATTCCAGAATTTAGTACTTCCTACATGCATACCACGCAATTTCATAATTGCAGAACCATCTGGCTCAGGAAATTTGAAATTAATGGTGTAATCATTAACCACTTCCATCGAGCTATCTTTCGCAAAGTTCAGGAAAGCGCCCGGTGGATGAGGATTAACCCACTTTTGCACCTCGTCATAGCTACGACGAAATGTTTGAGCGTTTAATTTTTCACCATCTTGGAACTCTACATTTTTACGTAGTTTGATTTGTAACGTTTTGTTGTCTAACCAAGTTTGCTTTTCGGCAAGGCTTGGTGTGCTGCGGCCATTTGAATCAACACGGACAGTTTCTTCCATGGTATTCCAAGTAACCCATAACCAATTGACTGGTGATGGATCGACCACTGTGACGACGTCATTAGCAGCAGCAGATGTCGCATTTAGACCAAAGCTTAAAGCCAAGGCTGATACGAGCACGCTGAGCTGTTGTACAGGTCTTTTTATCGACATGCTAACTTCTCCTTCTAACAGTGCTTCATTGACGAACAAACTGGTGACTATTTGTTCAAAAATTATTTTCCAGCTTCCACGCTAGAAACCCTATAAAACTCACCATTTATTGCACTTATTCAGTGCAAAGTAATTATTTATGCATTAATAATATGCATACAAGTTTATTGTATACTTAATAAACTAAAAATTGTAAATCAATTGCTACTTAATTATGTTGGTGTGAGGAGCGCCTGATAAAACAGCAAGTTAATTGCATAAGTCAACATCGATTTTAGCCAACTTTTTCTTGTTAGCAGATGTATTCTAAGTTAACTGATTTAGATTTTCTGCTAAGGTTGTCATTCAAGCCTTCAGTTGCTATGTCGACCGCCTTTATAAGTTAATGCTTAATGATGTTTAATTAATACTAACAAATTGATTTATGTTAAACATTACTGACTTCCATGCTCAAATAATAAACTTCCATGTATAGCTAATATTACATTTCTATACATCGTTAAGTGGATTTAATGATAAATTCAACGAGAACTTTTTTACTGACTTTTATAGCAATGACTGCTTTTGCGGGTAACTCCTTACTGTGCAGATGGGCTCTTAAAGATGCTTTCATTGACCCTACTAGCTTTACCTGTATACGTATCGCATCTGGCGCGTTAGTGCTTTGGATAATCTTAAGGCTGGGCAATAGATTGCATACAACACGCCTGACAGCAACAAGCAACTGGCCTTCAGCATTAGCTTTATTTATATATGCAGAAGCCTTTTCATACGCTTATATCAATTTAACAACAGGCACAGGTGCCATTTTGCTTTTTGCTGCAGTCCAGTTCACCATGATTGTTTATGGCCTTTTGAAGGGTGAACAACTTAATATTCAGCAAATCCTGGGACTATTCATTGCAACTGCAGGTGTTGTCTGGCTGCTGCTTCCCGGTGCTTCAACACCGAACCTGACTGATTCACTGATCATGCTCATTGCTGGGACTGCTTGGGCGATTTACTCCCTGCGAGGAAGGACATCTGTAGATGCAATGCAGGTTACCAGTGGTAACTTTATGCTTGCTACAGTTTTTGCTTTAGCTCTTAGCCTAACATTCATAACGAAAGTGAAGTTAGAAAGTATGGGTGTAATGCTCGCAGTAATTTCTGGAGCAGTTACCTCAGGAATAGGCTATGTAATTTGGTATGCAGCCTTGCAAAGATTAAATATAACCAATGCTGCAGTTGCTCAGTTAAGTGTTCCAATAATTGCGGCTGTTGGTGGTGCGGTGCTTTTAAATGATGTGATTACACTAAGACTGATAGAAGCTTCAATTGCTACGCTTAGTGGCATCGGGTTGGTGATGATGGGTCGAATTAAGCTGGCTCAGAGAATAGATTAAGCAGTATTGCTGAGATATTGCATTTAACTGCCTTTTAGTGATTTCAGACATTCTCACTTATCTACTAAATCGGGGTAAGTCCATACTGTATCTCAATGATCATCAAATAGGATATGTGGCTCAGCATTTGAGTTATTTATAAATTCAAGTTAGCCATGCTTGTTTGGGCACGGTTTTCTATCCAAGGTAAACTTTAGAACAATATTTTGGTTGGGAATCGTTTTCATGGGTAGAATATATCCTTAATAAAATGATTATGGACGTAGCCCTATTATGCATTTAATTTATTTCAAATCACATTGAGTTTAAATGCGCTCACTTGAGCCTATATCTTTAATATATATAATGAAAAAAAATCAAGAAAACAGTAAGACAACTAATAACTCGGAGATCCATAATAATCACACCCCTATGATGCGCCAATATTTGGGCTTAAAAGCGCAGCATCCCGATATGCTGTTGTTTTATCGTATGGGTGATTTTTACGAGTTGTTTTTTGAAGATGCTGAAAAGGCGTCACGTTTACTTGGTATCACGCTCACGCGCCGCGGCACTAGCAACGGTGAGCCGATTAAAATGGCGGGTGTGCCGTATCATGCGGCAGAGCAATATTTAGCCAAGCTAGCCAAAATGGGCGAGGCGGTGGCGATTTGTGAGCAAATCGGCGACCCTGCAACCTCTAAAGGCCCGGTTGCGCGCGCTGTAAGCCGCATTTTAACGCCTGGCACGTTAACTGATACCGCTTTGCTAGATGAAACCCGCGATAATGTATTGCTGAGTATTTATTTTGGTGATGGCTTAATTGGTTTGGCACAATTAAACTTAGCCTCTGGTGAGTTTGTTGTAGGCGAAGTCGCGCTAGGACAATTGGCGCAAGAGTTAGCGCGCATTAATCCAGCCGAAATCGTCTGTGAAGACGATTTAACAACTGCACAAGAAAACATACTTAACCAATATAAAGCACCTAAAAAGCGTTTAAGTGTTTGGCAATTTGATTTTTCAGCTGCGCTATCAGGCTTAACCAAACAGTTAAACACCTTAGATTTAAACGGCTTTGGCTGTGCCAATTTAAAACCTGCGATTGGTGCTGCGGGTGCTTTGTTAGAATATGTAAAACACACACAACGCGCCGCTTTGCCGCATATTAATGCCATTAGGGTTGAATCCATTAGCGACACGGTTCAGTTAGATGCCGCCACACGTCGCAATTTAGAAATTGATCAGACATTGCGTGGCGATGCCTCGCCCACTTTGTATTTTTTGCTTAATCACACCAAAACTGCCATGGGCGCGCGCTTGTTGCGGCATTGGTTGCATCATCCGCTGCGCAATCAAAACTTAGTGTTTAAGCGGCACGAGGCAGTAGCCGAACTAATTCAGTCATCTCATTATCAAGCGTTACAAAATCATCTGAAAGTGATTGGCGATATTGAGCGCATCACCGCGCGAATGGCATTAAAAACAGCTAGGCCGCGCGATTTATCTGGTTTAAATGTCAGTTTATTGCAATTGCCATTACTGCAAAACGTGTTGGTTTCCAGTAAAACCATGTTATTAGAAACGCTGGGAGCTAATTTACAAGCACCCATTGCAGCGATTAATTTGTTAAACAAAGCCATTAAGTCAGAGCCATCCTCCTTATTGCGTGAAGGCGGCGTAATAGCCGATGGTTTTGATGCCGAATTAGACGAGTTGCGCAGTTTGCAAGCCAATCATGGGGATTTTTTACTGCAATTTGAAGCAGCAGAAAAAGCGCGTACAGGCTTAACCAATTTAAAGGTGGAATACAACAGCGTGCATGGTTTTTATATTGAAATCAGCCGCGCACAAGCCGAAAACGCGCCAGCAGAATATCGGCGCAGGCAAACGCTTAAAAATGTAGAGCGATTTATTACACCAGAATTAAAAACCTTTGAAGATAAAGTATTAAGTGCGAACGACAGAGCATTGGCGCGTGAAAAAATGTTGTACGAGCAAGTGGTTGAAAGCTTAGGCGAATTTATTCCTGCGCCGCAAACCAACAGCGGTGCGGTTGCCAGCTTAGATGTTTTATGTTGTTTTGCAGAACGTGCGCTGGCTTTAAATTATGTGCAACCACAATTTACCCAAACAGCAGGCATTGAGATTATTGCTGGGCGTCACCCGGTTGTGGAGAGTATTTCTGTTGCCAGCAATGGCCAGCCGTTTATTGCTAACGACGTGCTGCTTAATCCTTATCGCCAATTGCTTTTGATTACAGGGCCAAATATGGGCGGCAAATCGACCTTCATGCGCCAAACTGCTTTAATTGTGTTACTCGCGCACTGTGGTAGCTTTGTGCCGGCAAATAACGCTAAAATCGGCGAAATTGACCGTATCTTTACGCGAATTGGCGCTTCTGACGATTTGGCAGGTGGGCGCTCTACCTTTATGGTGGAAATGACTCAATCGGGCAATATATTGCATCACGCCACCGATAAAAGTTTAGTGTTGCTCGATGAAATCGGCCGTGGCACCAGCACGTTTGATGGTTTAAGTTTGGCATGGGCAGTGGCTAAACAAATATTAGAAAAAAACAAAAGTTATACGCTATTTGCCACACACTACTTTGAATTAACCCGCATTGTGGATGAAGCCAAACACGCTGCGAATGTGCATTTGGACGCAGTGGAACATGGCCAAGATGATAGCAAAGCGATTGTGTTTATGCACAAAGTGGAAGAGGGCGCTGCGCAGATGAGCTACGGCTTGCAAGTTGCGCAGCTGGCGGGCATTCCAAAAGCGGTGATTAGCACGGCGAAAAAGAAACTGGCGCAATTAGAAATTGCGCAAATGACCGTTGCGAATGCAGATCAAACGGATATGTTTGCGTACAAAATAGATGAAAAAGTTGATGAAAAAAAAGTGTTAAGTGCTGAATTGATAGAGATGTTAGAAGTGATACAACCAGATGATTTAACGCCCAAAGAAGCTTTGGATTTTTTGTATAAGCTAAAAGCACTCTGACAGTTAGCTAAAATTTAAATATCGGGCAAATAAGAATCTTAAACACAATAAAGTTATGTTTATACGCGACCATTCAGTACACCATTTCGATGATCCCAAAAGCCATAAAGATTAAATCTTGTTTTGATAATTGACTCAATTATTTTTTCAAGAGAATCTTCAGAGAATTAAACATACTCTTGATGCAAGCCATCTTTCC
This sequence comes from Methylotenera sp., assembly GCA_046594885.1. Lineage (GTDB taxonomy): Bacteria > Pseudomonadota > Gammaproteobacteria > Burkholderiales > Methylophilaceae > Methylotenera_A. The sequence continues at coordinate 1,196 of JBKJRD010000035.1, read as the reverse complement.
ATATTTTGAGGCGAATGTAAGTGTAGCCATCTCCATCAGTTGTAAAAATCTCGACCTAGGTAGAAAATTTATGATTTGATTTGTTTATTTTGGAGTCGAAACCATGGAAAGAAAAGCGTTCTTTAGATACTCTTCAGCATTATCTTCACCCTGAACCTCATGATAAAGATTTGTATGAATTCTCTTAACTTTTTTTCATCAATAAGATTTTATCCTAATGATGATGCCCACCCGCACCATGCACATGGCTGTGCGAAACTTCTTCTTTGCTTGCGCTACGCACTTCTGTAATGGTTGCTTTGAATAATAAACGCTCGCCTGCCCAAGGGTGATTGCCATCGACCACTACTTTGCCATCGGCAATTTCGGTTACGGTGTATAAAATCACTTCGCCCGTATCGTCTTCACCTTCAAACTGCATGCCTACTTTTAGCTCTGCCGCTGGGAATGCATTTGCTGGCTCGATTTGCACCAATTCTTCATCGTATTCGCCAAAGCCATCTACTGGTTCTAAATTCACTTCAATCACATCACCCACGTTTTTGCCGTGCATGGCTTCTTCTACTTTTGGAAATATATTGTCATATCCGCCGTGTAAATATGCCACTGGGTCGGCGCTCGATTCAAGCACTTCTCCATCGCTATTTTTAAGTTCATAAGTCATGGTGACAACGGTGTTCATGGCGACTTGCATAGTTAATTCCTGAAAATTTTAAAAAAGTTAAGTGCGTATTTTAATATAAAAATGTGGCAAACGTTTTGATTCAATTAATTTGCACGTTTTTTTTGCCGCCAAATCCAAGGCGGTGTTGGATTTTTGCGTTGCCATAATCCTAATTGATTGGCGCGCGATTCCTGCTCGGCTAAATCTAGCGTGTAATCCATAGAGTAAGCTTTGTTAAACCACGCATGGCCATTTTTAACCATATAAACGCTGGCGTCTTGGTTATTGCAAATGAGCTTTCCTGTGTTGCGTTGATATCTATCTTTGCCAGTAATATAAACGCGCACATCTGCATTTTTACATAATTGAATGAGCGCACGCCGCGCAGTTTTACCGTAAGTTTGATTGCGTTCTGGCGCATCAATATCGCTTAGGCGTAATTTATATTCATTGAATGCATCTTTTATTTTAACGGTGTCTCCATCATAAAAGTAAGTGATTTTAGGGGTTAAGTCGCTAGCATAAACGATAG
>JBKJRD010000023.1:0-2821 GCA_046594885.1 Methylotenera sp. | reverse complement strand
GAAATGAATCGACAAACATCTGGGTGCATACGATATGTTTTCTCTAAAAATATCCCATGCTCGGGTGCAATTGTTGCTTTTCCGTCTAAAGAAATTCCAGCGCAGACTCCCCACTTTTACCTGGATGGACACCTTGAATCGGTTGTCCTAATTGCATTTGATCGCCAAGCAATATTAGGTTTTTTGCACACATGCCCATTGCAATGGTATTGGCCAGAGAGACTTGACCTGCTTCATCTATAAAGAGGTAGTCATAACCTTCAAACAATTCACTCTTTGATAATAACCAGGCAGTGCCAGCTAGTATTTGTGGACGGGGGTTTATTACCAAAATGTCAGCACTGTTTTCGTAGTTTTGTATAAATCGACTTTCCACTTCATCATCTGCTTTTGAAAATTTTTTAATTCCAAAGTATGATTTACCAGCTTCAATCATTCTTCTATCAACAGCCTCTAACAGATTATTTATCGCCTTATGACTGTTGGCAGCGACTGCGACGGTTTTACCTTGTTGAAGTAATGCAGCAATGACATGTGAGCCTGTATAGGTTTTTCCTGTACCTGGAGGACCTTGTATAAAGAGGTATGACTTATTCAATCCAAGTACAACAGAGACAATTTCTTGCGTATTACTTTGTTTACTTAGTATGGGCTCACCTAGTTTATGGTTATTAATATCAGGCATCCGACGATATAAATAATCTAATACTGATTTAAATCGCCCATCGTCTTTGATGACAGAATCAGCAAATGTAAACAATGCACTTTGCATGTCACTTTGATCTAGAGGTCTTCCAATTGTGATAGAAAAGTTAGAGGGCGGTACTTCATCTGCTTTTAAGCTAAGCTTAACTACACAGTTCTGATTTACTTCATCGATTTTAATAAGTAGGATTTCTTTACCATTATCTAATCGCGTGACTCTACTTCCTTCACGCAATTTAAATTCTTGTGCAGGAAACGAATAACTGTAAATCTTATTACCAAGGAAGATTGGATTATGTAACCCAGCAATGACCTCCATATCATCTATCAATGTCTCAAATTCAGCATCTTGTCGCTCAAAAAAAGCCCACCACACAGGTTTGGCAGCTCTTCTATAAAAGTCTAGTAAATAACTTAATAACTCCGCAGTATGTAAATCTAATGATTTATTTTCAGGATGTTTAATGAGTCTGTTGTGAAAGCTTTCTAACTTTGCTTCAAAAGCAATTGCTTTTTCAGACTTAGCTTTTGCATTCGAATCAACATTATTTCCATGTTGATGTTTGAACCAGTCAATTTCAGAAGGGCGCATTGATAGCAACCATTCTCTTAACTGCCAAGTTGATCGACAGTCGTCTTCATTATATTGGCGAATTGATTCCAGCAATATTGGATCCTGTGTTTCCGTCCATTGCTCATATGCCACAACACTATCCATGGCATTTTTAACTTCGCCATCACGTTTTTCAGTATAAAAAGCTTCCACAGCTTTAATTGAGTAGCTAGATTTCGATATCCGTAAACCTTCCCGTACAACTTTGTACAGATCCACCAAGCGCTGTTCTCGTAGCAAATCATCTACCGCATTTTCTTTGACGCCGTGTAAACCCATTAATCTACTGATTGCAGCTTTTTCATAGTTGGCATAATGGTAGATATGCATATCCGGAAAGCTTAATTTTCGTGCCTCTACAAAATCCATAAAAGCAACAAATGCCTCTCGCTCTTGCTCTCTGTCATGTCCCCAAAAAGCTTTAAATAGTGGCTTATTGTTGTCAAAGTAATAAATGCCGAAGAGATACTCAAGCCCATCCTCATGCATAGGATTACCCTCCATATCGAAGAACAAATCTCCCGAGTCGGGTCTAGGTAAACGTTTGAACCCCTTCAATTCATCATCAGTTAAAGGAATCAATTCAACTTTTTGTTGATCGTAGGTTCGTTCATGTAACTGCAATGCTGCTTGCTGTTGTAATTTACCAAATGTTTCAACCGCTAATTTTGGTATCGCATTTTCAGTTGAAGTATTTGCGAGTTTATCTAGGGTATTGATACCTGCGTTTTCAAGGTGAACAATATGTTGACGTCTAATATTAGCAACTGCCGAAAGGTGGTCGTCTTCAACCCTCTTAGCTTTGCAACGATTTCGCCATGGACATAAGGAACAATGCTCACAAGGTATAGGATATGGTGGCGTTAAGTCTGAAAAGTTATATACATAAACTTGATAACGCTCAAGCAAATTTCGATAATAATAAAAGTAGTCGGCAACTTTAAAAGTTTCTCGTTTGCCACTTCCCAGTTCAACATGCATGTGATGCGGCAATTGACCCAGCGCATCTGAAAGCAGGTCTGAGTAAAAGCATAGTTGTAATAAAAATTTAGCCTTTGTAGATCTCGCTAATTTAGTATCTGCAACTTCATATAACCATTGACCATCAAGACTTTTTTGTTCAAGCCTTAACAAAAAATCAGAATGACCAATTAAATTCCCGCGTCTCAAGCTCCCCTGAAAGATAACTTCAACACCATCAAGAATAGCTTGCTTTGTCGCTAATACACGCTGTTCTAATGTTTGTTTTGTGTCAATCTCAACAAAAGTTGAATAATTTGTTTTAAGTTTAGAAAAGAAATTAGCCTCGTGTTGAAAGCCTTTGGTTTGTACTAATTTTGATTGTTCATCATCTTCAGCTTTCTCCATCGGGGAATCTAGATGGAGCCGGTCTAACCATGTTCGATGTTGGCACTCTGCATAAAAAGTGATGTCGCTGGCTGAAATTAAAATATTTCCATTACTCTTTTGCAATCTATACCTCTTCCAAAATGAATAAGTCAG
>JBKJRD010000080.1:0-50250 GCA_046594885.1 Methylotenera sp. | reverse complement strand
GCAAGTCATGAATTTACAATTAACTGGGCATCACTTAGAAATTACACCTGCCATGCGTGAGTATGTGCAAAGCAAGCTTGTTAGAATTCGCAATCATTTTGATCATGTGATTGACGTAAAAGTTACCATGAGTGTAGAAAAACTCGCTCAAAAAGTAGAGGCTACATTACACGTACCCGGCAATGATTTACACGCTGAGTGCATCGATGAAAACATGTATAGCGCGATTGACATGTTGACGGACAAACTAGACCGCCAAGTCGTTAAACACAAAGAGAAATTGGGCAGTCATCATAAAGCCAATGGTGCAGTAAAACATCAAGATATCGGTCAACATCAAAGCGTTGACGAAAATCAATCTCTTAACTAAACCTAATCATTTATGGCTCAAATTAACGTAGCCGATTTATTCAAACAAACCCGCCTCAAGCTGAAGCTAAACTGGATAGCAGGGCTTGATGGCGGCAATAATCAACTTAATTCCGAAAAAGTCACCAAGCCATCGTTGGCTTTGGTTGGACATTTGAATTTCGTGCATCCAAACCGCGTGCAAGTGTTGGGCTGTGCAGAAATGGACTATTTAAACTCGTTAAGTATTATTGCCATGCAACAGGCAATTACTAATTTATATGCAGCTGACCTAGCTGCAGTGATTGTTGCCAACGGCGAAAAAGCGCCCAAAGAGTTAATTTCAGCAGCCAATCACCACCACATTCCTTTGTTTGCCACGCCCATGCAAAGCCCGCAGTTAATGGATTTATTAAGCCATTATTTGAAAATGGTGATGGCAGAAACCACTACTTTGCATGGTGTTTTTATAGAAGTGCAAGGCTTTGGCGTGTTAATTAAAGGCGATGCCGCTATTGGTAAAAGTGAGCTAGCGCTTGAATTAATCACACGCGGTCATCGTTTGGTGGCAGATGATATTGTCGACTTTTTTAAAATATCACCAGAACGCATTGAAGGCCGATGCCCAGCATTATTACAAGATTTTCTAGAGGTGCGTGGGTTAGGCATCTTAAATATTCGGGCGCTTTTTGGTGATAATGCAGTTAAACCAACCAAACCGCTAGATTTAATTATTCAATTAGAGCTTGCAGATACCTTGAATCCCCTTAAGTTAGATAGGCTTAACACAAAAACCCAGCACGAATGTGTGCTGGGGGTAGATGTGACCAAAGTCCATATACCGATTGCAGCGGGTCGTAATATTGCGGTTTTGCTAGAAGTTGCAGTGCGTAATCATATGCTATTGCTGCGCGGATTTAATGCAACGAAACAACTCACCCAACGGCAAAAACAGATGATGCAAAAAGCCAGTAAAGACAACGCCATAAACTTAACCCCAAAATTAGTGCAAAATCGAGCGGAAATACGAGCAGAAAAATCGACAGAAAAACTGGCAAAAAAATCAATAGTTAAGCAGGCAAGATAATGCAAATTATTATCGTCACCGGTCTGTCTGGCTCTGGTAAAAGTATTGTGTTGCGCGTATTAGAAGATAGCAACTTTTATTGCATTGATAATTTGCCCGCTACCTTATTGCCACAAATTTCACAGCATCTTAACGCAACCAATCACAGCAAAATCGCCATTAGTATAGATAGCCGCAGCGCGGCTTTAGAAGCTTTGCCCAAGGCGATTGAAAGTTTGAAAACCGATGGTAATCATGTGCAAGTATGGTTTTTAGAATCTGCTGTCGAAACGCTGGTTAAACGCTTTTCAGAAACGCGGCGCAAACATCCGTTAAGTAATCAAAGCACTACGCTGGCCGAAAGCATTGCCAACGAACGCGAATTGCTGGCTGGCGTTGCTGCGCTTGGCCACCATATCGATACCAGTAATTTAAGTGCCAATGCACTCAGAAATCATATCCGTGATTTGCTCAAACATGAAAGTCAATCCGATGCCAGCAGTGGTAGCCTAGTTCTACTGTTTACTTCATTTGGCTTTAAAAACGGCATTCCGCTGGATGCAGATTTTGTATTTGATGTACGCAGTTTGCCTAACCCCCATTACGATACGATTTTAAGACCATTGACAGGTAAAGATGCTGCCGTGCAAGCTTTTTTGCAAAAACAGCCTGCGGCGATTGAAATGCTGGCCGATATTACGCATTATGTAGAAAAGTGGCTGCCTAGTTTTATTCAGGATAATCGCAGCTATTTAACCGTGGCGATTGGCTGCACAGGCGGTCAACACCGCTCTGTTTATTTTGTCGAGCAACTGGCCTGGTATTTTGGACGTGCGGATTTTGAACATAAGCAACAAGTGATTATTCGGCATCGCGAGCTTCACTCATGATAGCTGTTAGTGTGAGTAAGCGAGATTAACTTAACCCGTTAGAAAGTAGAAAAGTAACATGATTGGACTTTTAGTCATTGCGCATGGTAATTTGGGCGAAAGCTTGATTCACTGCGCAAGCCATGTGCTGGGCAAACGCCCGCCGCAAATTGATGCTTTGGAAGTGGCAACCAATGACGACCCCAGCGCCTTATTGCCGCAAGCGCAAGCGCTGGTTAAAAAGCTCAATACAGGTGATGGCGTTTTGGTGCTCTCCGATATGTATGGCGCCACGCCTTGCAATATGGTGCTTAAATTATTAACGCCTAATGTTGTAGAAGGTATCGCGGGCGTTAATTTACCTATGTTAGTTCGCGTACTGAATTATCGCGAATCGGGTATTAAAGTGTGTATGGAAAAAGCCATTAGTGGCGGCCGTGAAGGTGTTGTACGATTTACTGAATTAAGCTGTGAACATTATCATGTAGCCAATCGAAAATAATCAAACCTTAAGAGCAAAAAAATGATTAAACAAGAAATCACCATTATCAATAAACTGGGCTTGCACGCACGTGCCAGCAGCAAGTTAACCCAAACGGCCAGTCAATTTCAATGCGAAATCTGGATCGAAAAAAATGAGCGGCGCGTCAATGCCAAAAGTATTATGGGTGTGATGATGTTGGCGGCAGCAAAAGATTCAGTCATTACTATAGAGGCGCAAGGTGTGGATGAAGCAGCAGCAATCGCAGCCTTGCAAGCATTAATTAACGATTATTTTGGCGAAGGCGAATAGTCTTGTCTGAGCTGTCTAGTCAGCAATCGAGCTTTAGTATCCATGGCATTGGTGTATCTAGCGGCATTGCAATTGGTCGCGCACATTTGGTTTCTAACGCTTTGCTCGAAGTGGTGCATTACCAATTACCCAAGCATTTAATTGAGGATGAAATTAATCGTTTTGACAGCGCAATAGAAACGGTTAAAAAAGATTTAATAGCGATTCGCGCATCGCTATCTAAAAACGCGCCTGCTGAAATTACTGCCTTTATTAACACACATCTGATTATGCTGGCAGACAAGTCATTATCTGAAATCCCCAAAGAGATTATCCGCACAGAGCAATGCAATGCCGAGTGGGCGATTAAGCTGCAAATGGATGACATTGTGGCGCAATTTGAAGCGATTGAAGATGCGTATTTGCGCGAACGTAAGCATGATGTGGTGCAGGTGGTAGAGCGGGTGATTAAGGTTTTACTGGGCCACCCCAACCAATCTCCCAATCAAAATACAGTTAAACAGCAAGAAAATGTCACCATTTTGGTGGCGCATGATATTTCGCCTGCAGACGCGATTCAATTCAAACAGCATCATTTTGCTGCATTTATTACTGATGTGGGCGGCGCTACCTCACATACTGCCATTTTGGCGCGCAGTTTAAATATTCCTTCTATTGTGGCTTTACAGCGCGCGCGCGACTTAATTAACGATAATGAACTGATTATTGTGGATGGAAGCTTGGGCGTGGTGATTGTTAACCCAAGCAAAGCCATTTTGGCCGAATATAAGTTGCGCCAAGAACAATGGGAGCTGGAACAGCAAAAATTACAACGCATTAAATCCACCAAAGCCGTCACCATGTGTGGCATGGCGATTGAATTGCAAGCCAATATTGAAGTGCCAGAAGATGTGATTGCGGTTAAAGCCTCAGGTGCCACGGGTATTGGGCTATATCGCACCGAATTTTTGTTTATGAATAAGCGTGAAATGCCAAATGAGGAAGAGCAATTTTTGGCTTATAAACAAGTGGCCGAGGCTATGAAAGGCATGCCTGTCACGATTCGCACACTTGATTTAGGTGCGGATAAGCAAATGAACCCCGATGCAGTGAGTGATTGTGCGAATCCAGCGCTGGGTTTGCGCGCGGTGCGTTTGTGTTTAAGCGAGCCGCAGATTTTTAATACGCAATTGCGCGCACTTTTACGCGCTTCACATTACGGCAATATTAAAATTTTAATTCCCATGTTGTCCACGCTATCTGAATTACGCCAAACCAAGGTATTGTTAGAGCGAGCGAAAGCGAGTTTGCGCAAGCAAAATATTCCGTTTAACGAAAATATTGCTTTAGGCGGCATGATTGAAGTGCCTGCGGCAGCGATTAATGCCGAAGCATTTGCCAAAGAACTAGACTTTATGTCGATTGGCACCAACGATTTGATTCAATACACGCTGGCGATTGACCGCACCGATGATGCGGTTGCGCATCTATACAATGCGCTGCATCCAGCAGTTTTAAAGCTGATTTCGATGACCATTAAAGCAGGCGCTAAATTGGGTAAATCGGTTGCAGTGTGCGGCGAAATGGCGGGGGACGCAAAATTGACCAAGTTATTAATTGGCATGGGTTTGCGCCAATTATCCATGCATCCCAGCAATATTTTAAGCGTAAAGCAACAAGTGTTACACAGTGAAATGGCCGCTTTGAACTTGCATGCCCGCAAGGTGTTAAGTCATACCGATATTGAAAAAATTGAACCAATCATTGCTAAATTTAATCTGCATTAATGTAAATAAGGAATCAATATGGCTACAGAAATAATCGTATCTCAAGACTTAACACCTACAAATGACGAAAAAAACATCGCCACCATCACGCATCTTGGCGGTACAGTTTTTTCATTTATTCCTGCATTAATTGTATGGATTGTGAAAAAAGACGATAGCGCTTATTTGAATGACCAAGCCAAAGAAGCGCTTAATTTTCAAATTACCATGTTAATCGCACAGTTTGTAGCAGGCATTTTGGTGTGGATATTAATCGGCTTTATTTTGATACCGCTGGTTTGGCTGTTAAACGTTGTTTTTTGCATTATCGCCGCCATATCTACCAGTAAGGGCGAAACCTATCGCTACCCCTTGTGTTTAAGATTAATGAATTAAGTTTTTTAAAGGAAGTTTTGTGTCTAACCCATTATTGCATTTTGTCGGCTTACCTAAATTTGATGAAATTAAACCAGCGCATATCAGCCCTGCAATCGATAGTCTCATTGCACAAGGTCGCGCCTTAGTCGAGCAGCTGGCGACTTCTAGCGAAATACCGACCTGGCAAAATTTTGCATTAATGTTAGAAGATCATAGCGAAAAATTAGCCCGTGCTTGGAGCCAAGTTGGGCATATGAACGCCGTGGTGAACAGCCCAGAATTGCGTGAAGCTTATAATGATAATTTAGCGAAGTTAACCGATTATGGCAGCGATATTTCGCAAGATGAGCGTTTATACGCCAAATTTAAAGCCATTCAAGCTAGCACAGATTTTGCCAAATTAACGCCCACACAACAAACGATTATTAACCACGAAGTACGAGATTTTAAATTAGGCGGTGCCGAATTACCTGCAGCGCAAAAAGCCCGTTTTAAAACGGTGAGCGAAGAATTATCAAAACTAGGCAGCAAGTTTGAAGAAAACATTATGGATAACACCAACGATTTTAAATATATCGTTGAAAACGTGGCTGATTTAGCTGGCTTGCCAGCAGATGCGATTGAAGCGGCGGCGGATGCAGCTAAATCTGATGCCAAACAAGGTTATCAATTTAGCCTGCACTTTCCATCCTATCTGCCAGTTTTGCAATACGCTGACAACCGCGCTTTGCGCGAAACGCTATATCGCGCTTATGCCACGCGCGCTTCAGAGTTAAGCAAGCCTGAATGGGATAATACGCAATTGATTAGCGATATTTTGAAACTGAAACAAGAAGAAGCGCGCATGTTGGGCTTTAAAAACTTTGCCGAGCTTTCATTAGCCACCAAAATGGCCGATACGCCAAAACAAGTGACTGACTTTTTAGACACATTGGCTAAACGCGCTAAACCGTATGCAGAAAAAGATATGCAAGAATTGGTCGCTTGTGCTAAAAAATTAGGTATTAACGATATGCAAGCGTGGGATGTGGCCTATGTGAGTGAAAAATTGCGTGAAGAGAAATATGCGTTTTCTGACCTTGAAGTGAAACAATATTTTCCTGAAAGCAAAGTATTGGCTGGTTTATTTAAAGTGGTCGAAACCATATTTGGCGTGCAAGTGCGCAAAGCCGAGGCACCACTTTGGCATGCCGATGCCGCGTTTTATGCCATTTCAGACAACCAAAATAAACCAATCGCCTATTTTTATTTAGATTTATACGCGCGCAACAACAAACGCGGTGGCGCTTGGATGGACGAATGCATCACGCGCCGTAAAAAAGTTAACCCTCAAAATGAATCAATAATTGAATTGCCCGTGGCGTATTTAACCTGCAATTTCTCAGCGCCCGTAGGCGGTAAGCCAGCCTTATTTACCCACGATGAAGTCATCACCATGTTCCACGAATTCGGCCATGGCTTACATCATATGTTAACCCAAGTGGATGATTACAGCGTTTCTGGCATTAAAGGCGTGGAATGGGATGCGGTGGAATTACCCAGCCAGTTTATGGAGAACTTCTGCTGGGAATGGGAAGTGCTGCGCCATATGACCGCGCATGTAGAAACAGGGGCGCAGTTACCGCGTGAGTTATTCGATAAAATGGTTGCCGCCAAAAACTTTCAAGCAGGCATGCAAACCGTGCGCCAAATCGAATTTTCACTGTTTGATATGCGCTTGCATGGCGAGTTCGACCCGAATGGGAAACAGACTGCTTTGGATTTAATTGAGCAAGTGCGTGATGAAGTAGCAGTGGTAAGGCCACCAAAATGGAACCGCTTTCCCAACAGCTTTAGCCATATTTTTGCTGGCGGCTACGCGGCGGGTTATTACAGCTATAAATGGGCAGAAGTGCTATCAGCTGACGCTTACAGCTTGTTTGAAGAAATGGGTACACTATCGCCAGAGGCAGGTAACCGTTTCAAAGATGAAGTGTTAGCAAAAGGCGGTAGTCGTCCAGCCATGGAATCGTTTGTAGCGTTTAGAGGCAGAGAGCCGAATTTGGATGCGCTGTTGCGACATAATGGTATGTCTGCATAATTTTATTTAGGATTTAAATTGGTTTGATACCAGCCCTGCAAAATTTTAGTTGAGGATTTGTTGCCTATTTTACGTAAGGTGTTATTTATGAAGCTCTCTGATATGTCCGTAGAAGAACTAAAAAAGACGCCTTGGTTTCATAGAGTAGAACCTGAAAAATTAAAATCACTTGATGATTTTGTTGCTTGGTTGGAGGCAATTCTTCATAACCCATGCAACGTTTGGGAAGAAAATGGGGAGATGTTTCTTGTTGAAATCAAGCAGCTAGTCGCCAAAATAAATGGACTTAAAATAGAAATTTACCCAGATGAACATCCACCGCCGCATTTTCATGTAAAGTCGCCAAAAATTGATGCCAGTTTTAATATAGAAAATTGCAATTTATTAAAAGGTAAAATTGAAACCAGAGATAAGAAAAAGATAGAGTATTGGTACATACATGCGAAACCTCTGTTAATTGAAATATGGAATTCAACAAGACCAACAAATTGTACTGTAGGTATTTATCAGGGCACCTTACCAATCAATTAAACTTGACGCGCTAAAGCTCGCCCTCTATGACAAATGTTAGGTACTAAAATCAAGTTACGCTACTATTTGTTTATGGATTTTGAAATTATTGGCAGCATTAAACAGACGGAAACTTTTGCTCGAGGCTCTGGCATAAGAGAGTTACCAAGGCTTCGTAAAATTTATGGTATTGGCAATTGGCGTAAGCGAAAAGGCGTAGCATCCATTCGTTCTAACTAACGGATTGCTCAGAGAAGCTGAGATTCATTGGTATGAAGCTACTGGTATTGGCAAGTTTGAATTTAAAATTAAGCGTTACTTAGATTTATAGGACACATCAATGATGAAAAAACACCAGTTTGTTATATGTATAGATAATCACGGGTACGAAGCCTCATTAGAAATGCGTAAACTTTATGAAATTATTGAGGATGTCGACGCTGATAAACATGGTCAATTGCGAGTGATTGATGAATCAGGCGAAGACTACCTCTACTCAGCTACATTTTTTGATCATGTTTCACTGCCTGAAAGTGTGATTGAGCGTGTTTATCACGCACATGCCTAACCCATCCATTTAGCCAGACGGGTAAAGTGTACACCTTGTGTCAAACGTTTCGCACATCAAAAATAACAGCGCATTAAATTTTCTCATTTAAACTTGACACCATTTTTAACTCAAAAATGCATCATAAATGGTGTTAAGTTTGTTATATACCGACTAAGCTGTTTACAACAAGACTTATATCCAGCGCTAGCTTGATTTTAAATACTTAACACTAAAATACGGCCAACTTTTAACGCATGCTAAAATAAAAGTTGTTATTAAATTAGAGTTAACTGATGAAACTAGCGACGTGGAACGTGAATTCTTTAAATGTGCGTTTGCCGCATGTGTTGGATTGGTTGCGTGAAAATCCTGTTGATGTGTTGTGCATTCAAGAAACTAAGCAAGAAGATAGTAAATTCCCCTATGCTGAGTTAGCTGCCGCGGGCTATAAATCGGTTCATGCAGGGCAAAAAACCTATAATGGTGTGGCGATTTTAAGTCGTCATGAAATGACTAATGTTGAACGCGGTATTGTTGAATTTGAAGATGCACAACAACGCGTCATTAGCGCGACCATCAACAATATCAGAGTAGTTTGTGTGTATATTGTGAACGGGCAAGCGGTTGATTCTGAAAAGTATTTATACAAAATGCGCTGGTTGGATGCGTTAACACTTTGGCTCGCACAAGAGTTGAAGAAATATCCTCATTTGGTTTTGCTCGGCGATTACAATATTGCGCCAGAAGATCGCGATTGCCACGACCCAGCCGCTTGGGTGGGGCAAATTTTGGTGTCGCCTAAAGAGCGTGAAGCTTTTCAGCGATTAACTAATTTAGGGCTACACGATAGCTTTAGATTGTTTGAGCAAGCCGACAAAAGCTTTACTTGGTGGGATTACCGCATGATGGGTTTTAGGCGCAATTTTGGCATGCGCATTGACCATATTTTGGTGAGCGATGTGCTAAAGGCAAGCTGTGAAAGCTGTGTGATAGACAAAGCACCACGCAAATTAGAACGGCCATCTGACCATACACCAGTGATTTTAACCCTTATTTGAGTGTTAAGTTTACTGGTTTTTATCGTTATTAACCTTTAATTTTAATGCCTAATTGCTTGAGTTTTCGATACAGATGGGTGCGCTCTAAGCCAGATATTTCGGCTAATTTGCTCATATTATTATTGATTAATTTCATGTGATGTTGAAAGTAAAAACGCTCAAAATCGTCGCGCGCTTCACGCAAAGGCTGCACCAATTCTACAGACATTGCTGGTGCGGCAGGGGCCGCATGAATTTCGCTGGCGGTAAACTGCTCTAGCACACGCATCACGTCATTAAGCGTAATTTTGTCGGTTAAGCTGCTGAGCATGGCGTTTTGTACCACCGCTTCAAGCTCAGCTAAATCGCCTGGCCAATCTGCGTTTCTTAACGCATTGAGCGCGGCGATATCAAAGCTTTTGTAATCAGCGCCAGAGGTTTCCACCAGTAAGCTTGCCATCGCAGTGGCTAAATCGGGAATATCTTCTTTGTGGTCGTTCAGTGCGGGCACTTTGAGCGTACTTTGCGATAAGCTTTGCAATAGGTTGTAATCGAATTGGGCATTATCGGCTAATTGCGGTAAGCTGAATGTGCTGGCACAGACCACGCGCACTTGATATTTCTCTGCTTTGGCCAATAATAATTGCAAGCCTTTTTGCTCGGTTTTTTGCAAGGTGGCTATTTCTTCAATAAAAATCACGCCGTCACGCGCAAATTCTAGTATTTCTAATGGCGCGCTGGCTAGTTTTTCGTATTCAGTTAAACCCAGCCACGGTGTGCCGGTTGTATGTAAAAACCGCGCACAAATTTCTACACTGCCGCCTTTTTTGCCAATCAGTAATAAGGCGTTTTTGGTGCGAGATAGTTGTTCTAAGCGTTGTTTTAATTCATTAATCACCAGGCTTTTACCAAAGCTGGCTAAATTCATTTCAGTCTTGGGCAAGTTCTCTGCATGTTTTAGGGCGGCGGTTACTGTTTTAAGCAGTTTTTGCAGTGCAATGGGTTTTTCTAAAAAATCAAATGCGCCAATGCGGGTGGCTTCTACGGCAGTATCAATTGTACCGTGCCCAGACATCATCACCACTGGCATCGTCAGCATGCCTGCGTTTCCCCATTCTTTTAGCAGACTGATGCCATCACAGTCGGGCATCCAAATATCGAGTAAAACTAAATCTGGACGTTGTTTTAAGCGAGCATCTCTGGCGGCTTGCGCGTTTTCTGCAAGGCTGACGTGGTGACCTTCATCTTCTAAAATATCTCTTAATAATTCGCGAATGCCTATTTCGTCATCCACCACTAAAATATGCCGTGATGCCATGCTTAAGTTTTCCTTACGTGTTTTGTTGCGTGTTTCGTATAATGACTGTAATACAAATTTTGCTCAATAGTTAACCTATTTTTTACTGCAATTTTTAAGATGCAAGTTGCGATTTAGAATGCGGTGCATTAATTGGCAACAAAATGGTGACGCAAGCACCACCAGTAAGATTATTTTCAATTTTAATTTGACCCAAATGTTCATCCACCATCTTTTTCACAATGGCTAAACCCAAGCCTGTACCGTGCGCTTTGGTTGATACATAAGGCTCATACGCATGCGAAATGATATGACTCGGAAAGCCTTGGCCGTTATCTTTAACCATTAATTTGATGTAGGCTGCATCGAAACTGGTGTGTACGATAATTTCTGGTTTGGCATTGATTGCGGCGCCATCCACCGGGGTTAGCGCATCTTGTGCGTTTTGCATTAAATTATGCAATACCTGACGTAACATGGTTGCATCGCCTAAAATATCGGGTATTTTTGGTGTTAAGTCGTAATGAATCAGCATGCTATTGTGAGCGTTAGCGCTGTGTTTGCTTTCATCGTCATGATTTTCATCGCGCGTATTTTCATACAGCGCTGATACGTCGTGAATCAATTGATTGATATTTAGGCGCGTGAGGTTAGCAGAAGGCGCGCGTGCGTATTCGCTAAATTCGTTCACCATGGTTTTCATTGCGCTCACTTGATTAACAATCGTATCGGTGGCACGTTGCAGCATTTTAGCGTCATTGCTATCTAATTTAGCGCTGAGTTTATGCTGCAATCGTTCAGCCGAAAGCTGGATTGGCGTGAGTGGATTTTTAATTTCATGCGCCAGCCTGCGCGCTACTTCACCCCAGGCGGCATCACGCTGCGCCTGTACCATGGTGGTGACATCATCAAACACCACTACAAAGCCGTTATCACCACTGCCAGATTCCGCATTACTTGGCAGGCGCGTTGCGCGCACCAGCAACAGTTGCTTGCCTTGCGGCTTCACAATCTCAATTTGGCGCAATAGTTCTGTTTTGGCTAATTCTTTTGTTTTGGTCAGTTCAAAATGCGTTTTTACAAGGCTAATAAATTCGCTTAAAAAATCTTGCGCTTGGCTTATTTGCGTAAATTGTTGGTTCTCAAATGGCGCGAGACTTAAGCCCAAAATAGTGCTGGCGGTTAAATTATAAGTGCGCAACTCACCTTTTTCATTGATAGCCAATACACCAGAAGATAAATGCGCAAGAATAGTTTCTAGGTAACTACGCGCGGCTTCTACTCTGGCGCGGCTTCTTTCAGTGGCTTTAGTGGCATCATCTAATTGACGCGTCATACTATTAAATGATTTAACCAAGATGCCTAATTCATCTTTACCGTGCTCGGGCAGCATGGTGCTGTAATCGCCGCTGGCAATGGCGCGCGTGCCTTCAGCCAATACGGTTAATGGCTGCGTGATGCGTCGGCTTAGTACAAAGGCAATGGCTAATGCCGATAACATGGCCAACATTAATACCAAGGTCAGCGTGAGTGCAAAAACATCTTTTAATGCATTGCGGCTATACGATAGTTCTTGATAATCACGGTAAACATCTTGCACCGCTTCAGCGGTATTCGATAGCGATTTGGGAACTGGTTGCAGCAATTGCAGAATGCGAATCTCGCCTGCTAATTCTTGCGTATTAACTGGCGCTAAAACGCGTAAATAAAGCCCTTTGCCTGGAATAGGTTCAATTTTGCCGTAAACACGACTTTGCGCTTGGCGCAGTTGCGGAATACTGGGTAATTCTGGTAAAAAACTATTAGCATCACTGCTAGAAACCGAAATAATACGGCCTTGTGGTGTTAGCAAGGCTGCATCTTGTATGCCAGATTTTTCACGTAAATCGTTTAGCAAGCTAAAATGACTGCGCGAAGGCAAAAAAGCCAGGCTAATCGCCATATTTTCGGCTTTTTCTTCAACATCCTTGAGCATAATATCGAGTGCGCGCTGACCCAAACTCAAACCACCGTCTAGAGCAGATTCAACCTTAACGTTAAACCACGATTCGATGGAGCGGGTTAAAAAATTGACGCTGACTAAATACACAATTAAGCCTGGAATAATCGCCATCAAGGCAAATGTACCCAGCAATCGCAATGTTAAGCGGCTACCTACCACGCCACTTTTAATTTTTTTGTACAAATGCCACAGTTGAATAACAATGAGTATCACCAACACAGCGGCTAATGCGATGTTGAGATAGAGTAGAATTTTATAATAGTCGCTTGCAGTGGCGGTGTTGGCGCTGGCTAGTGAAAGCAAATATAGCAGTACCAACCCTAACGCTACGCTTGCAAATACAATATATCTCATCGGTTATAGGGCAAATGCTACTTATTAAGTGCTTTATTGCCCGACTCTTTAAGGCCAGATTCTTTGGGATTCAGTTCTTTAAGCAGCCACTCATATTTTTGCGAGCTAAGATTCCAAGTTTCTGAACTAATAGCATCGACCTGAATGGCTTTAGGTAATTTTGACTGATCCAAGCGCACTAACAAAGCGGCTTTGTAGGTTTCGTTTTTATCGATGAGCGATTTATCTAACACAGTCCAATCATCGGTTTCAACCAATGCTTGAGCGGCTTCTACCAATGTCTCAAATGATTTTTGATGTAAGCCACGCGTGACCAAATATTGCCGACTTAAGGCGTGATAACTTAAAGTCACGCTACGTGTGGTGGTCACAATCTCATCATCGAACCAATATTTGATTGGCTTAACGATTTGAAATTCAATTAAAAAATGTAATAACACACCTTTATTCACCGCGGCTTCAATGGCATCGTCAAAGCTCACATCCATCTCAGTGACTAACACATATGAATCGTCTGATGGCTGCAATTCAGCGTGGGTAATATTGATTGCGCTTTCGGCAGCAAACGCTAGCGAAAACACACACAATAAAGAAAACATTACGCTTAAGCGTAGGCAATTATTGAGTTTTTTGCAACAGGGCGTAAAAAAGACCATCGTGTTGGCTATTGGGAATAAGTTGGCCATGCTCAAATTGAATATGTTGATGGGTTTCATTCGTCAAATTTAGAGGCAACTGTATCGCATCACGGTTATTTTGTAAAAAAGCATCTATCTGTTGCTGATTTTCTTCATTAAAAATCGAACAAGTGACATAAAGTAATTTACCGCCTTTTGCTAATAATTGCCACAAATTAGCCAAAATTAGCGCTTGTTGTTGCGTAAATGTTGAAAGATCGCGTTCTCGACGTAACCATTTAATATCCACATGCCGCCGCACAATGCCAGAAGCGGTGCATGGCACATCAGCCAAAATACGATCATATGGCTGATTTGCTTGCCATTGCGCCGCGCTACCCACTTGTAAATCTGCGCTTAAATTCAATCGATTTAGATTGCTTTCTACGCGCTTTAAGCGATTGGCATCGTTATCTAAACCAGTTAATTTTACCTGACTTAACTCTAAAATATGCCCAGTTTTTCCGCCTGGTGCGCAACAAGCATCTAACACCGCCATACCATCTTTTACATCCAATAAATGGGCCGCCAGTTGCGCAGCATAATCTTGCACAGAAACCACCCCGTCGGCAAAACCTGGGATTTTTTCAACAGCAATTGGTTGCGCCAAAATAACCGCATATTCACCCACTTGAGCAGCTTGCATATCCTGCCGCGCCAATAATTGAACGTATTCTTGTGCGCTGGTTTTTTGCCTATTCACGCGCAAAGTCATGGGCGGATGTGTATTGCCAATAGTTAGAATAGCTTGCCAAGTTGCTGGATATTGACTTTTAAGTTTATTAATCCACCATTGCGGATAAGAATAAAGCGCAACTTCATTCGTATTCATGGCGCTACTTAACACTATTTTTTGCCGCAAAAAGTTGCGTAACACGCCGTTGACCAAACCTTTTGCCCAGCGCAGCTTGGCATAACTCGCGGCTTCAACGGCCTGATTCACCACAGTAAAATCGTCCGCTTTGTCATGTAATAACTGATAAATAGCGACCAGTAATAGTGCAGTAATATGTTCGTTGCTTAAGGGTTTTTCGAGCAGCTTAACTAAGTAAGCGTTCACTTCGCCATAAAAACGTAAGGTGCCATAACTTAAATCTGCCGCCGCGCCACGTTGTTGCGGCGTTGCATTTGGGTATGCACTAAGTGCGTCTGGCAAAGCTAGGGTTAAGTTGCGGCCAGATAATACTTGGGAAACTGCGATGGCAGCGATTTGTTGGGAAATATACAAATGGGTTTACCTAATTGTCGAGTTTAGTATGCGCTGGCCATTGCCATCAATCGCGCCACACGCTCTTCGGTTTGCGGATGCGTACTAAATAAACCTTTTAAGCCAGCGCCTGAGAGCGGATTAATAATCATCATTTGCCCCGTTTCAGGGTGTGCCTCTGCGGTTTCGTTGGGGATTTTGCGCGCATAGTTGTGAATCTTTTCTAGCGCGCTGGCCAGTGCTTTTGGGTCTTTACTAATCTCTGCGCCCATTCTGTCTGCTTCAAATTCGCGGCCGCGCGAGATTGCCATTTGAATTAAGCTGGCGGCTAATGGCGCTAAAAACAGCATTAAGATGCCAATAATCGGGCTACGTCCGTTGTCATTGCCTCGGCCAAAAAACATACCAAATTGCGCGATTGAAGCGATAGCACCTGCCATGGTGGCCGAAATAGTTGAAATAAGCGTATCGCGATGCTTAATGTGCGCTAATTCATGCGCCATGACACCACGCAATTCACGTTCGCTTAAAATTTGCATAATGCCAGCAGTTGCGGCCACTGCTGCGTTTTCTGGGTTACGGCCTGTAGCAAAAGCATTGGGCTGGTTTTCATTGATGACATACACTTTTGGCATTGGTAATGCGGCATTTTGTGCCAACTCTTTGACCATATTGTAGTAATTGCTAAATTGCCCATCGCCATAGTTGTTATCGGGCGAGACTTCTTGCGCGCCATACATTTTGAGCACCGCTTTGTCTGAGAACCAATAGGCGTAGACATTCATGCCCGCAGCAAATAAAAGTGCAATCAACATACCCGTTCCGCCGCCAAGTGCCGCGCCTACTGTGCCAAACAAGGCAACAATCGCTGCCATTAAAATAGACGTTTTTACCCAGTTACCAAACATAGCAATCTCCTAACGATTACAAATGTGTTTATTAGAATGATGATAGGAATATGCTGTTGATCAGGTTGAAATGCAAGTGTTAAGCAGCAACTTAACTAAAAAATTCACCCAACTTAACATGCTGGCCTTGCACAAATTGCTGTGCTGTTTGTCGTTTACCGCCTGGCATTTGTAGTGCGTGAATTTGCAACATATCTTGCCCGCAAGCAACCTGAATGTGCGGACTTAACCCGATAATTTGCCCGATTTTTGTGCTTAAGTTTTCTGGTGATGCGCTTGCAAACCAAATACGACAGGTTTCGCCTCTAAATTGCGCGGTTGCCACAGGAAAAGGATTAAAACCACGAACCTGTCGTGAAATTTCAATCGCGCTTTTTGTCCAATCGATTGCCGCCTCAGATTTTTCTAATTTGTGTGCGTAAGTAACTAAATGCTCATCCTGATTAATCCTACTTAACGCTTTATTTTCAGCCAAATCTTGCATGGTTTTGAGCATTAACTGTGCGCCGATTTCAGCCAATTTATCATGCAAACTTTGCGTGGTGTCGTTATCCGTAATAGGCACTACACCTTTGCTAATCATCGCGCCAGCGTCTAGCGCGGGTACTACCTCCATAATCGTCACGCCAGTTTCATCATCACCCGCGAGCAAGGCGCGATGAATCGGTGCCGCGCCGCGCCAACGCGGTAAAAGGGACGCATGAATATTGTAGCAACCCAATTTCGGCATATTCAAAACAGCGGTGGGGATGATTAACCCATAAGCTGCCACTATCATCACATCTGCCTGTGATGCAGCAATTTGTGCTTGCACTTCAGTTGGCTTAAGTGATTGCGGCTGAAAAACAGCCAAATTGTGCTGTAGCGCTAATTGCTTCACAGGGCTGGCTTTTAGCTGCATCCCGCGCCCTGCAGGGCGATCAGGCTGCGTGAGTACCAGCACAATTTTATGCCCAGCTGCAATTAAAGCGGCAAGCGCTGGGACTGCAAATTCAGGCGTGCCTGCAAAAATAATGTTCATCGGGTTTAAAGACTATCTGTCGCGCTGCAATTTGACCATTTTGGTTTTAATGCGATTGCGTTTTAAGGGCGACAAATACTCTACAAATACTTTACCAAGTAAATGATCCATTTCATGCTGAATGCACACGCTTAACAAGCCTTCCGCTGCTAATTTAAACGATTTGCCTTGCTTATCTAAGGCTTCAACAGTAATTTTTTCTGCGCGTGTCACACTTTCATACACGCCAGGCACAGATAAACAGCCTTCTTCATAATCTTGTTCGCCGCTTTTTGCTACAATTTTAGGGTTAATAAAAACTTGCAGCTGATTTTGTTCTTTGCTGGTATCAATCACAATCAATTGAATGTGCTCATTGACCTGTGTTGCAGCCAAACCAATGCCGGGCGCGTCGTACATCGTTTCTGCCATATCATCAATTAATCGGCGTATTTGAGCATTCACCTCTTTAATCGGTTTAGCCACTGTGTGCAAGCGTGGGTCAGGGTAATTGAGTATATTCAGTAATGCCATATAAAAAGTGCCATCATGGTTAAATCTTAAAAGTGTTGTCATCTATTAACAGCTTACTTTGTAAAAAGTTTCATTTTTGCAAAAAAGCTTGATTGTTGAATGAATTACGTGATAAATTTAATGCAATTTCGCGGATGTATTTCTTATTTTTAGCCGCCATTTTGACCGAGGTCATGTAATGAATAAACGCATTATAACGCTGCTTGTGCTTGCTTGCTTAAGCTTGCATGTAAATGCTGACGAAATTCAGCTACAACAGAATCATCCAGAACGTCACGTGGTGGTAAAAGGTGACACTTTGTGGGGTATTTCTGCCCGATTCTTAAAAGACCCTTGGCTATGGCCAAAAGTGTGGCGCATGAATCGCGATCAAATTAAAAATCCACATTTGATTTATCCAGGTGATGTGGTTGTGTTAGATCTTAGCAGTGGCTCGCCTCAACTTAAATTATTGCGTGAAACAGTTACCCTGCAACCTGGGGTGCGTATTGAGCCGTTAGAAAAACAAGCTATTTTTACCATTGCGCCTAAAATTATTGAGCCTTTTTTAACGCAGCCTTTGCTGATTGAAAATGGCGGATTAGCGTCAGCACCACGCATCATTTCAGGTCCAGATGATCGCGTTATTTTAAGCCCAAATACGCGCGTATACATTAATGAAATTCAAGAAGGTGAGGGCGCGCATTGGAGCATTTACCGGCCAGGCGAGCGGTTAAGAGATCCCGATACAAATGAAGTGCTAGGCACAGAAGCTATTTACTTAGGTGATGTGAATATTGCGCGTTATGGCGAACCTGCTACAGGTGATATTGTGCGGGCGAAAGAGGAGATTTTTAGTAAGGATAGATTAGTCGCTTCATCGGATGAATTTCAAGGTAGTTTTGTGCCGCATGCGCCAGATACGCAGATTAATGGACGTATTATGCATATTTTTGGCGGCGTTGCCGAAGACGGGCCAAATGCAGTCGTTTCAATTAATCGTGGAAGGCGTGATGGTTTAGAAGAAGGCCATGTGCTGGCGATTAGTCGATACGGGCAAATTATTGTCGATCCTGAATACAAAAACTCTGATGCGAAAAGAGTGGTTGCTGAAGAAAAACGTTTAAAAGAACTCAATTTTGACGTGAAAACGGATGATGATGGTAAAAAAATCGTTAATTTTGAAAAAAAATCAGCGCAAACAAAGTTGCCGCTCAAACCAGGCGAGGTTAAATTACCCGATGAGCGCGTGGGTTTACTCATGGTCTTCAGGACATTTGAGCGCGTTTCTTACGGCATTATCATGAACAGCACCAACACAATTTATACTGCTGATAGCGTGCATACGCCCTAAATGTTAATGGAAAATGCTGCCAACATTGAGGAGAGCGATGTTGCACTTTGGTTAGCATTGAATCAAATAGACGGTTTAGGTAATGCTGGCATCTATCAGTTATTAACAAAGTTTGGCTCGCCAGAAGCCATTTTTAGCGCCAAAAGTCATCAGTTACGAGAAGTTGTTGACGAAAATATTGCGCAAAAAATACTTAGTGGAATCAATACGCAAGTCATTAAGCCAACCCTTGAATGGCTGCAAAAAGACAACACGTATGTTATTACCATAGCCGATAGCACTTATCCGCAAGCTTTATTAGAAGTCAATAATCCGCCTGTTTTATTGTATGCAATTGGCAATATCAATAGGTTGAATCAACCTTGTATCGCGATAGTGGGCAGTCGCAGCAGCACGCCGCAGGGTGAAAGGAATGCAGAAGAGTTTGCGGCTAGTTTGTGCGAGCACGGATTATGTGTGGTGAGTGGTATGGCGTTGGGCATAGATGGCGCGGCACATCGGGGAGCACTTAAAAGCAATGGCGCAACAATTGCGGTTGTGGGCACTGGTTTAGATATTGTTTACCCTGCTCGGCATCGTGATTTAGCGCATAAAATCACTGAGCGTGGCTTGATTGTGTCTGAATTTGCATTGGGTACGCCATCAAAAGCGCAAAACTTTCCCAGAAGAAATCGTATTATTAGCGGCTTAAGTTTGGGCTGTTTAGTGGTAGAAGCAAACATAGAAAGTGGCTCACTTATTACCGCGCGATTATCCCTTGAGCAAGGCCGCGAAGTGTTCGCCATTCCTGGCTCTATCCATTCTCCTGTAGCTAAAGGTTGTCATCAATTAATAAAGCAAGGTGCAAAGTTAGTAGAAAATACCGCAGATATCTTAGAAGAACTCAAACATTTGCTACCAAATCATAGCCCATTAGGGCTAATGGGCAAAATGGATGATAAGTTGTCACAACCTAATACAGTGCTGGATTCTATGGGTTTTGACCCTATTGATTTCGAAGCGCTGCTAACCGTTGCTGGATTGACTACAGAAGCGCTTTGCGCCATGCTGACGATAATGGAGCTAGAAGGCAAGATTACGTCCTTGAGCGGTGGCAAATATCAACGACTTATTTAAGTGCATTTTATAATGTCAGCTGTGTAGCAGATTCCAAACAGCGTTGAGGAGATATGATGTTTGAAGTATTGGTATTTATGTTTGAAAATTATTTCGCACACCATGCGATGCCTGCTAGTGATGTCATGGAGCAAGAGTTGTCTGCTGCGGGATTTCAGCAAACTGATATTGATGGCGCGTTTGATTGGTACGAAGAAATGAAACTGCGATTAACACAGCCAGATATTCATTATGCGCATCAGCATTCTGGCATGCGCGTTTTTTCTGAATTAGAGTTAAACAAAATCAACACTGAAAGTATAGGGTTTATTTTGTTTTTACAGCAAGCAGGTATTATTAACGATGTGGAGCGTGATTTGATTATTGACCGCGCGATGGCCTTAAAGCAGCAAAATATAACTTTAGAAGAGATACGCTGGATTGCAATGATTGCGTTATGGAACGAAGGGCGCGAGAAAGACTATCTATTTGTGGAAGATGCTTTTTTTAACCCACGCGGATTAACCGTTCACTAATTTTTAGCGCTTTTTAATGGTTAAGTTTTTTTACCGTTTAAAATGTTGTTAATTGATTGCTATTAGGGGTTAAGTTTTGGATAATTTTCGTAATGGTCGTTGCCTGATTTAACGTATAAAAATGCAAACTAGGCACGCCCCACGCTAATAACGTCTCACAAAGTTCGCTCACCACATCGACTCCTAAAGCACGTAACGAAGGCAGATCATCAGCATAGGCCTCTAACCTCAAACGTAACCAACGTGGAATTTCTGCACCACAAATACCTGAAAATCGCGCCAATTGCGTGTAGTTGTAAATTGGCATAATACCAGGCACGATAGGAATGGTGATGCCATCTGCTTCACAGCTATCCACAAACCTAAAATAAGCATCCGCATTGTAAAAATATTGCGTAATGGCAGAGTCAGCGCCAGCCTCCACTTTACGTTTAAAATTCGCCATATCTTTGGCCGCCGATAGCGCTTCCGGGTGAAATTCGGGATAGGCCGCTACTTCCAAATGAAACCAATCGCCCGTTTCTTGACGGATAAAACGCACCAACTCATTGGCATATTTAAAATCGCCCACACTGACTTCGCCCGATGGCACGTCGCCGCGCAAAGTCACCAGCCGTTTGATGCCTTTGTTTTGGTAATCAGACAATAATGCGCGAATTTCATCTTTGCTAGATGAAATACAAGAAATATGCGGTGCCGCTTGATAACCTTCAGCTTGAATTTCAAATACCGTTTCGCGTGTACGGTCAGTGGTAGAGCCGCCAGCACCAAAGGTGACTGAAAAAAACTCTGGCTTAAATTGCGCCAGCTGCGCGCGCGTTTCACGCAAGTTAGCAATGCCTTCAGCCGTTTTTGGCGGAAAAAACTCAACACTTAACGGTATATTTTGACTCATTTTTTAGGGTTAACTTCTATTTTCATCAACAAAAATGGCGCTTAAAATCCACGAAATAATACTGTAAACAATCGCGCCAATCATACCAGCACTAATAGTTGTGACATCAAAACCTTGCAACACATAGCCTGCTAACCAAAATAGCAGCCCATTAATCACAAAGATAAATAAGCCCAGCGTGATAATAGTCACGGGCAGCGTTAGTATGACTAACACAGGTTTAATCAACGTATTGGCCAAGCCAATAACCGCAGCGGCGATTAAAGCATAGGTGAAGCTAGACACATGAATGCCCGGTACAAGATACGCCACAGCCAACAAAGCCAAAGCGCTTAACAACCATCCAATCACTAATTTCATGTGTCTGCTCTCTTTAAATTAATAACGATAAGTGTCTGGTTTAAATGGACCATTTTGTGAAACGCCGATATAAGCTGCTTGCGTTTCTGACAGTCTTGTCAGCTGTGCATTGAGTTTTTTCAATTGCAATACCGCAACTTTTTCATCCAAATGTTTAGGCAATACATAAACACCGACTGGATAATCCGCTTGGCGCGTAAACAACTCAATTTGCGCAATGGTTTGATTGGCAAAGCTTGAGCTCATCACATAGCTTGGGTGACCTGTACCGCAACCCAAATTCACCAAACGGCCTTTTGCTAGCAAGATAATCTTCTTACCATTGGGGAAAATCACATGATCAACCTGTGGTTTGATTTCATCCCACTCGTATTTTTCAAGCGAAGCCACATCAATTTCATTATCAAAATGGCCAATATTACACACAATGGCTTGGTCTTTCATTTTCGCCATATGCTCATGTGTAATGACGTGGTAATTGCCCGTAGCTGTCACAAAAATGTCCGCATGCTCAGCTGCGTAATCCATCGTCACCACACGATAACCTTCCATCGCGGCTTGCAATGCACAAATTGGGTCAATTTCCGTCACCCATACTTGGGCTGAAAGCGCACGTAACGCTTGTGCAGAGCCTTTACCTACATCGCCATAACCCGCAACCACCGCTACTTTACCGGCAATCATCACGTCAGTTGCGCGTTTAATCGCATCCACTAAACTTTCGCGGCAGCCGTACAAATTATCAAATTTCGATTTAGTGACAGAGTCATTCACGTTAATCGCTGGGAAAGCCAATTTGTCTTCTTTATGCATTTGGTACAAACGATGCACGCCAGTGGTGGTTTCTTCTGTTACGCCAATAATTTTGCTCAAACGGGTTGAATACCAAGTTGGATCAACTTTTAATTTCGCTTTAATCGCATCAAACAAGCAGATTTCTTCTTCTGACGTTGGGTTGGCAATCACCGATAAATCTTTTTCAGCGCGCGTGCCAAGATGCAACAACAATGTCGCATCACCACCATCATCCAAAATCATATTCGTGAACTTTTGTTTACCATCCTCGCCGTCAGTCCATTCGAAAATACGGTGTGTGTAATCCCAATATTCAGTTAATGTTTCGCCTTTAATCGCGAACACAGCTGTGCCGCCCGCGGCAATCGCAGCAGCAGCGTGGTCTTGCGTAGAATAAATATTGCAGGATGCCCAACGCACTTCGGCGCCTAAATCTTTCAGCGTTTCAATCAATACGGCGGTTTGAATCGTCATATGTAGCGAGCCAGTAATGCGCGCACCTTTTAATGGTTGCGCAATAGCAAACTCTTCACGAATCGCCATTAAACCTGGCATTTCTGTTTCGGCGATGGCAATTTCTTTACGGCCAAAACTGGCTAAATTAATATCAGCCACTATGTAATCTTTGAAATTTAAATCAGTCACGGTGTTCATCGTTTTCCTTAAACAATAATGAAATTAGGTGACCAGATGGGATGAATTGAGGCACGCATTTAACTTTGCTCACCTGCATCCCGTGTCTGGCACGGTTAGGTGAACGCCGTTTACAATACATTGTGATAACAGCCCAATGTATTGCTAACCAAGCCTAGGGTTCATATCGCTTATTGCTTACAAAGCGGACGTAACCTCGCAACGTTCCTTGGTTATGAATTACTGAAAATCGAATTATAATGCAATCATGGTTTTTGTAAAGTCATGATTTCATTCAATTAAGCTTACATATTAGCGTTAAAATCCTGCTGTCACTTTTAATAAAGATGCTCTGTCAGCATTAACTGGCTCCGACCGCCGCCAAAACACTAACACAGCATTCACTTAACTTAGCCTACAAACCCGCACAAGCGCGCAGAGCATCAGCTTTGTCAGTATTTTCCCAAGTAAACTCAGGTTCATCGCGACCAAAGTGACCATACGCTGCTGTTTTTGTGTAAATTGGACGCAACAAGTTCAACATTTTCACAATACCTTTTGGACGTAAGTCGAACTGTTCAAGTACCAGTTTTTTCAGTAATTCATCTGATACTTTGCCCGTACCATAAGTTTCAACCATCACAGAAGTGGGTTGCGCTACACCAATGGCGTAACTCACTTGCACCAAGCAACGTGAAGCCAAACCAGCGGCCACAATGTTTTTTGCGACGTAGCGTCCTGCATACGCTGCGCTACGGTCTACTTTTGAAGGGTCTTTGCCTGAAAAAGCACCGCCACCGTGGGGTGCGGCACCGCCGTAAGTATCGACAATAATTTTACGGCCTGTTAAGCCACAATCACCTTGAGGGCCACCAATCACAAAGCGACCAGTTGGATTGACTAAAAATTTAATATCGCCTTTTATTAACTCTTTAGGCAACACAGGTTTAATAATGTCTTCAATCACTGCTTCGCGAATCATTTCAAGTGATATTTCTGGTGAGTGTTGAGTAGACACTAAAACCGTATCAATTTTAAATGGTTTGCCATCGACATATTGCACAGTTACCTGACTTTTTGCGTCAGGCCGCAACCATGGCAGGCGACCATCTTTACGCAACGCCGCTTGGCGCTCCATTAAGCGGTGACTTAACCAAATGGGCAATGGCATTAATTGTGGGGTTTCATCCACTGCGTAGCCAAACATTAATCCTTGGTCGCCTGCACCTTGGTCTAGCGGATCATCATGCGCGCCATTTACGCCCTGGGCGATGTCTGGCGATTGTTTGTCGTAGGCGACCAGTACCGCACAACCTTTGTAGTCGATGCCGTATTCGGTGTTGTCGTAACCGATACGCTTAATGCAATCGCGCGCTACTTTAATGTAATCCACATTGGCGGTGGTGGTAATTTCGCCAGCAAGCACAATTAAGCCTGTATTGGCTAGTGTTTCTGCAGCTACGCGCGCAGTTGGGTCTTGCTCTAAAATAGCATCTAAAATGCTGTCTGATACTTGGTCTGCGAGTTTGTCTGGATGGCCTTCAGAAACGGATTCTGAAGTAAAAAGATAGTCTGTCATTGTGTGCCTTGAAAAGTTTAATATTGATAAAAGAAAAAAACAATATCGACTAAAGGCTAAAGCAAATATTGTTAATCACTGTTGAGTGGTGAATTGTACACGGTTAACCACTTGCAAACACTCAAATTTGGTAGAATGGGCGCTGTTGATTGAGGTAAAAATGCAAGTTAAGTTCACAAAAATGCAGGGCGCAGGTAATGATTTTGTCGTCATCGATGGCTATTCACAGATTGTTGCGCTTAACGCAAACCAAATTAAAAAAATCGCTAACCGCTATTTTGGGGTTGGATGCGATCAGTTATTAATGGTTGAAAAAAGTACATCGGCAAATGTAGATTTTAAATACCGCATTTTTAATGCAGACGGTGGTGAGGTGGAGCAGTGCGGCAATGGCGCGCGTTGTTTTGCCAGATTTGTATTTGAAAAAGGTTTGACTGATAAATGTAACATCACTGTACAAACCGCCAGTGGCGTGATTGTATTGCAATTGCAAACGGACGGACAAGTGACGGTGAATATGGGTGCGCCTATTTTTGAACCTGAATGCATTCCTTTTAATGCGCCGATGTATCAGCACGAATACACCCTAAATTTGGGCACAGAAACCGTCATGATTTGTGCTGTTTCTATGGGCAATCCGCATGCGGTAATGTTAGTCGATAATGTAGAAACAGCAAATGTGGCGAGACTTGGGCCGCAAATTGAGTCGCATATCGATTTTCCACAGCGTGTGAATGCTGGATTTATGCAAATTGTAAACCTGCATGAAATTAATCTGCGGGTATATGAGCGCGGTAGTGGCGAAACGCTATCTTGCGGCACGGGTGCTTGTGCGGCGGCAGTAAGTGGTATTGTATCAGGGCTTTTGCAGTCGCCCGTTTTAGTCAACACGCGTGGTGGCAAGCTCACCATAGCTTGGGCTGGACAGGCTGCGCCAGTCATGATGACAGGGCCAGCTGAGTTTGTATTTGAAGGTCAGCTTGAGATATAACACATGCATTTTTTGATTAAAATAAACGGTTAAGTTAGGAAATAATCATGTCGGAAACAGTGCAATTAGATGAAGTTAAAGCATATCTCAAAAATCACCCTGATTTTTTTGAGGAAAACGCCGCTTTGCTAGCGGATATTAGCTTGCCCAGCCCACATGGCAGCGGCACAATTTCATTGGCGGAGCGCCAGCAATTAGCGCAGCGCGACAAAATCAGCGCGCTAGAGAGTCGATTTGCTGAGCTGGTATTACATGCGCAGCAAAACGACAGCACAGCCAATAAAATGCATGTGTTTAATTTACGCTTGCATCAAGCTAAAAGTTTTGACGCGATTGAACAATTAATTAGCCATGATTTGCCAGAAATGTTTGACCTGAGCGATACCTGCTTGCGTATTTGGGTGCAGCCCTTAGCACAATCCAGTAAAGCGAATTTGGTATTTGGCGAAACGCCTGAAGTTGTTAAAACCTGGATTGCGGCTCGCACACAGCCATATTGCGGTAAGCCGCCAGCGATTGTGCATGATGATTGGTTTATAGAGCCTGCGGCATCGTTGGCAATTATTGGGCTGCATCAGCCAAATTTATTGGGTTTTTTAGCGTTGGCCAGTGATAGCGATAGTCGCTTTTATGAAGAAATGGGCACTGCTTTTTTAAACCAAATGAGCGAGCTTATTAGTGCGGCATTATCACGACACTTGGTGTTAACTTAAATTGATGTTAACTTAATTAGTCAAATAACCTATGTCATCAGATATTACATCTGAAAGTTTAACCGCCAAATATCTGGATTTTTTACGTGTTGAACGGCGGTTAAGTCTGCTGACTTGTCAGCATTACGCTAGAGATTTGTCGCAGCTTGTGCAGCTTAGCGGTCAACTTAGTTTGATTGAACTGCAAAATAGCCATATTAGACGTTTTGCGGCATGCCTGCATAGTAAAGGGTTGGGTGGAAAAAGCATTGCGCGACTGTTATCTTGTTGGCGCGGTTTTTTTAACTTTTTAATTCAGCAACACGGTTATGCGCAAAATCCCGTGCTGGGTTTAAAAGCGCCTAAATCCGCACAAACACTTCCACACGCATTATCCATCGAGCAAACTATTAAGCTGGTGGATATTCGTGAAAATGATGTGTTAAGTGTGCGTGACCATGCTATTTTGGAGTTGTTTTACTCGTCTGGCTTGCGTTTAAGCGAGTTGGTTAATTTGAATATAAATGCGCTGGATTTTGTTGCAGGCACGGTAACTGTTACAGGCAAAGGTAACAAAACGCGCATTGTGCCGCTTGGCCAGTTTGCTATAAATGCTATTCAACAATGGCTAAGCATGCGGCCGAAAATGCTTTGTCTAGGTGATAATCCGCAAGATAAGCCTGTATTTGTTGGCAAACAGGGCAAGAGATTAAGCCCTAGAAACATACAATATCGCATTAAGCAGTGGGCGATTAAGCAGGGCATTCACACCTCAGTGCACCCGCATATGTTGCGACACAGCTTTGCCTCGCATGTGTTGCAATCGAGCGGCGATTTACGTGCAGTACAAGAAATGCTGGGCCACGTCAACATTAGCACGACGCAAGTGTATACGCATTTAGATTTTCAGCATCTTAATAAGGTTTATGATGCGGCACACCCAAGAGCTAAAAAGCGTAATATTCGGTAAGGCGATTAAACTTAGATTATATTGAGATGCGCAGTTTAAAATTTAAGTTTGGCACCCAATATATATTAATGCAACGAGATAAATTAAAACCACCACTCATTCACTCATGTTAGGAATAAAAATGGAACATACTTTACCCGCATTACCTTACGCAAAAACAGCACTTGCGCCGCATATTTCTGAAGAAACCTTAGATTTTCATTATGGCAAACATCACCAAGCTTATGTCACCAACTTAAACAACCTGATCAAGGGCACTGAATTTGAAAATTTAAGTTTAGAAGAAATCATCAAAAAATCTTCAGGCGGTATCTATAACAACTCCGCGCAAGTTTGGAATCACACTTTTTTTTGGAACAGCATGCAACCAAAAGGCGGTAACGCGCCAACTGGCAAATTGGCTGATGCGATTAATAAAAAGTGGGGTAGTTTTGATGAGTTTAAAAAAGCCTTTCAAGCTTCAGCTGTGGGCAATTTCGGTTCTGGCTGGACATGGCTAGTTAAAAAATCTGATGGTTCAGTAGATATTGTGAATATGGGTGCGGCTGGCACGCCCTTAACCACTGGCGATAAAGCCTTATTGACGATTGATGTGTGGGAGCATGCTTATTACATTGATTACCGTAATGCACGCCCTAAATTCGTAGAAACCTTTTTAGCTTCATTAGCAAATTGGGATTTTGCATCTGCAAATTATGCTTAATTAGCGCTAATTGTCTCTTTAAATTAGTTGCATTTTTGAATGGCGCCTTTAATAAGGTGCCATTTTTTTTGCGGTAAATTTATTTGATGAATGCAAATCATCATTAAATAAAGTGAATCTTTACACTTTTATAACCTAGTCAAAAAAGCGATGTAAATTTAATATTAATCACTGCTTATAAATAATATTTACTGTGTATTCATTGTCCATTATTAAAATTAAATATCAAAAGTCGATAGTTTGATCATAAAGGAGACAATTGTGAGAAATATTTTAATAAAAAGTAGTGAGTTTTTAGTTGTACTAGCCGTATTTAGCTTAACAGTATCCGCAGTGAATGCTGCAACACTGACCCGTGATAATGGCGCACCAGTGGGCGACAATCAAAATTCACAAACAGCTGGTCCTAATGGACCAGTGTTACTACAAGATATGCATCTGATTCAAAAACTGCAAAGGTTCGATCGTGAGCGTATTCCAGAGCGCGTAGTACATGCCAGAGGTACTGGTGCGCATGGTGAATTTGTTGCAACTGCCGATATTAGTGATATTAGCAAAGCGAGCGTATTTAAAAATGGTACCAAAACGCCAGTTTTTTTAAGATTCTCTGCCGTGATACATGGTAATCATTCCCCTGAAACGCTAAGAGACCCTAGAGGATTTGCAGTTAAGTTTTATACCTCAGAAGGTAATTGGGATTTAGTCGGTAATAATCTGCCCGTTTTTTTTATTCGTGATGCAATCAAGTTTCCAGATATGGTGCATTCTCTAAAACCAGCACCAGACACTAACATCCAAGATCCAAACAGATTCTTTGATTTTTTTAGCCATATTCCTGAATCCACCCATATGTTAACCCGTCTTTATTCCGATTTTGGCATACCAGCTACCTACAGAAATATGGAGGGTAATGGCGTTCATGCATTTAAATTAGTCAATCAAGCTGGACAATATGTATATGTCAAATTTAACTGGAAGCCGCATCAAAAACAGATTAACTTAACTCAAGCTGAGGCCAATAAAATTCAATCGACCGATTTTAACCATGCTTCACGCGATCTTCAAACGACAATCAAAAATGGTGATTTTCCAAAATGGGATTTAATGATTCAAGTGTTAAAACCAGAACAGTTAAATAATTTTGATTTTAATCCATTGGATGACACCAAAATTTGGCCTAATGTGCCTAGCAAAAAAATTGGTACATTAACATTGAATAAAAACCCAGAAAACATTTTCCAAGAGACTGAGCAAAGTGCTTTTGCTCCATCAAATATGGTGCCAGGTATTGAGCCTTCTGAAGATCGCATGTTGCAAGGGCGTTTATTTTCATATGCCGATACGCAGTTTCATCGTGTGGGTGTGAATGCGCTACAGCTACCCATTAATCGCCCTAAATTTGATATCGTGACTAATAATCAAGATGGCCAATTAAATGCGGGTAATCGAAAAGGCACGGTCAACTATGAGCCAAGCGTGATTGAACCAAAACCGCAGAATGCTAATTATAAATTCAGCAATCTCCCATTATCTGGCACAACACAGCAGAAAATGATAGAGAAGACACTTAATTTTAGACAAGCTGGTGAGTTTTACAGAAGCCTGCCTAAATCAGAACAGGAAAATTTAATTTCCAACTTATCTGGTGATCTTGGAGCAGTAAAAAATGTAAGCACCCGCAATAAAATGATTGCCTATTTTTACAAGGCAGATGCTAATTATGGATCAGCCCTCGCTAAAAAATTAGGTGCAGATGTCAATGTGATTAAATCTGCAGCAGATAAATTAAGCGAATAATAGTGTTAAGTAAACCCTGCTTTAGTGTTGTGCTTTGGTAGGGTTTATCTGGAGCTTATGATGAAAATAATGATATTGACTGTATTTTTGTTGTTCACGAATGCAGTAGCAGCAGGCAATTATGGAGCAGAATATAATCCAGAGCAGGCATCGCTTACCAGTGCAGAAAAAATAAAAATTTATCTATTAAGAGCAGCCAAAGAGGGCGATCAAAAAATTGTTAGCGCCATTATTAATAATCGCTACGATTTAAATGTGGCTGATACAAAAGGCTATACGCCGCTAATTTTGGCGGCTTATCATGGGCATCAAGCAATTGTAGATTTGTTACTGCAATCTGGTGCTAACCCATGTCAAAAAGATAAAAGAGGCAATACCGCACTAATGGGCGCAATATTTAAAGGCGAAGTGGCCATAGCACGCCAGTTAATTGCAGCTAATTGCACAGATGAACAAAATAATGTGGGGCAAACCCCCGCTATGTATGCAGCACTTTTTCAACGCCTAGAATTGTTAGCATTATTAAAAGCCTCAGGCGCAGATTTGGACGCAAAAGATCATTTTGGCAATAACGTAGAAACGCTTAAAAAAGGTGAAATTAAAACAAATTAATTTTCAATTACTTAGCGTAATTAATGTTGATGATGCAATCATTCTTAAGCATAAATGTTGCTGATTATGAATCTGCAACAATATTTAGTGCAGATAACTGAGAATCTCTGCTAATATTGCAACTATGTTGCAGAAGTTTACTATTTATTTCAGCTTGGTTACCCTGTTTTTGCTTACGCAAATGGGTGCTGTTGCACATGAAATTAGCCATTTCTCTGACTTAACGCAACAACATCAGCAAGATCGCAACACACCAAATCCCCACTGCGCGCAATGTTTAAGTCATGCAAATACGGCAAATGGCTTGGTTTCTCAGCCATTTATATTAGCGTTGCCACTGGCTGGTTTAACAATTGCTGCTCATGTAAAGATAAAATATCTTGCCACAACGCTGCATTTTTACCATTCACGCGCCCCTCCTCTTTCGACATAAATTTTTATCTTCCAGCAAGTGATTGCTGGCTATTACTATTTTTGTTGAGGATTTATCATGTATCACATCAGTCAATCGCAAATGCGTGAGCCATTTGCACTAAAACCTATCGGTTTAATGCTTGCCGCACTATTTTTTAACGGTGTTTTTGTTGTTAACACTGCTTTTGCCGAAGAAAGCACCGATATTGATTTAGCCCCATTGCCAGTTACTGGCAACCCTTTGGGCGTTAGCTCAGATGAGTTGGTTGTGCCAGTTACCGTATTAAATGGCCGTGAACTCAGTTTGCAGCGGCAAGGTACGCTTGGTGAGACGCTTAACGGTATACCAGGCGTAACGGCGACTCAATTTGGGCCGAATGCTTCGCGGCCAGTGATTCGTGGTCTTGATGCAGAGCGGGTGCGTATTTTACAAAATGGCGTCGGTATTCTAGATGCGTCGAGTTTAAGTTTTGATCATGCGGTAGCAGTCGATCCACTAGTGATTGAGCAAATTGATGTCATTCGTGGCCCAGCCTCGTTACTTTATGGCGGCAGCGCGGTGGGCGGCGTGGTCAATGCAATCGATCACCGTATTCCTAAAGAAAAACTAGAAGGCGTCACTGGCCGTGCAGAAACA
The DNA here is from genome assembly GCA_046594885.1 of Methylotenera sp. Lineage (GTDB taxonomy): Bacteria > Pseudomonadota > Gammaproteobacteria > Burkholderiales > Methylophilaceae > Methylotenera_A. The sequence goes on along the minus strand of JBKJRD010000080.1, from coordinate 18,853 downwards.
CGCTTTGGCGGCCCCGACAGTACGCGTAACGGTGCAGTTGTGTTGGATGCGGGTAATGGCCAATTTGCCATACATGCGGACGCTTATAGCAGAGAAACCAGCGATTTGGATATTCCTGGTTTTGCGCGTTCTAAACGCAGCAGTGAAGCGCAAGGCTTACCACGCGAAAATCGCGGTAGATTAGTCAACAGTAGTGCTGATAACGATGGCGGTGCATTAGGCGCTTCATTGACCTTTGATAACGGCTATATTGGCACTTCTTTTTCTACCTTTAACAGCAATTACGGCGTTGTTGCAGAAGAAAATATCCGCATTGATATGGAAAGTCGGCGTTGGGATATTGCCTCTGAATTTACGGATTTAGGGCCTGTTATTAATCGAGTTAAATTCCGTATGGCTTACACCGATTATGAGCATGTTGAACTTGCCGATGGAGAGCCTGAAACAGTGTTTGAAAACCGTGGTGTAGAAGGTACGTTTGAAGCTGGACATGCACCACTATCAACAGGGTTGGGTTTAATGCAGGGTGTTGTCGGCTTGCAATTTCAAAACACCAATTTTGAAGCCACTGGCGAAGAAGCCTTTGTGCCAAGCACCAATACGCAATCACAAGCATTGTACCTATACGAAGAATTACCGCTTAGCGTAACTGACAATAAACTGAAGCTTACCGCAGGTGCGCGTTTTGGCCATACTGCGGTCGATTCTAAAGATGATGCGCGATTTGGTGCTGGGCAAAACGCAAACTTTAACCCTAATAGTTATGCGCTGGGTAGCGTGTATCAATTAGATGACAATTGGTCGCTAGCAGGTAATTTATCACACAATGAGCGCGCGCCTAGCTACTTTGAGCTTTATGCCAACGGCATCCATGCTGCCACTGGCCAATTTGAAATTGGTAACCCCAGCTTTGATGTAGAGCGTTCAAAAGGCATTGATGCGCAAATTCGCTGGAAGAATAATCAAAATGCGTTCAGCTTAGGGGCTTATTACACGCGCTTTAGCAACTTTATTGGGTTGTTTAATACTGGTAATCTTGATCCAGATGAAGGCTTGCCAATCTTTCAATTTAACAATGTGGGCGCTGTATTTAAAGGTTTGGAAGCCGAAGGTCGCTTTAACATGACTGATTATTTAGATTTAACCGTGCGCGGCGACTATGTTCACGCTACTGACCGCGACAGTGGTGATCCATTGCCACGTATTGCACCGTTACGCCTAGGCGCTGGTTTAATTTATCAAAAAAATAAGTTTGGTGCGCGTCTCAATGTACTACATGCTTTTAACCAAAGCCGCACAGCCGATAATGAATTGGCAACAGATGGTTATACCGATTTAAGCGCGATGGTGACTTATAAATTACCCACAAAGTTAAATGTGGAATTGTTTGCCAGAGCCAATAATTTATTGAATGACGAAATTCGTGAGCACGCCTCATTCTTAAAAGATATTTCTGTTGCAGGCGAAAGATCTGTATTGGTTGGACTTAGAGCGGATTTTTAAGCGCAGATTTTTAGTAGCTAGATTATGCGTGTTTTAATGTGTTAAGTAAGCGCGATTGAACCAATGTAAAGCAGGCATACTCATTATTAAACATTCAAGTTAAAGTGAGGTAATGAGTATGAGCGCTTTTAAATACGTGATATTAGGGCTGGTCTTTTTTGTGGCCGCTGCGGGCGCTTGGATTACGCTGCTTGAATACAGAGCGGACGTTGACGGCGTACATGGTTGGCATTTAAAAAAATAAATTTGGTGTTAAGCATATTTTATGCTTAACCAATGAGTATAAAGCCCCAAATTACCGCTAGCATAACCAGCGAAATAAACACGGCGGCGCTGGCAATATCTTTAGCACGCTTGGCTAATTCGTGGCGTTCAATCGATACACGGTCAACCACTGCTTCAACAGCAGAATTGATTAATTCAACCACCAATACCAGCAAAACGCTCGTCATCATCAAGGCTTTTTCAATGGCATTACCACCTAAATAAATGGCCAGTGGAATCAATATAATCGCCAGCAGAACCTCTTGTCTAAAAGCATCTTCGTGTTTGTAGGCAGCTTTAAAGCCATCTAGCGAATAGCCAAAGGCGTTCAATAAACGCCGCAAACCAGTTTTGCCTTTAAAAGGACTTTCGTTATGAGCAGCATTTGAATCGGGAGGCAAATTGGGATGCATGATAGTTTATCGATGATGAAAATTAATTCAATTATTTTAACATGCGTTATCATATTGTTTTGTCTCGAATTAATTTGCAAAAGGGTTTTTTAAATGGCGCGCACAGTTCACTGTATTAAATTAGGTAAAGAATTAGATGGCATGGATTTTCCGCCATACCCAGGAGAGCTGGGCAAACGCATTTATATGCAAGTTTCTAAAGAAGCTTGGGCGGCATGGTTAAAGCAGCAAACCATGTTAGTGAATGAAAATCGGCTTAGTTTGGCAGACCCAGCAGCACGCCAATATTTGAGAGAACAAACAGAGAAATATTTTTTTGGAGAAGGCGCGGACACCGCGAGCGGCTATGTCCCACCAACATAATGCTGATCAATTCAAGATTTGATTAAAAATTAGAACCACACATAAAGTGTGGTTTTTTTATGGGTTAACGCTACCAATTATAGATTGGGTGCGCTTAAAGCTTATTATTAACTTAATTATATTTGCACAAAATATATTTGTACAAATATAAATGTTGGGTTAAACTTAAATCTATGCGTAAAAAAGTTAACAATATTTTTACGCTACGTTTCACTCAATCAGATAAATTTAACGCAGAGATATGACTGAAAAACCAGCATTATTAATAAATCAAGCGCAGTTACAAGCTAAATTAGCGAATGCTTCCTTACAGCATTTTCGCGTGATTTTTAGCTCGGTCAAAAAACATTTAAGTGATACTGAGGCGGCATGCGGCATTAGCAGTTCGCAACTTTGGGTGCTGTACGAACTGCACAAAGTGCCTGATTTAAAGGTGTCTGAGTTAGCTAATAATTTAGCGATTCATCAATCTACTGCCAGTAATCTGATTGAAAAGTTGGTTAAAAAAAACTTGATTGAAAAAAAACGTGAAACAACAGATCAGCGCGTGGTGCGTTTGTCGCTAACCGAACTAGGTTTAGCAATGATTAAAAATGCGCCACCTTCACCAAGAGGTGTATTGCGCGATGCGCTGGATCATCTGGATGTCGATACGCTGGCAATGTTAACGCAAAATTTGGCACAACTGTCTTTGCAAGTGAATAGTAAAGATATGGGGGCGGGTTTAGTTCCGCTAAGTGATTTATAAGCTGATTTATAGGTGGTTTTTTTTGGTTAGACGCAGCGTTAAGTTAACCTTGCTGCCTGTTCATTGACGACAAAATAGCGCTACTTAACCCATTTAAAAGCGCAATTTTTTTGCGACATCAGTAATCAATTTTGAGACGGCTGCTTAAATGCAAAATGTGATGAGGCTTTTCACCTGAAAGCAATAGGCAAACGGTTATTTAGTAAGGAGCAATATTGTCACCCAACGAAACAGCAACGCAATCACCAAAAGTGATTGGCATATTTGGCGAAGTATTAGCGGATATATTTCCTGATGAAACAGTGCTTGGCGGTGCGCCATTTAATGTGGCGCGTCATCTGCAGGCTTTTGGTTTGCATCCTGTGATGATCACGCGCACAGGGCATGACGCCTTACGCACATTGCTTTTGCAAGAAATGCAGCGATTAAAAATGGATGTTTCTGGATTGCAAATTGATGCGATTTATCCAACAGGTCAAGTGAACGTGCATTTAACCGACACCGGTCATCGTTTTGAAATTTTGCAAGATCAAGCTTACGACCATATTCATGCGGGCATCACGCACATGGTCACCATGTTACTTAAGCCAGAGATGGTTTATTTTGGCACATTAGCGCAGCGGGGCATGCAATCAAGATTAGCGCTCGATAAATTTTTAGAAGATGGGAAATGTCCGCGTTTTTTAGATGTTAACTTGCGCGCGCCGTTTTACAACAAACACACCATACGCCGTTCACTGTTACGTAGTGATATTGTGAAATTAAATGAAGAAGAGCTCAGCATAATTGCAAAGTTTTTCAAAATAGATGCAGCAGACGATGACCAAAAAGCAGCCACACTAATCAAAGAGTTTAGTATCAAGCAGATCATTGTCACAGCAGGCGCAGCAGGCGCTTGGATGACCAATGGTGAAGTGTTAACCAAGACAGATGAAGTGGTGAATCAAACCGTGATGGTTGATACTGTTGGCGCGGGCGATGCATTTTCTGCCGTCTGTATTCTAGCGCACAGTTTAGATTGGGATGACACCACTACACTTAACCGCGCCAACCAGTTTGCCAGCGCTATTTGTGGCGTGCGTGGTGGCGCACCAGCCGATTTAGATTTTTATAAGCCATTTATGCACAATTGGAACCTATGATTGATCCGCAACAAAAATCTGAAAGCCCTATCTATGTGCTAATGATTAGCATGCACGGCCTAATTCGCGCGACAGAGATGGAGTTGGGCGTGGATGCAGATACTGGCGGCCAAACCACTTATGTGGTGGAACTGGCGCGAACCTTAGCAAAGCATGCAGGGGTTGATCAAGTAGATTTATTAACGCGTTTGATTGAGGACGATAGCCTAGCGCAAGATTACACCAAGCCAGAAGAACCAATTGGCAAAGGTGCGCGCATTATTCGTATGCGCTGCGGCCCCAAACGTTATTTACGCAAAGAGCTTTTGTGGCCGCATTTAGACCAAGTAGTCGATAAAGCCTTACATTTTTTAAGGCAACAAAATCGGATTCCCGATTTAATTCATACACATTATGCCGACGCAGGCTATGTTGGTCAGCAATTGTCTTTACTGCTTGGTATTCCGCAAATTCACACGGGCCATTCTCTGGGTCGCCCCAAGCGTGAGCGCTTGATGGCCAGCGGCAGAAAAGCATCCGCGATTGAAAAGCAATTTAATTTTAATCGGCGTATTGCGGTTGAGGAAGATATTATTCAACACGCCTCTTTAATTGTGACCAGCACCAAGCAAGAGATTGAGCAGCAATATGGCATGTACAATAATTTTAATCAATCACGCTTTAGCGTGATTCCACCTGGAACCGATACATCCAGATTTTTACCGCCTGCGCGCATTAAGCAAAAAACGTCCATTCAGCAAAAAATCGATAGTTACTTAGTGAATCCCGAAAAGCCGTTAATTTTTTCAATCTGCAGACCAGACATCAGAAAAAATATTCATGGCTTAATTGAAGCCTATGGTAATAGCCCTGAGCTACAACAAGCGGCGAATTTGCTCATAGTGGCTGGCACGCGCGAAGACATTCGCGATTTAGAAGAATCGCAGCAAAAAGTGATGAGTCAATTATTGTTTGATTTGGACCGTTACGATTTATGGGGAAAAGTCGCGATTCCTAAATTTGTCGCGCAAGAAGACGTGCCCGAACTATACCGCCTAGCCGCAAGACGTCGCGGCCTGTTTGTAAACCCCGCCTTTACCGAGCCATTTGGTTTAACGCTCATTGAAGCGGCTGCTAGCGGCTTGCCGTTTGTTGCGCCAGACGATGGCGGGCCGCGCGATATTTTGGGCAATTGCCGCAATGGCTTAATTGTCGATACTTTAGACAGCGCAGCAATAGCAGAAGCTTTATTGCAAGGCTTAGCTGATAAAAAACAATGGCGCAAATGGGCAAATAGCGGGTTGGTGGGCGTTTGGCGTAATTACAGCTGGACGGCCCATGTAGAAAAATACATGAAAGAAGTGCGGCGGTTATTACGTCGCGACCAAAAACGTTTGCGTCGCCAGCATGCGCTTATCTTAAGTGCCGAAAAATCGCGTATACCATTAGCTAAAATGGCATTAATCAGTGATATTGATAATACTTTAGTTGGTCATAAAAAATCGCTTAAAAACTTAACCGTTTGGATTGAGCAGAATAAAAAGCAATGTATTTTTGGTGTGGCAACTGGTCGGCCGCTAGAAAGTGCGATTGAAATACTGAAAAAAAATCAGGTTAATATACCTGATGTGCTGATTACTTCTGTGGGTTCTGAAATCCATTATGGCAAGAAATTGGTGCCCGATACGGGTTGGTCAGCGCATATTCGTTATATGTGGCGAAAAGATGCGCTAGAAAAAGCGTTAAGTCATTTTCCTGGCTTAAGCTTGCAAGCGCCAGACAATCAGCGTGAATTTAAATTAAGCTATATAGCAACGCCAGATAAGATGCCACCATTGAGCGAAATTCAAAATCATCTACGCCAATGCAATCTGCACGCCCAGCTGATTTATTCGCATGAAGAATTTTTAGATGTACTGCCAGTGCGCGCTTCTAAAGGTCATGCTATTCGCTACTTGGCTTATAAATGGGGTTTGCCGCTTGAAAACTTTATGGTGGCAGGCGATTCGGGCAACGATATTGAAATGCTCATTGGCGATACGCGCGCAATTGTGGTGGGCAATTATAGTCAAGAATTAGAAAAACTGCGCCAGCGTGAGCATATTTATTTCGCCTCAAATCATTACGCAGCAGGCATTTTAGAAGGCCTTGCCCACTATGGTTTTAATCAACAACAGCCAAACTTAACCCAACAATCGGACGAATAAATTATGTACGAACAAGTTTCACATTCATTGCTCAATGATATTCTGACCGAGATTGAAAGCGATATTAAAGATAAAAATCTGCAATATTTCTATACGCGATTAGGCGCCAATTTTTATGCAATCTATTCACTATTTCATCAACTATATGGCAAGCGTGCAGATTTTAAAGCGCAATTAACCCAGTTGGTCAAGGTGTTGCTGCAATCTTATATTGCGCGCTCACAAAAGCTACGCAAGCTAGATCAAGCCAGAGAAAAAAATCATGACTGGTTTTTAAGCCAGCAATGGGTGGGTTATGCGCTGTATTGCAAGGAGTTTTCTGGCGATTTGAAAGGCTTAAAAACCAAGCTCAGTTATTTACAAGATTTAGGTATCAATATGCTGCACATCATGCCTATTTTAGATTGCCCAAAAGGTAAAAGCGATGGCGGCTATGCCGTGCGTGATTTTAGAAAAATCCATGAAGAAGCTGGCACCTTAGCCGATTTGGATGACTTAATAGCTAATTTAAAAAAGCGTGACACTTTGTTGGTGCTAGATGTGGTGTTGAATCACACCTCAGATGAGCAAGCGTGGGCGGTTCAGGCGCGGGCGGGCGAACAAAAATACCAAGACTATTATTATGTGTTTGATGACCGCAGCACACCAGATTTGTACGAAGAAACCATGCCAGAAATATTCCCCGAAAATGCACCCGGTAACTTTACTTGGGATGCCCAGATGGGCAAATGGGTGATGACTGTGTTTAATGACTACCAATGGGATTTGAATTATCAAAACCCAGCGGTATTTACCGAGATGGTAGATATTATTTTATTTTGGGCCAATCATGGCGCAGATGTGATTCGGTTGGATGCGGTGGCTTTTTTATGGAAAAAAATTGGTAGCACCTGCCAGAACGAGCGTGAAGCGCATCTGATATTGCAATTAATGAAAGATTGCTGCCAAGTAACTGCACCAGGGGTTCTATTTATTGCCGAGGCGATTGTGGCACCTGTAGAAGTGATTAAGTATTTTGGCGAAGATGCCATTAATGCCAAAGAATGCGAAATTGCATATAACGCAACCTTAATGGCTTTGTTGTGGGAGGCGGTTGCCACCAAAAAAGCCACCTTGCTTAATTATGCCATTCGTTCTATTCCCGATAAATTAGAGCGCGCAACTTGGTTAAATTATGTGCGTTGTCACGACGATATTGGGTTAGGTTTTGATGACAATGACATTCGCTTGGCTGGCTATGAACCAAGCTTGCATCGGCAATTTTTACTCAATCATTACACTGGTCAATTCCCCGATTCGATTGCCAGAGGCGTTGCTTTTGGTACCAACAAAAAAAATGGCGATGCGCGCATTGCAGGTTCACTCGCGTCACTGGCTGGCTTAGAAACAGCCCTTGAAAAAAACGATGCCGCGGCGATTGACCGCAGTATTGATACCATTTTGCTATTGCACGGGTTTATTCTGGCGTTTGGCGGTATTCCGCTGATTTATTATGGTGACGCGATTGGCACCTTGAACGACCAAGCTTATTTGGCAGATGATCACAAAAAAAATGATAATCGCTGGATTCATCGACCCGCTATGAATTGGCAACATAGTCAGCTTAGAAACGAAAAAGGCACCATTGAGCAACGGATTTTTTCTGGGCTAAAAAAAATGATTGCGACCAGAAAAGAAGTGACTGCTTTTGCTGATCACAATAATCGCGAATTGATTGTATTGGAAAACCCCCATTTATTCTGTTTTGTGCGATTCGATGGCACAGGAAATCATCCGCGCGTGTTAGTGATTTGCAATTTTGATCATAGCGAACAGCAACTAGATGTTAGCGCATTGCGTAAATTAGGTTTGCTGCAGCATAGCCAGGTTAGAGATTTATTTGCAGATCAAACATTAGATTTAAGTTCTTCAATGATAAATATACGGCCGCAAGGCATGCTTTGGATAGAGACTTAACCACTTTTTACACTCAGTTTTAATGATTTTAAATGAAGGAGATGCATGGAAGATTTCTTAATTAATATTGGGTTAAGTGCACCAGAGCAGTTGTTGCTGGTATCTAAAGCGGGGTTACGCATTGTGCTTATTTTGTTCATCGCTTTAGTGTTGATGAAATTGAGTAAGAAATTGATTATTTATCTGAAATCCTACCTTAGCCTGCAAGCCATTGAAAACTCTGAAGAAATAAAGCGCATCGATACGCTTGCCCGGGTGATTAAATATGTGGCCACGCTTATTATTGTGCTGATAAGTGGCGTAGAAATATTGCATGAGCTTGGCATATCTATCGCCCCAATCTTGGCCGCGGCTGGCATTGTGGGCGTGGCGGTTGGTTTTGGCGCGCAACATTTAATTAAAGATTACTTTACTGGCTTTTTCATTTTGTTAGAAAACCAAATTCGCCAAGGCGATGTGGTGGAAGCGGCTGACAAAAGTGGCCTGGTAGAAGAAGTGACGCTGCGCTACATCAAAATGCGTGATTACAGCGGCAATGTGCACTATGTACCAAATGGCATCATTGGCGCGGTGACCAATATGAGTCGCGGCTTTGCGCAAGCGGTGATTGATGTTAGCGTGGCCTATAAAGAAGATGTAGCGACTGTGATGCAAGTCATGACAGAGGTTGGTCAACAGTTGAGAAATCAAGAAGATTTCAAGCATAAAATTCTGGGTGATATGGAAATGGCTGGCGTTGAAAATCTAGCCGATTCATCTGTGGTGATACGTTGCCGTTTTAAAGTATTGCCATTAGAGCAATGGGGCGTTCGCCGCGAATACTTAAAAAATATTAAACAAGCGTTTGATGCGCAAGGTATTGAAATTCCGTTCCCACAACTATCTGTTCATCAGTTATCTGCTCAAGCAAGATAGATTTAAATCTTCATAAGGTTATGTTTTTTAACCAAAATAGAGTGTTAAGTTTAACTTAACACTCTATTTTGGTTAATATTGAACAAGCGAACTCTAATTTAAGGCTCAAGCATTTCGCGTTCCATTTCTTGCAAGCTGCTATGGCGCACATCTTTGCCTTTTACCATATACACCACATATTCCGCAATATTTTTGGCATGGTCGCCAATGCGCTCAACCGCTTTTGCCACAAATAGCACTTCTAGCGACATTGAAATCGTGCGTGGGTCTTCCAACATATACATCACCAGTTGACGCATTGCCACACGGAACTGCTCATCGACTAGCTCATCTTGCTTGGCGACTTCTACGGTTTGGCTCACATCTAAGCGCGCAAACGCATCTAGCGAAGTACGCAGCATTTCGCGCACAATTTTAACCATCGCATTAATTTCATTAAAGCGTGGTTTGTACATACGGTCTTCATCAAAAATGCGCTGTGCGGTGCGCGCAATTTTGGTGGCTTCGTCGCCAATACGCTCTAAATCGGTAATGGTTTTGACCATCATCATCACCATGCGTAAATCGCCCGCTGCTGGTTGGCGACGCGCGATAATATGACTACAATCTTCATCAATCTGCACTTCAAGCGAGTTAACGCGCGCGTCCGCTTCCATCACTTCTTTGGCTAATTTAATATCGGCCTTAATAAGCGCCTCTAACGCATTCACAATTTGCTGCTCCACCATGCCGCCCATTTCTAGCACTTTGGCGCGAACGGATTCTAGCTCCGCATCATATTGTTTAGAGGTGTGTTCGAATTGCATGGTTACTACCCTTCTTGATGATGACTACATTTTTATTCATATAATCTTAGCAAAAAATTATTACATTAATATGATGCTAACCGTCAATTCAATCGCATCTGTATCACTTAACACTTATTTTGTATAAGTTTTTACGCCGTCTGCAGTCGCCAATAACAATACGTTTGCAGGCCGTGCCGCAAATAAACCGTTGGTCACAACGCCTACAATCTGATTCACTTTTGCTTCAAAAGCAATCGGGTCGCTGATGGTTAAGCCATGCACATCTAAAATCACATTGCCGTTATCCGTGGTGAAATCGCGTAATTTTGGTTGGCCGCCCAGTTTCATTAACTCGCGCGCCACATAGCTTTTTGCCATTGGCAATACTTCTACAGGTAAAGGAAACTTACCTAAAACAGGCACATATTTGGTTTCGTCACAAATACAAATAAATTGCTTGGCTACGGCCGCTACGATTTTTTCACGCGTTAATGCGCCACCACCACCTTTTAACATATGCAGATGCTCGGTAATTTCATCTGCACCATCGACATAAATATCCAGTTGGTCAACGCTGTTTAAATCAAACACTTCAATACCATGGCTGCGTAAGCGTTGTGCGGTGGATTCACTGCTGGCTACAGCGCCATCAATTTTATGTTTTACTTTAGCTAATTCCTCAATAAAAAAGTTGGCGGTGGAACCTGTGCCAACCCCAATAATGCCGCTTTTTACATAGTCAACGGCTGCTTTTGCCACTTGTTGTTTTAATTCGTCCTGCGTCAATGCCATTTTGCTTAAATCCTTTATAATGTAATTACTTAACCAATTCAACACTATACACCGCCCCAGTAAACTTAAAAACTGTTGAACTTAAAAAACTGTTAAATTTGAAACTGTTGAATTTGAAAATAAGTACGTCTAAAAATTAAGCCTAATTAAAATAAAGCATGACTATTCATTATCAAACCAAAATAGAAAACTCGCGTGTATACGATGTGGCTAAAAAAACGCCGCTAGAGTTTCAGCCTAATTTATCCGCTCGCATTGGCAATCGCGTTTTGCTCAAGCGCGAAGATATGCAACCTGTTTTCTCGTTTAAATTACGTGGCGCCTACAACAAAATGGCGCACTTATCAGCAGAAATTTTGGCAAAAGGCGTGATTGCAGCCAGTGCTGGCAACCATGCACAAGGTGTTGCGTTAAGCGCGCAAAAGCTGGGTTGTCGCGCGGTGATTGTGATGCCAACCACTACACCGCTAATTAAAATCAACGCTGTTAAAGCGCGTGGCGCAGAGGTTATACTATTTGGTGATAGTTATTCTGATGCTTATGTGCACGCCTTGGAACTTGAGCAGACACAAGACTTAACTTTTGTGCATCCGTATGACGACCCTGACGTGATTGCTGGTCAAGGCACGATTGCGCTTGAAATATTACAGAGCCATCCAGAACCGATTGAGGCAATATTTTGCTGTGTGGGTGGCGGCGGTTTGCTAGCGGGTATTGCGGCGTATGTCAAAGCAGTGCGGCCCGAAATTAAAGTGATTGGCGTAGAGGCCAAAGACGCAGAAGCGATGACTGAATCGCTCAAACAAGGCAAGCGTGTGATGCTAGACCAAGTGGGCTTATTTGCCGATGGCGCAGCCGTTAAGCAGGTGGGTGAGCATACATTTAAATTGTGCCAGCAGTTTGTTGACGAAATGATTGTGGTGGATAACGATGCAATTTGTGCGGCTATAAAAGACGTGTTTGAAGATACGCGTAGTATTTTAGAGCCAGCAGGCGCATTAGCCACAGCAGGTATTAAAGAATATGCCAAACGCAATAATATGACTGGTAAAACATTAGTTGGCATTGCCTCTGGCGCTAATATGAATTTTGGCCGTTTGCGCTTTGTTGCAGAACGCGCCGAGATAGGCGAAAAGCGTGAGGCTGTATTGGCGGTTACGATTCCTGAAAAAGCCGGCGCGTTTAAAACATTTTGCCGCTTGCTGGGTGAGCGTAATATTACCGAATTTAACTATCGCTATTCTGACCCAGTGGCGGCGCATATTTTTGTGGGCGTAGCGATTGCAGACCCAACAGAATCAGCTAAGCTGGTATCAGATTTACAGGCGCAAGGCTTGCCAGCGCTAGACTTAACCGATAACGAAGTAGCAAAACTGCATTTACGTCATTTGGTTGGTGGGCATGCGCCTCAGGCTGAACATGAAGTGGTATTTCGCTTTGAATTCCCTGAAAAACCAGGTGCATTGATGAAGTTTTTAGATAGCATGGGACACGATTGGAATATCAGCTTATTCCATTATCGCAATCACGGCGCCGATTTTGGACGTGTGTTAGTGGGCATGCAAGTGCCACCCAATCAGCTGACAGAATTTAGCGCATTTCTAAATAATCTAGGTTATCCATATTGGGATGAATCACAAAATCCAGCTTATAAACTGTTTCTGGGTTAAGCCACAATGTTGGGCCGCAACCACCACCAATTTGGCTGAGTACAGCCAAAAATTAAGTTGAACTAAAAATAACTGATTGTTTCTATTAAGTTTAGATGTGTATACTAATGAGTATAATTTTTGCTTGGTACTGGATTGTATTCAATAATAAATACGAATTATTTGGAGAGTTTAAAATGAAATTAGCAACAGCAAACAACAAAACCCGTATCAGTTTAAGTTTAATTGCCTTAATTGCAGGCTTAACCGCATGCAATAGTGAGAAAACACAAGAGCCAGTGATGGAGTCGCCAGCAGAACAATCGGCAGACTCATCAGCTGGTGTGGCTTATGTGACCAGCCAAGATGCAGGGGTGAGTGTAATTGATTTGGCGACAATGCAAGTGATCAATCAATTTGATGTAAAAGCTGAAAACCCGCGCGGTTTAGGCATTACGGATGATGGTAAAAAATTAGTTGTAGCCACGCGTGAAAATGAAAGCGTTTCTGTGATTGACACAGCTACTGGCAAAGTCTTGCAACAAATCAATGTCGGTAAAAACCCTGAGTTTGTGCGTATTAGCGGAAATTTCGCTTATGTTTCTTCCGAGCCAAGTTCTAAAGGTGGCCCACCACCAAAACCAGGTGAAGCGGCAAAAGAAGACGACGACGATGATGAGGATTTAACACCAGCGCGTATTGCAGTAGTCGATTTAGCGCAAGGTAAAAAAGTACGCGAAATTGTTGGCGGGCCAGAAACTGAAGGCATTGAATTTTCAGCCGATGGTAAACAATTGGTGATAACCAACGAAGCAGATAACACGGTGACTGTTCACGATATTGAAAGCGGCGCGTTAGTTAAAACGATTGCAACCCATGAGCTAGGTGACCGTCCGCGTGGCATTAAAATATCGCCAGACGGCACAACTTATTTAGCTACCTTAGAATACGGCAATAAATTTATGGTGCTGGATAAAGATTTTAACGTAGTGCGCACCGTAGACACCGCAGATACACCATACGGCATTGCCTATGATAAAAAGGGTGAGCGTATTTTTGTGGCCACCAATAAAGCTAAATTACTGCAAGTGTTTGACGCAAAAACCTATGAAAAAATTAAAGACATTCCAACAGGCAATCGTTGCTGGCATTTTAGTTTTACACCAGATGACAAACAAATCTTATTGGCTTGCGGTAAATCAGACGCGGTTTTTGTAATTGATGCTGAAAAACTGGAAGTGACTAAACAAATTGAGGTAAAAGGCTTGCCTTGGGGCTTGGTTACCTATCCTAAAGCAATGGGCAGCTTAGATAAATCTTAGTTTATGCGCACTTAACCATAAAAAACCCGCAAAAAGCGGGTTATATTATTTGCAAGGCGCAACACTTAACACTTTATTTAGGTCAATTTATGGGTTAAGTAGATTCAAAATAAAACGCCATTCTTTAGGGTCAACAGGCGTAATCGATAATCGATTACCGCGTTGTAAGATACGTAAACTTTCCAGTTCTGGCGTTTCGCGCATTTCTTTTAGGCTAAGTAAACGTGTTTTGCGCACCAGTTTTACGTCTACATTAAACCAGCGTGGTGTTTCTGGCGTGGCCTTTTCATCATAATATTTGTGGCCTTTGATAAACTGCAAACGATCTGGATACGCTGGGCTGCTGACTTCGGCAATACCGGCAATGCCAGGTATTGCGCAGTTAGAATGGTAAAACAATACGCCATCGCCAATGTGCATTTGGTCGCGCATAAAATTGCGCGCTTGATAATTGCGCACGCCATACCAATCTACCGTTTGATTCGGCATCGCCGCCAAATCGTCAATTGACACATCACCAGGCTCAGATTTCATTAACCAATAACGCATTGCACCCATCTTACTGCATTTAAATTTGTCAATTTTGGGTATGATAATTGAAAATCATCTATTTGGAATAAAACATGGCACGTAATGTACTAGGCACCACCCTGCAAACCTGTGGTTTAGACCCAATCACAGGCTTTACCCGTAACGGCTGCTGCGAAACTGGCCCGCAAGATACGGGCAGTCATAGCGTTTGCGCGCAGGTGACAGACGAGTTTTTAGCCTTTTCAATCTCACGCGGCAACGATTTAAGCACACCGCGCCCTGAATATGGTTTTGAAGGACTAGTGGCGGGTGACCGCTGGTGCGTATGCGCCGCACGTTGGCTGGAAGCCAGCGATGCAGGTTTTGCGCCGCCAGTGGTGCTAGAAGCCTGCCATGAGAAATGTTTGGAGATTGTGAGTTTAGCGGATTTGAAATATCACGAATTGCGCTAGTGATTTAAGTTAAGTACTTAAATAGATGCTTAAAATGGATTTCCGCTTTCGCGAGAATGACCGAAAAGATAGTGGTTTTTGAATTTTAATGCGGCAGATTAAAGCTTTTAATCCACAGTAAGTTATTGTTTAATTTGGGTTTTTCGGACGAAAGTGCGAGCTGCAAATATTGTTCAAATGAAACTTAGGCAAGGCATTTGAGAGAACGCAGTACACAAAGTACGAGGAGCGAAAATAACGCAGCATCAGCGATGTTTCAATAATACTGGTTTTGAGTTTTAACGCGCAAGTTCAAGGCGTTTGAGCGAAGGCAGTACAAGTGGTACGGCAAGCGAAAAACAACATAGAAATTTCGCGTTAAAAACAAAACCTATTTGCTGTGGTGTTGCCTGAGCCGTTATCCTGAACCAAAAAGGTTCAAGTGGTAACAACCTAAAGCGCTTCAGGTTCACTCGCCAAGGGTATCTTAAAAAATAGCCCAATTTAGAGCGCTCACACCGCGACTTGAATAGCCGAAACCGATAACGAAAACTAGTTCAAGGAATTTAAGACTCAAGCAACACCACAGAAAACAAGTTGAATAATAAGCTTAACTTGTGACGAACTGATGAAAGTAACTTAATTAAAAAGCCTAGTTTACAGGCTTTATTTTTTAAATTTGACTAACAATTTAAGATTAACTGTAATTCAATCATTAAACGTCATCATGCGATTACAGCAATTTAGTTTGGCTAGCCATCGCTTCATCAATTTGATCCTGCATGGCGTTAATCCTACGCTTATAATCGCCGATGTCAACATCGCCAGTCTTGGTATGTAATAACTCGTGCGATAAATTAAGTGCTGCCATAATCGCGATGCGATCAATGCCAACAACTTTGCCTGTATCGCGAATATCGTGCATTTTTTTATCTAAATAACGCACTGCCTCAAGCAAGCCTGCACGCTCTTCATCGGTGCATGCAACGATAAATTCTCGTCCCATGATGTTAACATCAATTGATTTTGCGTTACTCATAATGACTCTACGCCTAAAGGCTTAGTACCTGCGGGGATTGTTTCGAGCAATATTTCTAGTTTTTGGCTTGCTAACAGCATATTGCTTTTTAAGGCGCTTGCGTTTTGCTGCGCTAGGTTTAACTCGTCGCGCAACTGAACATTTTCTTCACGCAATGTTGCGCATAAAGAAATAAGCTTATTCATTTTTTCTTCTAATCTTTTTAAATCTGCATCCATATCCCACTATAATTGAAAAAAATCATTATAGTCAATAGCTAACGTTAGCTATTCAAAGTAATTTAATATGTTTTGAGCCGCTTGTTGTGTAAATAATCAAGTTGCAAATCGTAAACTGCATGACGAGAGTTGTAAAATTAGCGTTATAATCCAAAGCAGTTGTAAGGTGCCTGCATTAATTTCAAATTAATAAAGGTGAAACTGGGAAATAGGTGCGTTAAGTTTTGCTTTAAGTATTAGAGCAAACTAAAACAAGACAATGCCTATGCTGCCCCCGCAACGGTAAGTGAGTGTAGTTTTGCAAATTAGCCACTGGATTTAACCATCTGGGAAGGCGCAAATCATTCCTCATGAGCCCGGAGACCGGCCTTGCAATTAAAACGTTAGGAAATACCGCGGGGTGACGGTAATCAAAACAAAATGTGCAATTTATTGAGTAAATTTGTGCGTTAAGTTCTGGCTTATTCAAACACTTCTGGTATTCCTTATTATAAAAAAGCACGCGGGGTCGCGTGATCAATAGGGATCAGTATCATGAAAAAAACCATCATAGCAAGCCTAATCGGCTCGGCTATTCACTCGCCTGCATTCGCTGAAAATTTAAATTTAGACGAGATTGT
Organism: Methylotenera sp.; assembly: GCA_046594885.1. Classification (GTDB taxonomy): domain Bacteria; phylum Pseudomonadota; class Gammaproteobacteria; order Burkholderiales; family Methylophilaceae; genus Methylotenera_A. The sequence goes on along the minus strand of JBKJRD010000080.1, from coordinate 1,973 downwards.
CATTTCAGCAAGCCGTATTAATGAAACTTTGAACACAACCTTGCGTGACGTTTCGGTGATCGATCGCCTAGAGATTGAACGCGCGGGGCAGTCTACTTTAGTCGAAATTCTTCAAAAACAACCAGGAATTGAAATTAGTAATACAGGCGGCGCAGGTAAGGCGTCGGGTATATTTATGCGTGGCACTAATACTAACCATGTGTTGGTACTAATTGATGGCATAAGAATGAGTTCTGCAACGCTTGGCACCACTACATTTGAAAATTTGCCTGTTGCATTGATTGAAAAAATTGAAATTGTACGGGGTCCAGCAGCAAGCTTATATGGGCAGGATGCAATTGGTGGTGTGATTCAAATTTTTACAAAAAAAGGCACGGGTGTCCCGAAGTTTTACGCGGGTCTAGGATATGGCACATATGATACGAAGACAGCCGAAGCTGGGGTACATGGTGAGATTGGTAAAACTAGTTTTGCGTTAGGCGTTTCTAGTTTAGATACTGATGGATTTTCTGCATTAAAAACCAATAATCCAAATTTGAATGATAAAGACGGTTATCGTAACTTATCTTTTACTGGCTCAGCATCACACAAAATTGCTGAGGGACATGAACTTGCTTTCCAGTTTTTAAGTAGCGAGGGGCATACAAGATTTGATAATGCCTTTAATTTATTTAACCCGCCAGAAACGATAAATTTTTCAGATAATGCTGATCTCTCTCAGCTTAGTTATGCAATCAGCAGTAAAAATAAGATTTTATCTAACTGGTTATCTACATTGCGTTTGGGTGAAGGTGTTGATGAATCGGTTAGTTTTCAAAGTTTTGGACGCAGTTTATTTAGAACAAAACAACAGCAGTTCACATGGCAAAATGATATAAATTTACCTAACGGTACACTGACTTTGGCGTACGACAGACTAGAAGAGCGAGTTAAATCCACCACAGAGTTCAACCGCGCAACTCGCAATAACGATGGTTATTATGCTGGTTATCTAGCAACTCTGGGTAATCATACAATACAGTTAAATTATAGAAGCGACCATAATTCACAATTTGGCAATAATGATACTGGTGGCGTGGCTTATGGCTATCAGTTTAATGACAGTTGGCGTACCACAGCAAGTTACGGTAGCGCTTTCAAAGCACCTAGTTTTAATGATTTGTATTTTCCAGACTCATTTGGTTTTGCTACTAGCAATCCAAATTTAGATGCAGAAAAATCCGACAATATCGAAGCCAGTGTGCGTTATCAACAAGATAATACAAATGCCTCAATAACTGTTTATGAAAATAAGGTAAGGAATTTAATTGCGCTAGATTCAAATTTTTTGCCGTTTAATGTGAATAAGGCAAAAATTCAAGGTGTTACTTTTGCCGCATCGCAGGACTGGCGCAACTTGCAATTACAAGGTAGTGTTGATATTCAGTCACCGCGCGATCAGGCAACAGATAATTTGCTGGTACGTCGTGCAAATCAACACGGCAAATTTAATTTAAATTATACCTTGGCAGATTGGCATTTTGGATTAGAAAGCATTACGTCATCTAAACGTTATAACGATGTAGCAAATAATATTCCTCTTGCGGGCTACACCGTATTTAACTTGACGGCGGATTATACAATTAATGAAGATTGGAATGTGCAGGCACGCTTAAATAACGTATTTGATAAAAATTATGCGTTGGCCTTTGAAGGTAACCCAAGAACAACTGGGTTTGCATACGATACTCCAGGCTCTAACTTGTTTGTAAGCCTACGCTGGCAACCTAAGTAATTGGTTAAATGTGCTGAGGATGGATTAAACGTCAGCACATTTAACTGTATAATATGGCGATAATGTTAGTAGTTTGGGATAAATCATGCAGAACTTTAGTAAATTATTTTTTAATAAACATTTAGCCATCGCGGCAGCCATTGCGTTTTTTATGCTGTTAACGCGCGGCAGCCATGTGCTCACGCAAGTTGCTTTGCCA
>JBKJRD010000036.1:0-5569 GCA_046594885.1 Methylotenera sp. | reverse complement strand
GATAATTTGGGCACATCATCTGCGGGTAATTCAATCAAGCCTTTGATTACTTTAAAATCGCCAGAAATGGTGAATAATGCATCGGCTAATGTTGTTTTTCCTTCACCATTTAATACCAAAAGCCTGTCGGTTCCAGAAATCACTGTAAAGGTTTCGGCAACCCAATTTAAATCAATTTTTGGCTGATTGTTGACCATTTGCAAGGTGCCGTTGGTGCGTAAGTAGCCATCACCGCCCTTAAAAACCGCCTGCGAAATACGCAATTCATCATGCTCAAAGTTGGCCTGTAATAAGCCTTCTGTAAAGGCAACGCCTTGTGATGGCAATATAAACTGCAAGTTTTTGCCCGTCATATTGCCCACCAAATTAGGCTTTTCCACAGTTCCATTTGCGTCTAATGTCATGGTTAAAACGCCATCCAAGTAAGCATCTGCCAGCGCGTCTGGCAATGTTAACCATGTAATCGTATTGAGTTGCGCTTTGCTAGCAATTTGCAGCGGCGCATTGGCCATTAACGAGAATCCTGTCTTCACTTTAGTGAGCGAAGTTGTCACGCGCCCATCAAAAGTACCCAGTTGCTGTCCGTTAAGTAGCCAAGATAAGTCCACATTGTTGTTGTTGATTCGCAGTTCTACTTTCATTTCTTGCAAACCAAGCGGCTTAACTACACCGCTCAAATCACTAAACGTCAAGTCGCCAGAATCATGTTTAAACATAATCTGGGCATTCACAGCATCCAGCGCATTCACATCCCATTCACCTGAAAAAATCGGGTTGCCTTGCAGTTTTGGCGATAATTGAAATAAGCTAGGCGGTATATCTGCCAGCGCCAAATTGATTAAGCGGCCTTTGCTCACAAAACCTTTACTGCCAGCGGCTAGCTTTTCAATTTCTATGCGGCCTTTAGCTAGCTGTAAAACTGCATTGCTTAAGCTTATATTTTCAGAACTTAAGCTCAATTTTACAGGCGATTGCAAGGTAACAGGCGCTTCACTTATAAGGCTTAAACTTTGTATTAAACCCTGCCATTGATTGCCTATCAGGCCGCCAGCAAGCATGGTTTCAAATTGTAGATGATCGATTTTCTCCTTTGATTTAGCGGTTAACTTTAATTGATGTGCGTTACGCGTACCTTGCAAAATCAATGCAGAATCCAGCACTGGATTTTCAGCAATCGCCAAACCAACTGCATTGAATGTTGCGTTCACCGAGCCTAGTTCGCCTGCCGACAATGCGCCTTGACCATCTAATTTTTGTATCTTGATATGATTGGGTAAGCTGAGTTTTTGCGCGCTCAACTCAAAACGCGCCGCCAAGTTTTCAAAGCTGCCAGACAAAGCGCCGGATGCCTGCGCTGTGCCAGAAAATGCATTACCTAATGAACGCATATCAGCTAAATCAGCGCGCCACTCCAGCACACTATCAGGCGCACCTAAACTACCATTTGCCTTAATCACATTATTTAAAATGCTGGCATTCAATTCCACATCTCGCATTTGGTTTTGCACAAAGGTTAACTTGCCTGCACTTAACAGTGGCTGTTTGATTTGATTAACCTGCAAATAACTATCGACTGCAGAAAACTGTAACTGCAAACCAGCGTTTGTGTCCGTTTGCGCGCTTAAATCTCCGCTCACATTCAAATCAATATTGAGCAAACCAGCAGGATAATTGCCCAAACGTTGTGGATAAAAATCACGAATTTGCGCGCTTAACTGCAGCGGATAGGCATTTGATAAGCGCATTTCGCCATAGGCTTGTATGCGCGCGATGGGATTTTCACTGTCGCTATTTTGCATCATCGCCAATTGGTTATTTTGCAAAGCCAATATTGCGTTAGATTCAAACTTGAGCACTTTTAAATCACCCGATAATTGCACTTTTGCATCATAAGGCATTGCGCCATTTTGACTACCTTGTTGCAAACTGACCAAGCCAGTTAAGGCAAACGGACTGCTTGTTTGCATATTCAAATTCAGTTCAGCTTGGCCAAATGGCGTTGCTGCACGCAGATAATTGAGTTGAATGGTTTTGGCATCTGCCGTCAAATCAAACTGCACATTATTTAAAGTGTAAGTTTCGGTTGGTGTCACAATCACCAATTCAAGTACTTCTGCTTGCTTAATTTGTATTGGAAAAGGTAACTTAATCTGTTCAGGTAGAAGCGAGTTTTCGGATTTTTTTTCACTATCGCGCATGGTGATGGTTAACTTTTTTGCGCGCATTGTTTCAACAAACAACTTGCTATCAATTGGTGAAAGCTGCCAACGCGACTCCAGCTTTTCTAGCTTTAGATGCATATTATCTAAATCATAATCAAGCGTATCCAAGTTAGAAGTCACGCTGATGGTCATTTCACTTTGCGCAGGCGTTAGCATCAACAAGATAAAACTCAATATAATTGCCTTAATAGTGCGGCGTAACATCAGAATGCGACCCCAAGATTAAAATGCAATCGATATTCTTTAACCGCTTCACCATACGCTACATCGGCACCAACTGGCCCTATCGGGCTATTCCAGCGCACACCTAATCCGTATCCGTATACTGGCTTTAATGCATCAATCGTGTTGGCTGCATTACCAAAATCCACAAACGCTGCTGCGCCCCATTGCTTGGTAATCCATTGAATCGCCTCTACGCTGCCAGTGACTAAGTAGCGTCCGCCAACAGTCGCGTCGCCTTCTCTAACACCTAAACTTTCAAACGCGTAACCGCGCACCGATTGATCACCACCCGCGCGGAATAAAAACGCGGCTGGCGCACTATTTTTACCGCTTACTGCACCCAACTCGGTACGCGCAATAATTTGTGTGGAACTGGTTAACGGATAATAGCCTTGCATTTTTAGGTAGCTTTGTACAAAACGACCATCCGATAACTCTTCAAGTGGCGCCACTGCAAGTTGTGTATTAAGCAGATAACCGCGTGTTGGATTGCGATCATTATCGGTGCGACGTAGCGTAATACCATAAGAAACAGTCGCCACTTTTCTGGTCACAGAAGGCGCGCCATCTACGGCTAAATGCTCAATCAAATAAGCCGTACCAATAGTTTGTTCGGTTCTGCGCGGCCCCCAGCTTCTATTAACGCCAGTTTGCCCAGAAGTGGTAATTTGGCCTTCAATCACGCGCCGCTCAATACCTGCGTTCATACTATCGCGATAGCCTTTGCTGTCCGTTGGTAAACGTATTAACGCGCCAAGCGATTGCGCACGTTGTTCTGGTTTTAAGCTGCTAGTTAAGCGCCAACCACGATCAAATAAATTCAGGTCGTCATACGTTAACTGCGCTCTTGCGCCCGTGTTGGTGCTATATCCAGCACCTATGCCCACTTTAACCGATGGGTTTTCTTGCACGCTCACTTTAATGGGAATGACTTCTGTATCTGAAGTGGCTGTGCTGGCGCTGACTTCTACCCCGCGAAAATAGCCGCTTTCTTCTAACCGCGCTTGCAGAATCTGTAATCTGGCTTGACTATATGTGCTGCCGGGTTTAATGCGATTTAAATCTGCAATAATACTGGCTGGGTAACGCTCTAAGCCTTCGATTTTCAATTCACCAAACTTAAAACTTTCACCGCTATCCACCTGTAAAACCAACGCAACCGAATGGGTTTCTGGGTTCACCTCTGCTTTGCTGGCTTTAATCATCGCATTCGGGTAACGCTCTAGCAGCAAACTAATTAACAGGCGGCGCTTGGCTTGTGTCCAATCTTCTTGCCTGAATGTCGAGCCAGCTGGTAATAGCCAATTTTGATTAAGACTCAATATTGTGGCGGTTGTAGCGCTTAAGTCGCTGGTGTCTTGCTGCAAAATACTGCCACTAAATTGCAAATCCACACGGCTCACCAATGCTGGCTTACCTAATTTGACCAAGAATTTTGCCTGAGAAGCGTCCGCGACATTGTCTATTGAATGGCTAATTTCTGGGCTGAAATAACCTTCTGTCGCCAGCAAATCCATGATAGCTTGTGGAGTCGCCTTATAAAGCCTTATCCATTCTGCTGGCCTCATACGCGGGTTATTACGCTCTTTTACAATCGCTAAATGGTGCTGCAATAGCGCGGTCAATGGCTTATTTTCCGTATTAGTTTGTGAGTCTGCTAGCACCGTAATTTCAACCGTATAATTAGGTTCTGCTGCCAATAAAGTACTTGAAAATAGCCCAATCAACAGCGCTTTTACCACAGACTTAACCATTAAAAACGCCCAAAATCTAGGCATTGGCAGCAAATTTAAGTTGCAACTGTACTGTTTGCAAACCTTTATATTCATTGGCTTCTAAGGTATAAGCCGCAGAAATTTGTTCTGGTAAAAAGGTGGGTTGATTAAAGTAAATCGCATCAAAACGTTTTTGATCTTTTTCTAATATTAACTTAAGGTGTTTTTCGCCCACTACGCGCTGGTTAATCACTTGAAAATCATCCAGAAATAAAGGCTGATTAAAGCCTTGCCCCCACACTTGTTTGGCTAATAATTGCGCAGTTTGCAAGGTGACTTCTTCACTTTGCAAACCGCCATCAGTTTCAATCACCGCCTGCAAATCGGTTTCGGTAATTAAGCTTCTCACCACCGCTTCAAACGCGGTTTCAAACGCTAAAAAATCCGCCTGTTGAATGGTTAAACCTGCCGCCATGGCATGACCGCCAAACTTAACAATCAAATCAGGATGATTTTTGGTGACTAAATCTAACGCATCACGCAAATGCAAGCTGGCAATAGAGCGGCCTGAGCCTTTTAGCAAGCCGTCAGCGCCTTGTGCAAACACAATGGCTGGGCGGTGATAGCGCTCTTTTAACCGTGAGGCCAAAATACCAATCACGCCTTGATGCCAATTTGCATTAAATAAGCTGATGCTAAATTGCGCCTGCACGGCAACCGTTTCTAAAATCGCTAATGCGCTATCTTGCATATCGGCTTCAATATTGCGCCGCTGTATATTCAGCTCATGCAAGGTTTGCGCTTTTTTTGTAACGTCATGCGCGTCTTCTGCCAATAAACAAGCAATGCCCAAGCGCATATCATCTAGCCTGCCAGCGGCATTTAACCTTGGCCCAACATAAAAGCCTAAATCTTGTGCCGATGTTTTGCTTGGTTCGCGTCCTGCCACTTGCAACAAAGCCGTGATACCTTTAGCACAAACACCCGCGCGAATACGCCGCAAACCTTGCTCAACCAAAATACGGTTATTGGCATCTAGTTTGACCAAATCGGCAACGGTGCCCAATGCCACCAAATCCAACAAACTGCTTAAATTCGGTTCTGACTGATTTTCAAAAAATCCGCGTGTGCGCAACTCGGCACGCAAGGCCAATAACACATAAAACATGACACCCACGCCAGCTAAATGCTTGCTTTTAAAATCGCAACCGCGCTGATTCGGATTGACAATACAAGCCGCTTGCGGCGTGGAGTCACTGGGTAAATGATGATCAGTGATCAGCACTTGCATGCCCAGCTGATTGGCGGCTAATACACCGTCACAACTGGCAATGCCGTTATCCACTGTGATTAATATATCTGGCGATAAACTTGCAGCCAATTGCACAATTTCGGGTGTTAACCCAT
>JBKJRD010000093.1:0-6742 GCA_046594885.1 Methylotenera sp. | reverse complement strand
GCGCATGTGCCAATTGAGTTAGACTGGAACCAAGGCGAATTTTTCACCGTGAGCAAAGATTATTTGATATGCGCAACACACGGCGCACATTACGCACCTGATACTGGCTATTGTATTTTGGGCCCTTGCAAAGGAAAAAGCTTGCAAGCCTTGCCCGTTACTGAACAAAATAATCAAATCACGATTCATTTAGAGCAGATTAAAAAATATTTATAAACATTGAATTACACTTTTTTAGCATTTACTTTTTAGAAAGCATGAACCATGTCAGAAGATAACAATTGGCAACAACAAACCATCGAAAAATTGGCTTTATCTGGTTTGCAAGAGCAAAAAACTGCAAGGCGTTGGAATATATTTTTTAAAATCCTCATGTATGCGTATTTGTTCATTTTGCTGATTTTGGCATTGGGCTGGGTAGGCGGCAGCAAAGTCAGCACAGGCGAACATACCGCGCTCATTGAAATTGCTGGCGTGATTGAAGCTGGCGGCGATGTCAATGCGGATTCTGTGATGAACAGCTTAAACGATGCATACGAAAACAAAGGTACTAAAGGCATTATTTTTCGCATCAATAGCCCAGGCGGCAGCCCAGTGCAAGCGGGTATTATTTACGATGAAATCAAGCGCCAAAAGAAATTGCATCCGGCTATTCCTGTATACGCAGTGGTAGAAGATATTTGCGCCTCTGGCGGCTATTATATTGCGGCTGCGGCAGATAAAATTTATGTCGATAAAGCCAGTATTGTCGGCTCAATTGGCGTTTTAATGGATGGTTTTGGCTTTACTGAAACCATGGAAAAAGTAGGCGTAGAGCGCCGACTATTAACCGCTGGCGAAAACAAAGCCATGTTAGATCCATTCTCACCAGAAAACCCTAAACATGTGGCTTATGCACAAAATATGCTTAATCAAATTCATGAGCAATTTAAAATGGTTGTGCGCGAAGGCCGCGGCAAACGCTTGGTAGAAAACAATGAAACCTTTAGTGGATTATTTTGGAGCGGCGAACAAAGTATTAAAATTGGCTTGGCCGATGCACTAGGTAACGCCAATTACGTGGCCCGCGAAGTAATTAAACAAGACGAAATCGTCGATTTTACCTATCAAGAGAGTATTACTGACCGCTTTGCTAAACGCTTAGGCGCTAGTATGGCGAAGGCAGTTGGTATTGATGCGATGGTTAAAGGGGTTACTTTAAGATAGCCAACTTAGCGCATCCAGCTTGATAGATGGTCAAGATTTTTTATTAACATTAATTGCCATAATTATATGAAAAACTAGTGAGACCGACATGACTAGACAGGCTAGAGATGCACCGATAGCGATAAGAATATCAAGTTTTGTTGGGGATGCTTCATCTAAAGCAAAGCTTACTAATACGACTACATAAAACGAAAGGCTTAATAAGTCAAAAATTACGACTCTATTGTTTTTTGAAAAAGCTTTTTTTGCTATTGCTGTTATAGCTTTAGCTATCTCTGTTGTTTTGACTACGGATATTAACCATTCAATAAGTGGTTTAGCGATAGCGCCAGCAAGCGCACTAACTATAATTGTGATTAATTGTGTTTTATCCATGATTCAGCGGCAATCATCTTATAATCCCTAACTTAAAATAGACCTCAATTAGGAGCTTAATCTTTTAGTTGAGCAGGTTGTTAAAAGAGAAAAATTAATTAAATCAATTGTTAACCAAATTTAAGCACGCTTAATACCCCAATTATTTCTTTAAAACAAGCTCTGTATGCAAACTTTTGTCAGCGCTACTTCAATGCTTTAGTATGATTAATCAAACCATTAGTTGAGCTATCGTAATTACTCACTTTTTCAACGCTAGTCAGTTGCGGCAAAATCTGTTGCGCGATTTGTTTGCCAAATTCCACGCCCCATTGATCGTAGCTATTGATATCCCACATAATGCCTTGTACGAATATTTTGTGTTCGTACAGCGCGATTAACTTGCCTAGTGTGTTTGGGGTTAGTTTATCGAACAAGATGGATGTGGTAGGGCGGTTGCCTTCAAATACTTTATGCGGCAATAATTTTTCTAATTCCTCGCCTTTTAAACCTTGTTTTTCAAGCTCAACGCGTGCTTCTTCTGTGGTTTTGCCCAACATTAAGGCTTGCGTTTGCGCCAAAAAGTTAGCCAACAGAATTTTGTGGTGGGCGTATCCGTGTTTACCAATGGCATAATGGCTGTGCACAGGCATTAAAAAGTCTGCTGGCACAATTTGCGTGCCTTGATGAATCAGTTGGTAAAACGCATGTTGACCATTGGTGCCAGCTTCTCCCCAAATGACTGGGCCAGTTTTGTATTGCACGCGCGTGCCGTCGCGGCAGATAAATTTACCATTACTTTCCATATCGGCTTGCTGCATATAAGCAGGAAAGCGCGCCATGCCTTGATCGTAAGGTAAAATCGCATGCGTATCGACATGAAAGAAATTGTTATACCAGATGCCAATTAACGCCAAAATCACTGGCATATTTTCTTCTAAAGGCGCGGTTTTGAAATGGTTGTCCATTTCGTGCGCGCCTTCTAATAAAGCTTCAAAATTATCCATGCCAACATATAAGGCAATGCTAAGCCCAATGGCAGACCATAATGAATAACGTCCACCCACCCAATCCCAAAAGGCAAACATATTGGCAGTATCGATACCAAAATCGGCCACCGCTTTTGCATTAGTGGATAAAGCCACAAAGTGTTTTGCCACATGATCGTTGTCTTTGGCAGCCTCTAAAAACCACGTTCTAGCTGTAGTGGCGTTAGTCATGGTTTCTTGCGTGGTAAATGTTTTCGAGGCAACAATAAATAATGTCGTTTCTGGTTTACATTTTTCTAATGCGCGCATCAAATGCGCACCATCAATATTTGATACAAAATGAATGTTAAGTGCTGGGTCAGCATAAGGTTTTAGGGCGTCGCACACCATTACAGGGCCTAAATCAGAGCCGCCAATACCAATATTCACGATATCGGTAATGCGTTTGCCGCTGTAACCTTTCCAGCTACCGTTACGTACTTTTTCTGAAAAATCACGCATTTGCTTTAGCACAGCATTCACGTCTGGCATTACATCTTTGTCATCGACAAAAACAGGCGTATTGCTGCGATTGCGCAAGGCAGTATGCAGCACAGCACGGTTTTCGGTAATATTGATTTTTTCACCAGCAAACATTTTATCGCGCCATTGCTCAATATTGGCTTCGCGCGCCATTTGAAATAACAGTGGCAAAGTTTCATCGGTGATGCGATGTTTTGAGTAGTCAAACAGTAAATCAGCAAACTTTAAGCTGTATTTTTCAAAACGTTTAGGGTCTGTGGTAAACAAATCACGCATATGCAAAGGCATGACGGCCTTTTGATGAGCGCACAGTTTTTGCCAGGTGGGGAATTGAGTTAGAGTGGTCATTTATTATTTAAAACAATTGGTTATATTATTTAATTAAAGTAATTTATTATTATAAATACCTATTATTTGCAAACTTAACACTTTTTTTTGGGTTAAGTTTTTAGTGTTCACTATTTCTTAACGATGATTAAACCTGCTAATGGCGGCAATGTAATCATCAGCGATTGCGGTTTGTGCATCCAAGCAATATTTTCAGTTTGTAAGCCCGCACCATTGCCTTGGTTGCTGCCACCATAATAAGCTGCATCACTATTAAAAATTTCGGCATATTGGCCTGCTTGTGGCATGCCAATTCGATAGTTTTCACGTAACACAGGCGTAAAATTCAGCACTATTATAGCAAAGGAATTATCCAGCCCGCGTCTGATAAAGCTAATAATGGATTGATCAGAATCGTGACAATCAATCCATTCAAAACCCTGCACATCGAAATCAAGCCCATGCAAACTGTTCATTTTAATATAGTGCATATTTAAATCACGCGCGGTGCGCTGTATGCCAAAGTGCGACTCATGTTCAAGCAAATGCCAATCTAGGCTGCGGTTCACATTCCACTCAAGGCCTTGTGCAATTTCGTTGCCCATAAAGTTGAGTTTTTTGCCAGGATGTGTCATTTGTAGCGTCATTAACAGGCGTAAATTAGCAAACTTCTGCCATGAGTCGCCCGGCATTTTGCCGATTAACGAGCCTTTACCATGCACTACTTCATCGTGCGAAAACGGCAGTACAAAGTTTTCAGAATAGGCATACAGTTGGCCGAAAGTCAGCATGCTGTGATGATATCTGCGATGGATAGGCTCGTTTTCAATATAGCTTAGCGTGTCATTCATCCAGCCCATATTCCATTTCATGCTGAACCCCAAGCCGCCTAAATAAATAGGTCGTGATACAGCAGGCCAAGCGGTAGATTCTTCTGCAATGGTCAGTGCGCCTGGAAAGTCTTGGTGCACAATCATATTAAGCTGTTTTAGGAAATCAATGGCTTCCAAGTTTTCGCGCCCACCAAATTTATTCGGCAGCCATTCACCCGCTTTGCGTGAGTAATCCAGATACAACATAGACGCCACAGCATCCACGCGTAAGCCGTCAATATGAAACTCTTTCAACCAGAAATAAGCGCTGGACACCAAAAAGTTGCGCACTTCGTTGCGACCGTAGTTAAAAATCAGCGTGCCCCACTCTTGGTGCTCGCCAATGCGTGGATCTTCATGCTCATATAATGCAGTACCATCAAATCGCGCTAGCGCCCAATCATCTTTGGGAAAGTGACCAGGCACCCAGTCTAAAATCACCCCAATATTGGCTTGATGACAGGCATCAATTAAAAATTTCAAATCGTCTGGTGTGCCAAAGCGGTTGGTCACGCCAAAATATCCAGTGGTTTGATAGCCCCAGGATTCATTCAATGGATGTTCAGTAATAGGTAGCAATTCGATATGCGTATAACCCATATCGGCTACATAAGGCACCAGCTCAGCAGCTAACTCGCGATAGCTGAGTGATTGATTATCATTTTTGCGGCGCCAAGAGCCTAAATGTACCTCGTAGCAATTGAAAGGCGCATGTAGCCAATCACTACTGGCACGATGTGCTAGCCAAGCTTTATCCTGCCATTTAAAATGACTATTAGCACATATTTTAGCGGCAGTACCAGGACGCGCTTCAAACTCGCGTGCGAAAGGGTCTGTTTTCGTTAATAGTGCATGTGAAGAACGATTGCGAATTTCAAATTTATATAAATTGCCATGTGCTAAATTGGGTATGAATAACTCCCATACACCTGTGCTACCACGCACGCGCATGGGGTTTACGCGGCCATCCCATTGGTTAAATTGACCAATTACACTCACGCGCTCTGCATTAGGCGCCCACACTGCAAAACGCACGCCTAGCACATCTTGATGCTCAACAATGTGCGCACCAAATGTGTTGTAAGCTTGATTGAGTGACCCTTCGCCAAATAAATACAACTCGTTATCCGTGAGTAACGGATTAAAGCTGTAAGCATCGGCTGATTCAGTGATATGTTGATTGGCTTCAATTTGAATCATGCAAGGTGCAGCAGGCGCTTTATTGCCGCGCCACTCATATAAACCTGCGGCATGAACACGGGTACATTGCACCCACTTCGCGTTAACTTTTAAGTTGACTTTTTCCGCATAGGGCAAAAAGGTGCGGAACACAAATTCAGCCCCTTCTTTATGTAGTCCTAAATAAGCGAATGCGTCGTGATGTGTCGCGTCAAGAATCGAATGCAATTGGTTTTGAGATGTGCTGGCCACGATATAATTTCTTTAAATCAGTTGAATTACACTAGATTATAACCCGTATCTAGGCCTATAATTAAATTGTCATTGTTAAGCATAATAAATGATGATTAATTAATGTTATTTGCCCAAAATGGCTAAATACAGCCAGCAAGACAATAATGTTTATTCTTATTGACTAAAGTTCGAGGAGGGCAACCATGGCACAAGATACCAATAGTTCACGATTTATTAGCACAATGACTAAAAATACGGTTGCGCTAATTTTGGCTGGCGGACGTGGTAGCCGCTTAAAAGATTTAACCGACCGACGTGCAAAACCTGCAGTCCCATTTGGCGGAAAATTCCGCATTATCGATTTTCCATTATCTAATTGCATTAACTCCGGAATTCGGCGCGTTGGCGTTATTACGCAATATAAATCGCATAGCTTAATCCGCCATATTCAGCGTGGTTGGAGCTTTTTAAACGGTGAATTTAACGAATATATTGAGCTGTTACCTGCCTCACAACAAAACAATAATGAGGATTGGTACAAAGGTACTGCCGATGCTGTGCATCAAAATGTGGATATATTGCAATCCAGCAATGCACAATATGTAGTGATTTTAGCAGGCGATCATATTTACAAAATGGATTACGGCCAAATGTTGGCTACACATGCTAAAAACAATGCAGACATGACCATCGCTTGTTTAAATGTATCTTTAGAAGAGGCGAAAAGTTTTGGCGTGATGGCGGTAAATGATGAAGATCGCATTATGGAATTTGCCGAAAAACCCGCCAACCCTAAACATATGCCGGGCGACAAAACACAAGCTTTAGCCAGCATGGGTATTTATGTGTTTAATGCGCAGTTTTTATATGAGCAATTAGCCAGAGATGCAGCTGACCCAAATTCTAGTAAAGATTTTGGTGGCGATATTATTCCTTATTTAATTTCGCGCGCCCGTGTATACGCGCACCGCTTTACAGAAAGTTGCGTGGGCGCTAAAAACGGTTTTTACTATTGGCGTGATGTCGGTACGATAGAGGCTTATTCGGAAGCCAATATGG
>JBKJRD010000087.1:0-30322 GCA_046594885.1 Methylotenera sp. | reverse complement strand
GAAATGCAAGGCCTTATCGCTTGCAGCGGGATTTAAATTTACCGACTAGTTTTTTAATTGATGATTTAGCTAAAGGCGAGATTGATGTGGCAATTATGTGGGGACCAATTGCTGGCTATTACATGAAACAGTCTAAAGTGCCGATGGAAATGGCATTTGTGCCTGAATACAATAAAGTGAAGTTAACGGGTAAAGAATACTGGAATATTTCAGTTGGCACACGAAAGAAAGATAAAGAACGCATCAAAATCATTGACGAAGCGCTTGTTAGAAATAAAGATAAAATTGATCAAATTCTAGCGGATTATGGCATTCCAACAGTGCCAGTAGTTGAAGGCGATACTGTATTTAAAAAATAACTAAAAACGACTATTTGTAATGGTGACATAATTAACAAAACCAAGTAAAATCATGCACTTGTTTAAGGATGGCAACTTGTAAGTTAATTGTGTCAACCAAACAATTATTGGATTCGTTTAATGAACACACGTTCGACACAGTGCGTTTTAGCATGAATGAGACGTTGCTCAAATTGTATAAACTAGGAGAAAACATGTTAGGCAATAAAGTATTAAAGTCAATTTTTCTTGTTGGTATGTTGACATTGACAGGTCTCACACTATCATTTCAAGCTAACGCAGCTTGCGATTTTGTTTCTACCAAAGACGGTAAACCGTTAGCTATAAAAGCAGTGGATTCAGATACGCCTGAAGCGAAAGAATTTTTAAAAACTTGCATCAATCCTTATACCAAAAAATTTGCAACAGATGCTGTTGCAGCTAAAACAGGCAGAAAAGTTTTTACTTATAACGGCTGTAGCGGTTGCCACGGTGGTAAACTAGAAGGCATTATGGCACCCGCTCTGACCAAAGGTGGCGGTCAAGGAGCTTTTGATACAAAATGGGTTTATGCTAAAAATGCGACAGACAAAGGTATGTTTGAAACCATTGCAGGTGGTAGCGCTGGCTTAGCTGGTGGTGCTATGGTCATTTGGCATAAAGAACTAGAAGGACATGCTGGTGATGGTCTTACAACGGATGAAATCTTAAAAGCTGTTGCTTATATTCGTACAGAATATAAAGGAGATGGCGAAAAAACCTGGATGAAATAATATTTCAACTGAGTAATTGGTCATAAATTAAGTGGCTGCTGTATAATTACGGTAGCCATTTTTTATTGTAGAATTAGTTTGGAGATGCGAATGAAACGCTTTGGTTTAGTTTTAGTTTTAATGTTGCCAGTTTTGGCAGCTTGTAATAAATCAGATACTAACGCAACTCAAGATGCTGTGAAAACTAGTGCAACTACTAGTTGCGAATTAGTTTCTACCGTAGATAACAAACCTTTAGCCATTAAAGTCAGTGATTCTGATACGCCAGAAGCTAAAGAATTTTTAAGTACTTGCATTAATCCATATACCAAAAAATTTGCAACCGATGCTGAAGCCGCGAAAACAGGTAGAAAAGTGTTTACTTTAAATGGTTGTAGTGGTTGTCACGGCGGCAAACTAGAAGGTATTATGGCACCAGCACTAACAAAAGCGGGTGGTCAAGGTGCTTTTGATACTAAGTGGGTGTACGCCAAAAATGCAACGGATAAGGGCATGTTCGAAACGATTTCGGCAGGAACACCAGGTTTGTCAGGTGGTGTGATGGCAATATGGAACAGGAATTTACCGGGCCATGTTGGTGATGGCTTAACAAACGATGAGATTTTAAGGGCAATTGCTTATATTCGCACAGAATACAAAGGCGATGGCGAGAAAACTTGGATGCAATAACTTTTAAATTTTCACTGAAATAAATCATTAAGTGGCTGCTGTTATTGACGGTAGCCATTTTGTTTTATGTAATACAATTCTACTAAAAATCAAGTATTAACTATCTATACATAACTGAAATGAATACACAAAAATTACACCATATTGTTATTGTAGGCGGTGGCGCAGGTGGTTTGGAACTGGCAACGCGTTTAGGTGACTCGCTTGGTAAAAAAAAGCAGGCTGTGATTACCTTAATCGACAGTACAAGAACGCATGTTTGGAAACCGCTGCTACACGAAATTGCTGCGGGCAGTATGAACCCTGATAAGCATGAGCTGGAATATCTAGCACAGGCACATTGGCATCACTTTAGCTTTAGATTGGGCCGCATGGATGGCTTAGATCGCGCTAAAAAAGAAGTCACGATTGCACCGTATTTTGATGAAGATGGTGTGGAAGTGATTGCACGCCGTACTTTTCAATACGATAGCTTAGTGATTGCAATTGGTAGCACAACCAATGATTTTGGCATTAAAGGAGCGCGTGAATATTCGATTGCGCTAGATACGCAAGACCAAGCAGAAAAATTTCACCGCCGCTTGCACAATGCTTTATTGCGCGCACAAACGCAAACAGCGCCAGTTAAAGCAGGGCAATTAGAGGTGGTTATTGTAGGTGCTGGCGCAACTGGCGTAGAGCTGGCTGCCGAATTGCACAACACCACGCGTGAGTTGGCTGCTTATGGCTTGGATAAAATTGATGCAGATCGTGATATTAAGATATCGATTATTGAGGCAAGTGAGCGTGTTTTGCCAGCATTGCCACCAAAGTTATCGCAAGCGGTAGATTTAGAATTACGTAAATTGCGTGTACATATTTATACAGGTGAGCGTGTTACAGAAGTGGCCGATATTGGCGTATATACGCACAGCGGTCGATTTATTCCATCTGCATTGGTGGTATGGGCAGCTGGCATTAAGGCGCCAGATTTTTTAAAAGAACTCGATGGATTGGAAACCAATCGTATTAACCAATTATTAGTGAAGCAAACTTTGCAAACAACTGTAGATGAGAATATTTTTGCATTTGGAGATTGCGCGGCATGCCCGTGGCTTGGGCACGATGGAAATGTGCCGCCACGCGCACAAGCGGCTCATCAGCAAGCTTCACTGCTATTTAAAAGTATGAAAAAGCGTGTTGCCAATAAAACTAATTTGCCAGATTACCACTATACCGATTATGGTTCTTTAGTGAATTTAGGCCGATATTCTACTGTTGGCAGTTTAATGGGCACGCTTTCAGGCGGCAGTATGTATATTGAAGGCTTATTTGCTAGGTTAATGTATCAATCGCTGTATAAAATGCATTTGATGACATTGCATGGTGTGTTTGAAGTAGTATTGCAAACCCTGGGCCGGTTAATTACGCGCAGAACAGAAGCCCAAGTTAAATTGCACTAATGTAGTGATAGCAGTGACGTGTATAAAAGCCTTGATTGATTCAAGGCTTTTTTCTGATAATTGAAGTAAAAAATGGGTTAAGTTTGGATTTGCTGACGATACAATCGGTTGATTACACTCATCGAAATAATCACAAATAAACCAAAAATAATAATGATATGGTTGATTTGCAAGCTGGCTTTAATCATCAAAGTATAGGCACCGCTTAATATGAGAATGCCTAGATTTTCGTTAAAATTTTGTACTGCAATGGAGTGGCCCGCGCCAATCAGTAGATGGCCTCTGTGTTGCAATAGCGCATTAAGTGGCACAACAAAAAAGCCACTCAGCACGCCTATTATAAATAATAATACAGCAGCTAAATACCACTGCGTAACAAACGCCATCATGATCACCAGCACGCCCATGACGATGCCAGCGGGCAAGACTTTGACAGAATTTTCTAAGGTAATCAATCGTGCGGCAATTACTGAACCCACTGCTACGCCCAATGCAACTGTGGCTGTTAACTGGGTTGCGCGATCTAAGCCAAACCCTAATGCAATGCCAGCCCAAGCAATCACAACCAATCTTAGGGTGGCGCCTGCGCCCCAAAATAAAGTCGTCACAGACAAGGATACTTGCCCTTGCGGGTCACGCCACAATGCGACAAACGAACGATAAAAATCACTTAAAATATACAGCGGGTCTTTTTTGGCAATGGGATGGTCAATCGGCAACTTGGGAATAAACATGTTAAACACAGCAGCAATCAAATAGATAAAAGTAATGGCAATCATCGCGCCACTCGGGTTAATACTGGCCATTGTGCCGCCGATTATAGCGCCTAATATAATCGCAATCACGGTTGAGCCTTCCATCCAACCATTTGCACTCACCAATTTATCAGGCGGTAATAGCTCGGTCAGAATGCCGTATTTTGCAGGAGAGTAAGTAGCAGCACCAACGCCAACGATGCCATAAGCATAAAGTGGTGGCATGCCAAGTAGCATGGCTAGGCTACCAAAAAACTTGATGCCGTTCGCTAAAAACATGACACGGCCTTTTGGTAATGCATCGGCAAATGAGCCTACAAATGGCGCTAACACAATGTACGAAATTACAAAAAACTGTAACAGTAATGGCTCGTGCCATTCGGGAGCATGCATTTGTTGTAATAAAGCAATCGCCGCAAACAGTAAGGCATTATCTGCAAGCGCAGACAAAAACTGCGCAATGAGCAGTGTATAAAAGCCTTTAGTCATTACTTAACAGCTTAAACAGACGCATAAATGCTTATTAAAGTGCTTCTGCTGCAAAATCTGCCAAACGCGAACGCTCTCCACGCACCAAAGTAATATGACCGTTGTGCTGCCAGCCTTTGAAGCGATCAACCACATAGGTTAAGCCAGAACTACCTTCCGTTAAATAAGGCGTATCAATTTGCGCAATATTACCTAAACACACGACTTTAGTGCCAGGGCCTGCACGGGTAATCAAAGTTTTCATCTGTTTGGGTGTTAAGTTTTGTGCTTCGTCGATAATCAAAAATTTATGCAAAAAAGTGCGGCCACGCATAAAATTAAGCGATTTCACTTTAATGCGCGTGCGAATTAAATCTTGTGTTGCGGCACGACCCCATTCGCCTGCATCTTCATCTGTTTTATTGAGCACGTCTAAATTGTCTTCCAGAGCGCCCATCCAAGGCGCCATTTTCTCTTCTTCAGTGCCTGGCAAAAAGCCAATATCTTCACCGACTGGCACAGTAACGCGCGTCATGATGATTTCGGAATAGATTTTTTTGTCTAAAGTTTGTGTCAGCGCAGCCGCCAAAGTCAGCAAGGTTTTACCTGTGCCCGCTTGGCCGAGCAGCGTCACAAAATCAATATCTGGGTTCATTAATAGGTTAAGTGCAAAATTTTGCTCGCGATTGCGCGCTACAATGCCCCACACGCTATGTTTAGGATTCATGTGATCATGCACCACTTCTAAAACAGCGTGATTGTTTTCTAACTTGCGTACAATGGCGTGAAAGGGCTTATCGAATTCGTAAAAAATAAATTCGTTAATTAAAAACGTTTTCACCAATGGACCAGTGATGCGATAAAACATCCGCCCCGCTTCTTGCCACGATTCGATCGCCTTGCTGTGTTTTTCCCAGAAATCTTGCGGCAACTCGCGCATGCCGCTATAGAGCAAATCGGTATCTTCCAACACTTTATCATTAAAATAATCTTGCGCCATTACGCCCATAGCGCGCGCTTTAATGCGGATATTGATATCTTTGCTGACTAAAATAACTGGGCGATTAGGCTGCTGTTTTTGCTGGGCAAGCACCACGCTAATAATTTGGTTATCGGCTTTGCTACCCGCTAAGCCCGGCAATTCGATATCGACTTGAGAGGTTTGTAGAAATAACCGACCAATTAAATGCTTGTTACCATTAATGGCTAACGGGCAACCCAACTCTAAATTAGTTAAATCGGTGCCAACAATTTCCTCTAAGTAACGGCTGGCTTGGCGCGCATTACGCGCCACTTCGGTCACACCTTTTTTATTATTATCCAGTTCTTCAAGCGTGACCATGGGTAAATAAATATCGTGTTCTTCAAAGCGAAACAGGCTAGAAGGGTCGTGCATTAACACATTTGTATCGAGTACAAATAATTTGGTTGCAGTGGATGCAGTTTGTGACGATTGTTTTTTTGCCATAAATTCTCAGTTAAATATACCCAAAATGATCAATTGATGAAAAGAAAAAATTCAAAGTTAACACTCAAATTACAACGATTTTACAAAATCCAATACCCGTTGCACATGGCCATCTACCTTAACGCCACGCCACTCTTGAACCAGAACGCCATTCTTATCCAGCACAAATGTGCTGCGTTCGATGCCGCGCACTTGTTTGCCATACATATTTTTCATCTTAATCACATCAAAAATGTTACAAGTGATTTCTTCAGTATCTGACAACAATTCAAATGGAAAGCTAAATTTGGCTTTGAAGTTTTCATGTGATTTTAAGCTGTCGCGCGAAACACCCACAATTTCTGTATTGGCCGCTTGAAACTCAGGATAGTAATCACGAAACTGCATGCCCTGAGTCGTGCAACCGGGAGTAGAGTCTTTGGGATAAAAATAAATGACTAGGTTTTTTCCTGCATATTCAGATAGCTTAAAAGTGCGACCACTGGTCGCAGGCAATACAAAATTGGTGACAGGATTGTTTAGCATATTGTTTGTCATGTGGGTACATTCCTATTGTTGTAAAAAATGGCTATTAAGGCAAGCTAAATTCAATGCATTAGTGTGACTTGCACTGCGCATTTAAGTTGATTGAGAACGAAAATATAGCAAGCTTACTGAGGCAGTGTAAGCGTGATACAAGTGCCTTTTGGTTTTGCGGGCGAAAATAGTATATTGCCGCCAAGCACTTCGCAGACTTTAAAGGTAAACGGAATGCCTAAGCCTGTACCAAAGCGTTTGGTAGAAGGGCCAGGGCTAACGGTGTGTGGGTCTGGTGTAAATGGCATGCCAACACCTTCGTCGCTAATGACTATAATCAACGCACCTAATTCAAAATATGCGCTGATATTGATGCTACTACCCTTGGACGAAGCATCAATTGCGTTTAAGATTAAGTTGTAAAAAGCTTGTTCTAATAAATGTTCATCGGTTCGAATATCCACCACTTGTTTGTCGATATTTTTAACAATATGCATACTTTTATCGCGTAATTTTTGCATCAACGGTAATAATGCGCCTTCTAGAATATGCGCAAACGGTACCTGTTTTAACTGGGGTTTAATCGGCAACAAATAAGCTAGTAAAGAGCCAGTCCAGCGCTCAAGTCTATCGACTGTATTGATAATGCCATTAATCGATTCGCGCGTATCAACATCATGCGTGGGCACATCAATCACCTGTGCGGTGGCGCGAATGCTCGCCAATGGGTTACGAATATTGTGCGCCAGCATTGGGACCAGCAAACCCATGGCCGCTTGTTTCTCTGTGCGCACCAGGGCATCACGGCTGGTTTGCAGGTCATCGGCCATCTTGTTGATTTCTTTAGATAAAGTCACCAATTCAGCAGCGCCTGTTTCGGGTACTTTGTGTTCCAAATTGCCTGCGCTGATTTCCGCAGTCGCTTTCATCACAGCATTAATGGGGTTAACAATCGCGCGCTTTAAAAAAATACGTGATAAAAACAGCAACAAGCCAGCCAATAGTATGGGAATAATTAATACGGTAATGGCCGATTCTTTGGCTTCTTTAAGCCGTGTTTTTAGTTCATTTTGTTTAAGCGTTAATAAGTCTTCTGCACGCTTTGAAACATGCTCATAATGGCTAAAAATGCCAGTTTCAATATCTTTATAAAGTGATTTTTGCGTATTTTTATCGGGTTTAGCTTGGTAGCGATAAAATAGGCTAGGTGCCTCATTTACAAACACTTGGTAATTGGCTTCTAGTTCGCTAATGGCTTGTTTTTCTTCTATACCAATGGCTAATTGTTTAAGCTCTACGAAATGCTTTAAAATAGATTGCGTATATTCGTTGTATTCGGTTAACGCCTCGTTGTCATCTAAAAAGAAAGCGTCAAACAATTCTTTCATCTGCCGATATAAATCCCCTCGCGCTTGCTGAATTTCGCGTACCAGTAGATTAATCCGTTGTGATTCGTTAGAGGCTTTATCCCAAATATGAATACCATATAAACCGCTGGCAAAAGCTAACAAGATTAGCGCGATAAAAATCAGCTCATGTAGCAATAGTAAATCGCGCAGTTGTCTGGTTTTACGGGATTTGGGTTCAGTCAAAACGCGCCTATGCTAGCTCAAGCCAATTTAAACGAAACGGGAACGGTAATATTAAAGCTGCGGCTACGTAAAGCTTCGGGTGGCGCAGGGAAAGGCGACGCTTTACGCACCATTTCAAGCGCTTGTTTATCTAGTGAGTCATAACCACTACCTTCTTTGACTTGGGCAGATAACACATTTCCGCTACCATCAAGCTTAATATCTAGTAATACATCGCCTTGATGGCCGCGCATTTGAGCAATTCTTGGATAGGATTTATGTTTCGCAATTGCGCGACCTAGTAAATTACCATATTCGCCCAGTGCGTTATCAATATCAAACTGATTAATTTCTACTGGCTTAACCACCTCTTTAACAGGCGCAGCAACGACTGCAATGGGTACACTATCCACTTTAGGCGCCACTGCAATCACATTGGGCGTTGGCTCTGCTGGCGCAGTCACAGGCTCTGCTTCGGTAATTGGGCTAGGTTTCTGAATCGGTTCAGTGACGGGTTTAGGTAATTCTTTTGGTTTGATCTTTTTAATAGGCTTAGGCTCAATCACCTCGGGTTTAGGTGGTTCAGGTGCTTGCACAGGTTCTACAACTGCAACTGTTTCAGGTGCTTTGGGTTGAATCAACTCAATGGTTAACTCAATTGGCTTATTTTTAGTGACTTCTATTTTAAAATTAGGCAGCGCCATTGCAAGCAGAGCATGTAATAAAATTGAACAGACAATCGCCCAAATAAGCGTTGAGTTTGAAATATTGGCGTTGTTAATAGCGGCGTCCAAATTGACTGGTGAATGCATAAATATTAGGCTAAGCTATTGATTATACTATAGCTTATCTTGAATTGGTAATGCTTGTTTTGGCTGTAATAAACCAGTTAAGTAATGTTATGTTAAATTAACGGATTTAAAAGTCATCAAATAATGCCTTCTAATAATTGCACGTTTACCATGGTATTCATTGCGCAGTGACCCACCGAGTCATCTAACACGATAAAACAATTGGCCGCGCTCATACTGCTTAAAACGCCAGAGCTTTGGTTTGGTAACGGCTTAACTTTCCAAATGCCAGCTTCTGCATATAAAAAACCGCGTTGATACTCTGTGCGGCCAGTGGCTTTTTTAATCACTTGCGTGCATTCCACTTTGAATAATGGTAACGGTTTTGCGCTACCGCCCATTAATGCTATCAAGGCTTCGCGCACAAATTGGTAGAATGAAACCATAGTGGCCACTGGGTTACCAGGCAAGCCAAAGTAATGTGCAAACTGGCCGTTGCTGCCTTTTACTTTGCCATAAGCCAAAGGCCGGCCTGGTTTCATATTGATTTTCCAAAACAGCACTTCACCATGCTTGGTTAATAATGTTTTCATGTAATCGGCTTCGCCGACCGATACGCCGCCGCTGGTTAATACTACATCGTTTTTACTTGCGGCGTTTAATAAAGTGGATTCTAATAATTTGGGGTTATCAGGTACTACGCCTAAATCACTCACTTCTACGCCCA
Source organism: Methylotenera sp. (assembly GCA_046594885.1). Classification (GTDB taxonomy): domain Bacteria; phylum Pseudomonadota; class Gammaproteobacteria; order Burkholderiales; family Methylophilaceae; genus Methylotenera_A. The sequence continues at coordinate 20,804 of JBKJRD010000087.1, read as the reverse complement.
ATCTGCTCAGCATGCCAAACAGCGTATAGCGATTGCTATCGTAAATTTGGCCTTGTTGGAGTGGGTTGCCAACGCTGATTAATTCGTCGCCCGTGCTAAAAAAAGCCACTTTTAAGCGTTGGTAAACGCTTAACTTACTCAGCCCAAGCGAGGCGATTAAACCTAAATCAGCAGGGCGCAAAAGATGGCCTTTGCTTAATACGCTTTGCCCAATTTTTAAATCATCACCTGCAGGGCGAATATTCTCGCCTAGTTTTGGCAAGGCATTAATACGCATGCCATCTTCAACTAGTTGCACACGTTCTTGCATCACTACGGTATCTGCACCAGCAGGAATCACCGCGCCCGTCATGATTTTAACGCATTCTTGTGCGTTAAGTGCGCGCGTAAAAGGCTTGCCCGCATAAGCTGTGCCAATAATACTTAACACTTTATTTGCATCAATAAATTTAAACGCGTAACCATCCATAGCAGAATTATCATGATTCGGCACATTGCTGGGCGAGATGATATCGGTCGCCAATACGCGCCCTAAACTCTGCATCACAGGCAGCGTTTCAGTCGCGGTGATTGGGTTTAAAAATTGCTGAATATACAACCGCGCATCGTGCACCGACATTGCGTTGGGGTCATAATCGTCCATGCAGCTTGGATTTGAAATGATTTGAGAAAGTGATGCTGGTTTCGTCATAGGTTTTTGTTAGAAAGTGAACAGTAATTGATTAAATAACTAGCGATGGCAGCAATATTATTTAAATCTAAAACTGGAATATGCGTTATTTTAAGCGCAGTATCGCTGGCAATCGCTACAATATTTGCATCATGCGTTGCCAGTAATGGCATATTTAACTGTGGTCTATGCACCTCAATTTTGGGTATATTGGCTTGCTTAAAGCCCTCAATCAAAATCAAATCTGCATAACGATGATCTATTTGCGCAATTAAATCAGTTAAGTTCGGCTCTTGCGCTATCTCTGTCATCAAAGCCCAACGCTTGTTTGAGGCAATTAAGGTCTGCACCGCGCCAGCTTCGCGAATTTGATAACTATCTTTGCCTTTGTGGTCAATATCGAATTGATGATGTGCGTGTTTAATCACTGAAACACGTATTTGATGTTTAGCCAATACTGGAATTAATTGCGTTATTAAGGTGGTTTTACCAGCGTTGTTACCAGCGGCTACGATGCCCATAATAGGAATAGATTTAAGCATAGGTTTATGAGCGATCCAATTTTAATTCTAAAGCGGCTAAATCTTCAAAGGTGTTTAAATTAATAAACACATCCGCGCAATCGCTAAAATCTACTTCTACATAGCGCAGACTTTTTTGCCAGCTACTCACACGTCGCTCGCCAGCGGCTAAATAAGCGGTTAAAGATGCCAATACACTTTTTTTGCATAAGCTAAATACTGGGTGCGCATTGCCATCACTTTTTGCAACCGCAATGTCAGCGTTATGTGCGATTAATTGGCTGAGTAAGCGCTGTGCTAAATCATGCGGCAGCAATGGCGAATCGCAAGGTGCGGTTAATAAGTAATCATGCTTTGCATGCTGCAAACCCAAACTAAAGCCAGCCAGTGGTCCAATATAGGTGCCGATAAAATCGGCATGTGAATCTTGTAAAACGGGATAGCCAAAAGTTTGATAAAGAGCAATTTCGCGATTGGCGTTAATCAAAATTTCATCAGTTTGATGTGTTAAGTGCTCAATCACATGCTGAATTAATGGCCTTTTTTGTAGCATTACCAAGCCTTTATCAATGCCATTCATACGCGTCGCGCGACCACCACATAAAATAATGCCCGATATTGCCACAGTTAACATCAGCCGCCAGTATGCGACATAAACCGAATAACCGCAGGTGCCGCGCGGCGCAAATCAAAATCATGGCCTTTGGGTTTAATACGCATGCTATCCAAAATGGCGGCAATTAATGGCGCATCATCATGCGGATATTCGCGTAGCAAAGGCATTAAGTCGACTTTGTCTTCTTGACCTAAACACAAATATAATTCACCTTTGCAGGTAATGCGTACGCGGTTGCAAGATTCGCAAAAATTATGGCTGTGCGGTGAAATAAAGCCTATTTTTGTTTGGCTATCGGCAACGCGCCAATAGCGTGCTGGGCCGCCAGTAGTCTCAGTGCTGGGCACTAACGAATATTTGCTTTGCAATAAACTGAGCGTATCTATATTGCTCACAAATGTGCTTTCACGCGCGTGGTCTACTTCACCCAAAGGCATTTCTTCAATAAAACTAATGTCGATTTTTTGATCAATTGCAAACTGCACTAAATCAATAGCTTCATCATCGTTGCTGCCGCGCATTAAAACCGTGTTGATTTTAATGCCGGCAAAGCCTGCATTAATAGCCGCTTGCAAGCCTGCTAATACTTTACTTAAATCGCCAGTGCGGGTAATTTTTTTAAAGCGTTCAGCATGCAAACTATCAATTGATATATTAATGCGCGCTACACCCGCTTTTTTAAGTGCAATTGCCTTTTTTTCTAGTTGGCTTCCATTGGTAGTAAGCACTAACTCATTTAAGCCATTTAATTGGCCCAACGCTTCAAATAACCATAGCGCGTTTTTGCGCACCAAAGGCTCGCCACCTGTTATGCGTACTTTGCTTACACCCAAATGAACGAATATTTTGACCAGCCGTGCGCATTCTTCTAAACTTAACACTTCGTGACGTGGCAAAAACGTCATCTCTTCAGACATGCAATATACACACCTAAAATCGCAGCGGTCAGTGATAGATAGGCGAATGTAATCAACCGTGCGACCAAATTGATCAATTAATTTAGGAGTTAACATTGATGGAATTTTCTGGCATGATTTATGTCAATAAAGCTACATTCTAAGCGCTTTTTGCACTTTAACAAGCTGCAAATTAGGTATATGATGCATAGGGTTATTTTGGCAATGTATTTTATGTTTAGGAATGAGTCGTGGTGACAGATTTAAGCTTACAGCAATTAGCAAAAGTGGACGAATTGATATTGGCGCATAAACAGCTGCCAGGCGCCTTGCTGCCTTTGCTGCACGCGATACAAGATCATTTAGGCTATGTGCCGCAAAGCACTTATTTGCCCATTTCCAAAGCGCTGGCTTTATCGGTTGCCGAAGTGCACGGTGTGGTGACGTTTTATCATCATTTTCGTACGCACCCAATTGGCAAGCATTTATTGCAAATTTGTCGCGCCGAATCCTGCCAGGCGATGGGCGCAGAGAAGCTGGAAGCGAATATTAAAGCCCAATTGAATATTGATTATCATCAAACAACGACAGATGGCGCGATAACGCTTGAGCCGATTTATTGCTTGGGTAATTGCGCATGTTCGCCCAGTCTGATGTTGGATGATGAAGTGTATGGCCGTATGGATGCACAAAAAGTATCAGAGCTGATTAACCAGGCGCGCGCATCATGATGAGTGGCTCTATGATAAAAGTTTATGTGCCGCGCGATTCAAGTGCGCTTAGCTTAGGCGCAGACCGCACTGCAAAAGCCATTCAATTAGAAGCACAAGCACGCGGCATTACAATAGAGCTTATCCGCAATGGTTCGCGCGGATTATTTTGGTTAGAACCGTTTGTGGAAGTGTCTACAGTGAAAGGTCGCGTGGCATTTGCACCAGTTCAACCAAAGGATGTGGCTGGTTTGTTTGATGCAGAATTTTTTAATGCCGATTCGATTTCCGCTCAGGCACATCCGCTTCATTTGGGTTTAACCCAACAATTAGAATGGCTTAAAAAACAGCAGCGGTTAACCTTTGCGCGTGTCGGCATTACTGACCCCGTTTCATTGGCTGATTATTTGGCATACGACGGCTACAAAGGCTTAGCCAATGCGCTGAAATTAACGCCAGCCGAAATCATTAAAATTGTCACCGATTCTGGTTTGCGCGGCCGTGGCGGCGCGGCTTTCCCGACTGGCATTAAATGGAACACGGTGTTAGGCGCTAAGGGCGCACAAAAATATATTGTTTGCAATGCTGATGAAGGCGATTCTGGCACGTTTTCAGACCGCATGGTGATGGAAGATGACCCATTTGTGCTGATAGAAGGCATGACCATTGCAGGTATCGCTGTCGGTGCAAGTCAAGGTTATATTTACCTGCGTTCTGAGTATCCACACGCATTACATATTTTGAATGAAGCCATAGCTAAAGCTGAAATGGCTGGTTATTTGGGGCATAATATCTGCGGCTCTAATCATAGCTTTAAGCTAGAAGTGCGCCGTGCCGCAGGCGCTTATGTGTGTGGCGAAGAAACTTCATTGCTGGAAAGCTTGGAAGGTAAACGTGGTTTAGTGCGATTTAAGCCGCCATTGCCAGCCATTGAAGGTTTATTTGGCAAACCAACGGTTGTGAATAACGTTATTTCGTTGGCGACTATCCCGATTATTTTAGATAAAGGCGCGCAGTTTTATGCGGATTATGGCATGGGACGTTCACGCGGCACATTGCCGATTCAGCTTGCCGGCAATATTAAACAAGGCGGCTTAGTTGAGCTGGCGTTTGGCGCTACGCTACGTGAGTTGTTGTACGACTTTGGTGGTGGTTCATTTACTGGCAAACCAATTCGCGCGGTACAAGTGGGCGGCCCGCTGGGCGCTTTTTTGCCAGAGAGCCAATTTGATACCCCATTAGATTATGAAGAATTTAGCAAAATTTGGGCCGTGCTAGGACACGGCGGCATTGTAGCATTTGACGACTCGGTAGATATGGCTAAAATGGCGCGTTACGCGTTTGAATTTTGCGCCATTGAAAGCTGCGGAAAATGCACGCCATGTCGTATCGGTGCTACCCGCGGGGTAGAAGTGATTGATAAAATCATCAACGGTACCGATATTGAGAAAAACACCAAGTTAGTGCGCGATTTATCTGACACCATGTTAAATGGTTCACTCTGCGCATTGGGTGGCATGACGCCTTACCCTGTGTTAAGTGCGATGAATCACTTTGCCGAAGATTTTAAAGCAAAATCGCCTAAAAAAATTATTGATATTGTTGCAGCCTAAAGGCGTCAAGGCGACTGGAGTAAATGATGGACGACATTAAATATAATCCGAACGAAGATTCACCGCACAATAGCTACAATGCGGGCAACAATCACAGCCGCACTGGCTATGATGATCAGTCAGATTACGGTACACCTGCCGTTGAATCGGACGTGATGGTGACATTAGAAATTGATGGCCGCGAAATCACGGTGCCAGATGGCACTAGCATTATGCGCGCTTCTATTTTAGCAGGCGTAAATGTGCCAAAGTTATGCGCAACAGATTCACTTGAGCCATTTGGTTCTTGCCGTTTATGTGTGGTAGAGATAGAAGGCCGCCGCGGTTACCCTGCAAGCTGCACAACACCAGTGGCCTCAGGCTTAAAAGTGCACACACAAACTAGCAAACTGGCTGATATTCGGCGCGGAACGATGGAGCTCTATATTTCAGACCATCCCTTAGATTGCCTCACTTGCGCAACTAACGGCGATTGCGAATTGCAAGATATGGCAGGTGCGGTGGGTTTACGCGAGGTACGTTATGGTTATGAAGGTGAAAACCACCTCAAGGCTGAAAAGGATGAATCGAATCCTTACTTTACCTTTGACCCCAGTAAATGTATTGTTTGTAGCCGATGCGTACGTGCTTGTGAAGAAACGCAAGGCACTTATGCCTTAACCATTACTGGTCGCGGTTTTGAGTCAAAAGTGGCATCTGGTATTGAAAACTTTAAAGATTCTGAATGTGTATCATGTGGTGCTTGCGTATCGGCTTGCCCTACCGCCACATTAATCGAAAAAACCGTGATTGAAGCAGGCGTGCCAGAACATTCAATTACTACCACTTGCGCTTATTGTGGTGTGGGTTGTAGCTTCAATGCAGAAATGAAAGGCGAAGAAGTCATTCGCATGACGCCGCACAAAAATGGTGGTGCTAATCATGGGCACTCTTGCGTTAAAGGCCGCTTTGCATGGGGATATGCCACGCATCAAGACCGTATTACCACACCGATGATACGCAAAAGTATCAAAGACGAGTGGCAAGTAGTAAATTGGGATGAGGCGATTCAATATGCCGCCAGTGAGATTAAACGCATATCTACTCAGTATGGTAAAGAAGCGATGGGCGGTATTACATCAAGCCGTTGCACCAACGAGGAAGTGTATGTCACACAAAAACTGGTGCGTGCCGTATTTGGCACCAACAATGTAGATACTTGCGCGCGCGTTTGTCACAGCCCAACGGGTTATGGCTTAAAACAAACCATTGGCGAATCGGCGGGTACGCAAACCTTTGATTCGGTGATGAAAAGTGATGTCATCATGATTATAGGCGCCAACCCAACCGATGGCCATCCTGTTTTTGCAAGCCAAATGAAACGCCGACTGCGTGAGGGTGCAAAACTGATTATTGCCGACCCGCGTGAAATTGATTTGGTGGATAATTCACCACACGTTCGCGCTGACTACCACCTGAATTTGCGCCCAGGCACTAACGTAGCGTTGATTTCTGCGCTTGCACATGTGGTCGTTACTGAGGGCTTGGTTAAAGAAGACTTTGTGCGCGAACGCTGCGAGTGGGATTCATTTTTGGTATGGCGCGATTTTGTCGCAAAACCTGAAAATTCACCCGAAGCTTTAGAACAAGTATTGGGCGTAAAAGCGCAGACCATGCGCGAAGCGGCTAGATTATTCGCCACAGGCGGCAATGGTGCCATTTATTACGGCTTAGGTGTTACAGAGCACAGCCAAGGTTCTACCATGGTGATGGGCATTGCTAACTTGGCGATGGCCACGGGCAATGTAGGGCGCGAGGGTGTGGGTATTAATCCACTACGCGGCCAAAATAACGTACAAGGTTCTTGCGATATGGGCAGCATGCCGCATGAATTTCCAGGTTATCGCCACGTGTCAGATGATGCCACGCGCGCATTATTTGAAAGTGCTTGGGGCAGGCCGTTAAGTAACGACCCAGGACTGCGTATTCCCAATATGCTGGATTTAGCGGGTGAAGGTAAATTTAAAGCCCTATATTGCGTCGGCGAAGATATTGCACAATCTGACCCCAATACCCAACATGTAACGCACGCACTGGAGAGTATGGAATGCGTGATTGTGCAAGACCTGTTTTTAAACGAAACGGCCATGTATGCACATGTGTTTTTCCCTGGCGCTTCATTCTTAGAGAAAAGCGGCACATTTACCAATGCTGAGCGACGCATTTCGCCAGTACGTCGCGTGATGACGCCCAAGAACGGACATGGAGAGCGTGGTTTAGAAGATTGGGAGATCACCGCAAAGCTATCTGCAGCACTGGGCTACGATATGCAATATAGCCATGCCAGTGAGATTATGGATGAAATTGCCGCTTTAACGCCAACATTTAAAGGGGTTAGTTTTGCCAAATTAGACGAACTCGGCAGCATTCAATGGCCGTGCGACGATGAAAATCCAGCAGGCACGCCGACTATGCATATTGATGCATTTGTGCGCGGCAAGGGCAAGTTTTTTATTACCCAATATGTGCCGACCACTGAAAAAGTTAACGTTAAATTTCCGTTAATATTAACCACAGGCCGTATTTTAAGCCAATACAACGTGGGCGCACAAACACGGCGTACGCAAAATGTGGCTTGGCATGCAGAAGATATCGTTGAGATTCATCCGCATGATGCTGAAGAGCGTGGCATTAAAGAAGGCGATTGGGTAGGCATTGCCAGCCGCGCGGGTGAAACAGTTTTACGCGCAACTTTAACTGAACGTGTGCAGGCAGGCGTTATTTACACAACTTTTCATCATCCAGAGTCTGGCGCGAATGTGATTACTACCGACAACTCTGACTGGGCGACTAATTGCCCAGAATTTAAAGTCACCGCGGTACAGGTAACGCGCGTCAATCAGTTGTCGGATTGGCAAAAAGACTACAAAACATTTAGCGAGGCGCAGATTGCTTTTACCGGTAAAAAGTTGAGCAATGCGATTAAGCAACCTGCTTAGTAAAATCTGCGTATAAAAGTTGATTCCGCACAGTGGAATTTTTAGCTGATTCTTGCATGTTAAGTGCGGCGCCAACAGCGCAAGTGACTGTCATGCGTTGGCAAAATGGAAAGTTAACGCAGGCATTAGATTTTGTAGCGGAAGAAGTGCCGATTGCCTTTGTTTATAATGGGATTTCGCACGCTGTTATGTTGGCAACAGCGCAAGACTTAACCGATTTTGCGTTAGGATTTTCGTTAAGTGAAGGTATTTTGCATGATAAGAGCGATTTGTATGGCGTAGATGTCATGCATCAATCATTGGGCATAGAGTTACGTTTAGAGATCGCATCGGCATGTTTTGTACATTTAAAAGAGCGGCGTCGAAACTTGCTGGGTAGAACTGGTTGTGGATTGTGTGGCGCAGAAAGTTTAGACCAGGCCTTGCGTTTACCACCTGTCGCGAATCAGCAAGTTACACACAGCGCAACCTATACTTTGTCAGCAGCGCATATTCAATCCGCATTTCACGCTATTCAAACAAAACAAATTCTGCAACAAGCAACTGGTGCAACGCACGCTTGTGCCTGGGTTAATGCGCTAGGAGAGATTGTTTTGGTGCGCGAAGATGTAGGGCGACATAATGCAATGGATAAATTGATTGGCGCTTTAGCAAAGTTACCGCAGCAAGGCCAAGGCTTTGTGATTACATCCAGTCGCGCTAGTGTAGAAATGGTGCAAAAAGTTGCCACAGCGGGTATTCAAGTATTGGTCGCGATTTCAGCACCAACAGGCCTAGCGATTAGAATTGCTGAAACTTACGGTGTTACTTTGGTTGGTTTTTTGCGTGATCAACAATTCGTTATCTATACGCATCAACATCGGATACAATTTTAGTGTCGGATTTAATATTCAGTCTTAATAATAAAGTTTACCAGCATGCAAACACAACAGTTGATTAAAATGGCCAATCAAATAGGGGATTTTTATGAGTCATATCCTGACGAAAACCAAGCGCAGCAAGACATTGCGGGGCACTTAAACAAATTTTGGGCATTACAAATGCGTCAACAATTAGCGCAACACGTTAAAATCACCAATGGCGAAGGGCTGCATCCTAAAGTCGCTTCTGCTGTGAATGCGCACCTAGAAATACAGTAGCTTTTCAACAATCTAAAGAAAACATATTTTTTACATCAAAATAATGGTTAAGTAACCCGTTTAAAAAGCCTAAAGCTTTCGCGTCTATCGTTTAAACGTTTACCATTCCAAATCAATTCCCAATCAGCCCCAGGCTCTACTTGTAATCTGCCTCTCTCATCCTGAATGAGGTACAAATCACAATTTAGATTTTGTTCCGTTTCGAAAGCTTGCGTTTTAACATTGGCGTAATAATGCAATAAATCGCGCTGCGCCTCACCCAAATGATTGCTGCTCACGCAGGCGTAGGATTCAGGTAACACATTTTTAAATTGCTTAAAAACGCTACTGTAACTGCGCGCAGAATCAATCATTGGCAGCCACAAAGTCATGAGCAAAGTCCACACACATGTCAAACCAATGGCCCAATTGGTGGTGGCTGAGCGGTTAGAATGTTGTGAACGAAATATGGCAACTAACCAAATTAAACTCACGGCTAATGCCAGTATAAACGCTACAAAGTTAAAGTTCAGTTGTGTTAAACCAGATAAAAAAGTGAGACGCTCTTTCACTTTAATTGGATTGCCTGACATCATCGCAATCCAGCCTAGCCAAATTAAGCCAGACATTAAGCCGAATAAAATAAGACCAAACCAGTTGAGAGCGCCTGCAGTACCGCGCTTTAGAGTCTCGATGCTGCCGCCAGCCATGGCCGTAAGCGGTATTAATAGGGGAAGCGCAAATATCTGATTATGTTCTCCGCCAAGCCCAATAAAGGCAAAGGCAATGATGCTAAAAGTAATCATTAATTGAAATTTGGGCTTAATCAAGAGTTGCGCACGAAATCGCCAGATTCCCCATACTGCAAGCGGTAATGCTGGCCATGCATACCACAATAACAAATTCAAAAAGTATAAATGGTAAATTTGGCCAAACTGCGCAATCGATTCTAACCACCAAGTATTAAAAATATCAGGCTGAAAAATCAAACATAACACGGGCCACACGATTAAAAATGGGCTGGCAACTAAGCATGATAAGCCGATGAAGACCATAAAACTTTTACTGCGCCAAGCAGAAAACAAGCATGGCAATGCAAGGCAAGTGGCTGCTAAAATGCTTAAAGGTAAAAGGCCAGTAGAGAGAAAACTGATGCCAAGCGCCACACCAAGTAAAACGCTGGCGCGATAAGGCCGTCTTCTGCTCAACGCTAATGCATAAAATCCAGCTGCTAATCCTGTTAAGCTGGCGACAGCAGGTGTTAACGTATGCGCGCTAATAATTAAACCAAGCGTGCCCATCAAAACAAAGGTTGTTTGGCGGCCAGTACCTTTGCCCCACAACTCTCGGCCAGTCATCCCCACCATTAAAAATGTAAGCAACATCCATAAACCAGTGGCAATGCGTGCGCCATCGTGCAAAGGTAAAATTGGCTGAAATATTTTGGCCGCAGCAGCGGCACTTAAGTAGAAAAGTGGCGGATTGATTATCTTATTGCTGCTGGCCGCAACGGGAGTTAAATATTCACTATTATCTAAAATAGTCTTAATGACACTCATACTATGTGATTCAAATGGCTTCCAAGGCGCATGGCCAATTAAACCCATAAACAGCCAAACCGCACACAATATCAACAATAAATGTGTTTTGGCACGCTCTCCCACGCGCGCGCGCGGGGTAGACATATTGCCTTGCCAATCATGGTCTAAATCAAAGCGCATTTTTTATCGTTATTAAATTGATTAACTTATTTTAGCACCGGTTATTTTGCTGCTGTTAAAATTAATCAATGATGGAATACCTCTTTAAATCAATAATAAACAATTTGAAAATAAAAAAGGCAGCCTAGCTGCCTTTTTTAAACACAAACATGTAATTACATGCCGTATTTTTGTTTGAATTTCTCAACACGACCAGCAGTATCTAAAATCATTTGTTTGCCCGTGTAAAACGGGTGTGATTTTGAAGAAACTTCAATTTTAACCAGTGGGTATTCTTTACCGTCTGTCCACTTAATTTTGTCACGCGCAGCGATGGTAGAGCGTGTCATAAAACTAAAGTCTGCACCAATGTCTTGGAACACTACTTCTCTGTATTCTGGATGAATTCCGTCTTTCATAATATAGCCTCGCTGTTTAGTTGCCGGCTGATTGGTTACCCAAAGATCCAGCAGTAATTAATTTGCAATAAAATTGCACGCTGAAATTGCACACGCTTTTTTACAATAGACGCGCATTATATTGAGTTTTGCACCGATACGCAAGGCGCAATATTCAAGGTTTTTAAGGGTTAAGTTTATTCTTAAATTCTAGCCGCGGCGCATGCTATCAAAAAAGTCCGCATTGTTTTTAGTGGCTTTGATTTTATCTAACAAGAATTCCATCGCATCTAAATCATCCATTGGGTAAAGCAGTTTGCGTAATACCCAGATTTTCTGTAATACATCTTTTTCGATGAGTAACTCTTCTTTGCGTGTACCCGATTTGTTGACGTTAATGGCTGGATACAGACGTTTTTCAGCCATTTTACGGTCAAGATGGATTTCCATATTGCCCGTACCTTTAAACTCTTCGTAGATCACATCGTCCATGCGCGAGCCAGTATCGACAAGCGCTGTGGCGATAATGGTTAATGAGCCACCTTCTTCAATATTTCGCGCCGCACCAAAGAAACGTTTAGGGCGTTGTAGCGCATTTGCGTCTACACCGCCGGTTAATACCTTGCCAGATGAAGGAATAACCGTATTGTAAGCGCGTGCTAAGCGGGTGATTGAATCCAGCAAAATCACCACATCTTTTTTGTGTTCAACTAAACGTTTGGCTTTTTCTAATACCATTTCTGCTACTTGCACATGACGCGTTGCAGGCTCATCAAAAGTTGAAGCGACCACTTCGCCTTTTACAGAGCGCGTCATTTCAGTCACTTCTTCTGGGCGTTCATCAATAAGCAAAACAATTAGAATGACGTCGGGATGATTAGCAGTAATAGCGTGCGCAATATTTTGCATCATCACCGTTTTACCACTTTTTGGGCTGGCGACTAGTAACCCGCGCTGACCGCGACCAATGGGCGCAATCATATCAATGACGCGGCTAGTGATATTTTCTTCGCCGCGAATATCGCGCTCTAGCGTTAATGGAATGGTTGGGAAAAGTGGTGTTAAGTTTTCGAATAGAATTTTATGCTTGGTGTTTTCAGGTGCCTCGTCATTGACCTGATCTACTTTAACTAAAGCAAAATAGCGCTCACCATCTTTAGGCGTGCGAATTTCGCCTTGAATACTGTCACCTGTATGCAAATTAAAACGCCTAATTTGCGAGGGCGAAACATAAATATCATCTGGCCCGGCTAGATAAGAGGTGTCTGGGGAGCGTAAAAATCCAAAGCCATCTTGCAGCACTTCTAATGTGCCATCACCAAAAATACTGTCACCTTTTTTTGCCTTATTTTTTAAAATAGCAAAAATCAAGTCTTGCTTGCGCATGCGGCTGGCATTTTCAATTTCGTTGGTAATCGCCATTTCAACTAATTCGGTAACTGGTAAATGTTTAAGGTCAGATAAATGCATGAGAGCGCTCTATAGAAGGGAGTAACTAAGGGATTTTAGATGGTGTAAGGTTTAAAAAATCTAGTTTCTGTGTACTTAGAAACTAGATTTGCTGATTAATAATGTTAGATATTGCTGTCAATGAAAGCGGTTAATTGGGATTTCGATAAAGCGCCTACTTTGGTGGCTTCCACATTGCCATTTTTAAATAACATCAACGTTGGAATACCGCGAATACCGTACTTTTGTGGCGTTTGTAAATTTTTGTCAATGTCCAATTTTGCTATTTTTAAACGACCCGCATATTCTTTGCTAATGTCATCCAAGATGGGCGCAATCATTTTGCAAGGTCCGCACCACTCTGCCCAGTAATCTACCAGAACAGGAAGTGGGGATTGCAATACTTCTTGCTCAAAAGCAGCATCGGTTAAATGGGTAATGTGTTCGCTCATGTTGGCCTCGGTGTAGAAATTTGACGGTTGTACGAATATGGTTATTTGAATAAGCTTATTGAAAAAAGTGCAGTTAACTTAACACGATCACTCTGCTAAAAATTGTACGCAACAGCGGACTTAACAAAACAGCTTAGGAAAATCACGCGCTGTGATTGACAATTAGTTTGCGTGACTCATTCAATGTTTATTTATTGTGAATAGTATAACAATATCAAATGACTTATATCAAGCTGTATTGAAAGCGTTCGAAACTTGCTGTGCGTTCTACCAGCTTGGTTGTACGCAATTTGCGCACCGTATTATTATGATGCAACTCAACAATACTGCCGATTTTGCATAAACCCACCGCGGTAATGATGCTAGCGGGTTGCTTTAATGCCGATAATTCAGGCAACAGTAAAGCCTCAGTTTCCAAAGCGTTATCATCTGCTCTAATGCTCACAGCGGACGCACTAGGTGAAATGAGTTGTAAGCCTACATCTAATTGCTTTAATTCGTTTACATTCGCCCAGCGTAATACGGCCAGTTCCCATACTTTGGTATTGTTGTCTTTCATGGCGACTACATCACCAATTTGCGCGGTGGCCATAGAAGAATTAAATTTTCGCAGCGCATAACCGCCCGCACTCACATTTAAAATTTGCCATCTTGATGGCCTATAAACGCCATTTGTGCCAAGCCCGCTAATGCCTTGATGTGCATTAAGCTGCGATCCAATTTCGCGTATTAAATGGTGTGTAGTGTTGATACCAATACTTAACTCTACGCCATCACTTTTTTTACTTCTAGAAAACAAGCGCTGAGGGGTTTTACCGTACTGTTTAATTAAATAGCCAAGCAGATCTTCAAAATGGCTTTCAATCGCGTTGTTTGGCATGCTGCCATCATTGGGAATAATGCCTTCCTGCAACAACTTAATATGTTGATGGATATGTCGCGCTAGATTGACTGTAACCAATAATATATCGGTACTGTCATCGGGTATTTCTTTGTTCTTAACAAAAGCGGTTGGCGGTTTATTACTATCTAACGGCACTAAAAAAACGCCAGTAGGATTTTCGATAAAGCCCAGAGGCCTTAAATCTGCGTGTTGCACAACATTGCCTAAATAAGTATCAACCTTGAGCGTGTCTTGATTAGCCAAATGCTGAGGGTTGGCCAAATTTAACAAAAGTGTTTGTGCGTAAATAAAATTTACTGAGCTGGCAATTGCGCTGGTGTAATGTTCGGCCACTGGTATTTTTTCGGCAGATTGTTGCAACGCACAGTAGTAAAGCTGATGCAGCTCACCCCACAATGAAGCTGGCGGACTAGCATAAACTAAATGCTGAACCAGCATCATTTCTTTGCAAGCATGAATCGCGCGTTGAATAACAAGTGCGGTGGTTTTGCTGCTGCCTAAATTTAAAATCTTATTTTGTAAATCAATCAATGCAAACTTGTAGCCGAATGCAAACTCTTGCCACAACTGCTCTGCCGCATCTGCAAAAGCTTGTTCATTTTTCGAAATAGGTAAGCTGGCATTGCTGAAATGTGGCATTAAATCTTGGTAAATTTGAATTGCAGACGGGCGATAAAGCTCTAACGCGTTTAAGCGATTGGTGAAAGCCACTTTTTGGCTGTTGATAATTTGTAGCTCTTCGATTAAGTCGGCAGCAGCGCGAATAGGGTCACCAAACGGCAGATTCTGAATAAACTCATTGATTTTGTGGGCGCGTGTTTCAGCCAATAAAATTGGATTACGATCTAAATCTGGTAGCTTAAGACTGATTGGCATATAAACTCCACACAATGTTTCATATTAAGAGCTAATTTTACATTTGTCACTTAAATTTAGGCTTGAACTTGAAAATTTAGTCTAGAACTTGAAATTTACACGTAATAAAAACTAAATTTACATTTAATTTTTATAGTAAGCTGATATTTGCCACAAACATCAAAGATTAGGTCAGATTAAAAGCATGGTAATGACAAAAAAATGGGTTTTATTTTTGCTTATGGCGTTGGTAATTTTTGCAGCAGATTTTAGTGTGAATGCTGCAGAGAAAAATCTGAACGGGTTTGTGCTGACTGATACGTCAGGCAGAAAACACGCATTATCGCAGTATAAAGGTAAGTGGGTTATTGTGAACTATTGGGCGACCTGGTGCCCGCCTTGTTTAGAAGAAGTACCTGATTTAGTAGCACTTTATGATAGTCGAAAAAATAAAGATGTGATGTTGCTCGGCGTGGTATTTGATTACAAAGATGTGGCTGAAGTAGCCGATTATGTGGACGATATGCTCATGTCTTATCCGATTGTATTGGGAGATGACGATGTCGTTAAACAACTTGGCAGCGCCGAAGTGATGCCAACCACTTATATTTACAATCCACGCGGTAAATTAGTTAAAACCAAGCGTGGCCTTGTGACTAAAGCTTATCTTGAAGACTTTATAAGCAACAATCATATTAGCAGCGGCACATTTAAAAAACCTTGATATAAAATTTAGGCCAACATTGAGTGTTAAGTCGGTGCCGTAATGCTGTTGCCATCGGCATCTAAAATATTCAGTTGATTCTCATCTGCAAATTGCATCAATTGCACAAACCCTTCCGGACTACTATCCTTCAAACGCATATCTACCGCCAAACAACGCACGCCATTCATCACTTTTGGTTTCAAATACGGCGAATAGACCAGTTTTTTATCAGACCCAAATGTGGCGTAAGTGCTGCAAGTTCTGTCCACCCAATCACTTGGGCGGAAAGGTTTGCCTGCACGAGTCAGGCCTTCAATAATTATTTCTACGGCTTTTTTGGTCATTATTTGGGCTTTAAAATACGCTTAAAATTTTGGTTAATTTTGAGGGTTAAGTTGATGCTGACTTTTAAATTACTCGATGAATTCGAACACTTTAACCACTTTGCTCACACCTTCAGTATTACGTGCAATTTCTACAGCAGCTTCGCCCTCTGCTTGCGTCACCAGGCCCATTAAATAAACCACGCTGTTTTCAGTGACCACTTTGACGTAATTGGCGGGAAATTTGTTTTCAGTCAAAAACTTTGTTTTTACTTTAGAGGTAATAAAAGTGTCATTGCTGCGTGAGCCGATGGTCGCTTTTGGGGCAATCACAATTTCGTTAGTCACGGCACGAATATTGTCAATTTCTTTCATTAAAGATTCGGCTTTAGCTAAACGTTCTGCGTCAGGCACTTCTCCGGTTAACAGCACGTTACGGTTAAAGCTGGTGACATTCACGTGTGATTCTTCACCTAAATTGGTTACCATTTTTTTAACCGCTTTAAGCTCGATGCTTTCATCTTCAATAAAAAAGCCAGAAGTGCGCCTATCTGCAGCAACCGCGCCGCCTGCTGCTGCACCACCGACGACGACTGGAAAACATGCAGTCAATTGGCTTGCCAGTGCGGCGGTTAATAAAAGTTTAGTTGCTCTATTCATTTCATACTCCAATTAACGATTAATTTTTGCGAATCATACGCCCTTTATGCGTCAAATGCATTACGCACCCATTCAATGGATTTTGCGTCGACTGCATGCATTAAGATTGCATCAAAGCGACATGGCTGTTCACCATGAGTTTGTAAATAGTGCTGCGCAGTTAAGATTAATTTTTGCTGCTTTTGTGCGGTAATGCTAGACGCTGCATTGCCAAATTGCTGGTTTGTTCTCAATCGCACCTCAATAAACACCAATGTTTTAGCATCTAGCATAATCAAATCTATTTCGCCAAAGCGGCAATGATAGTTTTGCGCTAATAATTTAAGTCCATGATTGAGCAAATAAGTTGCAGCTAACTGCTCAGCGGCTAACCCTGCATTGTTTTGATTCATCTTCATCGGTTTTGCTTGAAACGATTGTTCAGAAAATATTTAGCTGCTTTTAGGTGATAGTCATGGCTTTGGCTTAAAATTATACAATGAATGAATTAAAAGCAACGGGCATTTTGTATGTGGTGGCAACGCCAATCGGCAATTTAGGCGACATCACCTTACGCGCATTAACCATATTAAAATCAGTTGATGCGATTGCTGCTGAAGATACGCGCCATACATCGGGTTTATTGTCGCATTTTGGCATGAGCAAAAAATTAATCGCCGTGCATGAACACAATGAGCATCAATCGGCTGAAAAATTATTATTGCAATTAAAAGCGGGTGAAAATATTGCGTTGGTAACCGATGCGGGCACGCCAGGCATTAGCGATCCTGGTGCGGTTGTGGTGAATTTTGTGCGTAATTCTGGTGTTAAGGTGGTGCCAATTCCGGGTGTGAGTGCAGTGATTGCGGCATTGTCAGCATCGGGCATAGTGCAAAATGGCTTTTTATTTTATGGTTTTTTGCCTGCCAGTGGCGCCGCAAGACGAAAAACATTAGAGGCATTAAAAGCACAGATGGTCACTTTAGTTTTTTATGAAGCGCCGCACAGAATCATCGAAAGTATTGTTGATATGGCGAGCGTGCTAGGTGCAGAACGCCGCATTACGTTTGCCAGAGAGTTAACCAAAACATTTGAGACGATTTATAGTTGTGAGTTAAGCCAGGCAGAAGCTTGGTTAAAAAATGATAGCAATCAGCAACGAGGTGAATTTGTGCTACTAATTGAAGCGGCAGCAATAAAAGCGGCGGAAGAATTTTCACAAGAGGTTATACGTATATTAAAATTGCTGCTTGCCGATTTACCGCTTAAACAAGCGGTTAAGTTAACCGCTGAAATAACCAATGAAAAGAAAAACGATTTGTATGAGTTCGCACTTACTTTAAAAAACGCCAAAGTTTAATTAAAAACCGATTAAAGAATATATACAAAAATGACGACTCTACAAACGTTAACTATGACGCGCCCAGATGACTGGCATCTGCATTTAAGAGATAGTGCGGCACTCAAAGCGGTATTGCCTGATACTGCCAAACAATTTGCGCGCGCGATTGTGATGCCTAACTTGCGGCCGCCAATCACTACCACAGCGCTTGCTATCGCCTATCGACAACAAATTTTAGATGCGCTGCCAACAGGCCTAAGTTTTGAGCCGCTGATGACGTTATATTTAACCGACAACACGCCACCTGAAGAAATCGCCTTAGCCAAAGCCAGTGGCATCGTGCATGGTATTAAGCTTTACCCAGCAGGCGCAACCACCAATTCAGATTCGGGCGTTACCAATTTAGGCCATTGTGTGAAAGCATTACAAGCGATGGAAAAATTAGGCGTGCCTTTATTGGCGCATGCGGAAGTGACCGATAGTGATGTGGATGTATTTGATCGCGAAAAAGTGTTTATTGAGCGCCATATGACGCCGCTACTTAACCAGTTTCCCGCATTAAAAATTGTGTTTGAACATATTACGACAAAAGACGCGGCAGATTTTGTGTTACAAGCACCAAGCAATATCGCCGCAACGATTACTGCCCATCACTTACTCATGAATCGCAATGATATGTTTAAAGGCGGTATTCAGCCGCATCATTATTGTTTGCCTATTTTAAAACGTGAAGAACATCGTGTGGCCTTAGTCAATGTGGCTACTTCTGGCAACCCTAAATTTTTCCTCGGCACAGATAGCGCGCCACACGCCAAAAATACCAAAGAAGCGTCTTGTGGCTGTGCGGGCATATACACCGCGCACACGGCAATGGAGCTGTATGCAGAAGCATTTGAGAACGCCTATGCGCTAAATAAACTAGAAGGTTTTGCCAGCTTTTACGGAGCAGATTTTTATGGCTTGCCGCGCAATACGAACCAAATTACCTTGGTGAAACAAGCTTGGAAAGTGCCAGATAGTTTGCCTTACGATGGCGATATTTTAGTGCCACTGAGAGCTGGTCAAATGTTGCAGTGGAAATTACAAAACAACAACTAATTTAGCATGTTAAAATAACCCTGAAGCTGGCCAGACAGTCGCCGCCTAACTTGTTAGGGGGAGGAAAGTCCGGGCTGCACAGAGCAAGATGACGGCTAACGGCCGTACGCTGAAATTTTTTTGGCGAAAGCTAGAAAATATAAGGCGCGGAATAGGGCCACAGAGACGAGTAAACACTTTCGGGTGTGGATGTGAAACGCGGTAACCTCCATCTGCAGCAATATCAAATAGGCTGGCATTTTAGTCTTGTTTTCGGATAAGATTAATAAGACGTTGCTCGCGTTGCCAGCGGGTAGATAGCTTGAGCGTACAAGTAATTGTGCGCCTAGATGAATGACTGTTAACTTTAGCAATAAAGTCTACAAAACCCGGCTTATCGGCCAGCTTCAAACTCTTTTATCTTCCTGTTGATTTAATTCAAACACATAATCCGTAACGCTTATATTTTACATTCACTTAACTTACTATCCCCTTGATTTTTATAGTTATTATTTTACAGAGAAAAATGCGCTAAGTCTTTGTCTTATAAAGAAAATTAGTCAAAAAGTGCTTGCAAAGTACTTTTTTTTTATCTATAGTGCAATTTAGTGGTAAAAAGTGGAGTTTAGTGGGTTTTAAGATAAATGAAGTGTTAAGTATCTGACTCCTAAATTCAAGTTGACCAATAAAAATCAATAAAATAGTTAAGGGCGGTTTATTTCAATCATGTTTCGCGGCGCTACACATTTAAGTATGGATGCTAAATACAGGCTTGCTGTGCCTGCTAAACATCGCGATGCTTTATTGGCGCAGAGTGCGGGTAATTTGATTTTAACTGCGCATCCCCACCGTTGCTTATTGTTGTACCCACAACCTGCTTGGGCGCCAATCGAAGCAAAAGTCAATAGTTTATCCAGTTTCAATCCGCAAACCAGTGCCTATCAGCGCATGATGGTTGGTCAGGCAGAGGACATTATATTGGATGGCACTGGGCGTTTATTGGTTTCGCCTGTACTGCGCAGCTTTGCTAAGCTAGATAAAGAGGTCATGTTTGTTGGGCAAGGCAGCCATTTTGAATTGTGGAATTTAGATGCTTGGCATCAACAGTTAGAAACATTGATGTCAGGCGATGGTGTTGAAATGCCTGCAGAATTAGAAGGTTTTTCACTATGATGGTTGGCGCAAAATCTGCGCCAACAATTACCGAAAAACCAGCCTCAGTGTCAGCATCGATGATGACTTCCGCTTTAAATTCTTACCCTCAGTCGGCGTCAACCACACACATCACCGTATTGTTGAATGAAGCGGTTGACGCACTCAATATTAAGCCAAACGGTATTTATGTTGACGGCACATTTGGCCGCGGCGGGCACAGCCGATTAATGCTATCGCGCTTAGAACAAACGGGTCGCTTGTATGCAATTGACCGTGATTTGGCAGCGTTAGCAGAAGGGCAAACAATTCAAGATGCGCGATTCAATATTTCACATCTGCATTTTTCACAAATCAATCTATTAGCAAGTAATCACAATCTCGCAAAAGTAGACGGTATTTTGCTCGATTTAGGTATCTCGTCGCCGCAAATTGACGAAGGTGAACGCGGTTTTAGTTTTAGATTTGATGCACCGCTAGATATGCGCATGGACCAAACGCGTGGCAAAACGGCGCCGGGCTGTTAAACACAATTTCAGAACAACAATTAGGGAAGGTGATAAAAGATTATGGTGAAGAACGGTTTGCTAAGCAGGTTGCAAGGGCGATTATTAAGGAGCGCACAGACGGGCGCGCCATCACCACTACAGGACAGCTTGCCAAGATCGTGGCAAGTGCAATCCCC